>CAZOBQ010000008.1:0-45710 GCA_964578155.1 uncultured Lentisphaeria bacterium
AAATCAGCATTTGTATCGTCATATCTCCTGAGATCCTGTTTCACGCCGGCTGCGTTTAGACCAAACTCAAATGCCGTTCGATTATCATGATAGCTGTCGATAGAAATATAAACCCAATCGGAAGGTGAAGATTCATCTCGGCGAGTTAAAATTCCAGTGATTGCGGATGGATCATCATCATGGGCATGAATACCAACGTAGAGAAAAGATTCATCATACGCCACGGCAAAATCAGTCCGTTGTGTCGGTTTAGATCCGTCATCTGGATTTCTCTGTAAGAAGTCTCCCTGGCGAGGGATTTCATCCCAAATTGCCTCATTCAGACGACCGTCAATTTCTATGCTGGATCCATTGAGATGCTGAGCTGAGATGCTTCGTTTCTGTCTCTTTGAAATATCTTGGTCCGCGCTCCAGGCCATTAGTGGGAGTAGTATGCAGAGTAGTGTAAGTTGATTTCCGAGATATTTCATGGTTGAGATTCCTTTAAACTTAGGTGAATGAAAGACCTATTGTTTTCGGACCTCTGCATTAATAACCTCGCCCTCAACCTTACCACCATTAGATAAGTAAACGATGACATTGGTATTCGGTTCAGTTACTCTCACTGAGCCCTTCACAATAGAGTTTAGATCAATTATTACCTTTAATTTTCCCATGTTGAATTGAGAGGTGCTCAATTTCCGTTTGATAATGATATCGCCATTAATAACTGTCCCATTGAAAAGAGAAATATCTCCTGAAACAGTGACCATATCTCCCTTCAAGAAGGTGTCATCTAGCTCAATATCACCACTTACTGTTGTGAGTCCCTCGTCAATGGATGAACCTGATTCACAATTAATATCCCCACTTACAGTTTCAAGAGAGCCCTTCACATCATTCTCTCCGTATAAGTGGACATCACCACTCACAGTAACCAATGTTTCTACTCTGGCACCTTTAGCAATTGAGATATCACCACTGACAACTTTAATATTTTCAACCCGAGCCTTTGCCCCAATCTCAACGTCACCACTTACCGTGGTAATCGTTGATTCAACTTTGGCTTTCTTACCGATGGAGATATCTCCACTTACAGAGGAGACCTTTCTCACAACTTTCTCTCCACTGTCTATGTGAATATCATTACTAATTGATGATTGCCCATATGCGCTGGCCATGAGCCCAGTAAGGATAATTGTTAATATGATCGAGGTTTTTCTCATAATTGACTCCATGATTTAATTGTCCAATGTCAGTTTAAATGAGATATTTCGCTGTTCGGTTCTCTGAATCGCCAAACGGTATTATTCAAGATTACCTCATTCATGTTGTTTAATGTGACCAATATTATGCCACCTAAATATCAAGCATTCCATCTACTTGTTATTATACATCTTACATCACTATTTGTAGGATTTTAGCGCCATTGATTGAGAAAACATCTATATCATTAATATATATCCCTATCTAATAATGATATAGTAGGATATTTAGAGTCTTTTCTTAGCGAAAGCTCTACCCGAAGGTGTTTTTAGATATTTTTCAAATTTCACAGCCTGTTCTTCCGATCCAAACGCTATATATGTTTTTAATTTCCACGGTTTATATCAGGATGTGTATTCGTGTTTATGACGGTTATGTTCCTGCAATCTTCGATGGATATTTATTGTTCTGCCCGTATAGAAATGTCCAGCTGATGATATAGATTCAAGAATATAAACATAGTACATGTTTAGACCTCATGCCTGCTGTGACGTAACTCTGCATATTTGTTGATGTATATTTAGACCCGTCGTCGCCTCTCTGTTGTTCGGCTATGACGTGGTCGACTTCACTCTTGCAGAGTGAAGTCGAGTACCGCGGAGAGGGGTCGAACCTCCACAAGCTGAGCTTACTAGATCCTAAATCTAGCGCGTCTACCAATTCCGCCACCGCGGCTTGTAAAAAGCGTATGAAGATATATTGTGATCAGGCCGAAGCAACAAAAAGCCCAGACAATTTATGCGATTATTGACATTGAGCACTTCGACAAGCTCAGCACAGGGTTCTCGAAATATCCCTTAGGAATTCCTCTGCCTTCGAGAGCCTCAGGCTTCGGATCTACAGAAATATTTTATGGGAGAAAATGCCTATTTAACCATGGCATTTTTTAAATTTCTTGCCACTGCCACAAGGACATGGATCATTACGTCCTACCTTCTCTCCAACTGAGATGGGCTGTTGTTTTTGGGGCGGTCTACCTTGAGATTGCGAAGCCCCTTCTGAATTTTCATTCTGAGGGAGTGCATTCAAAAAACCCATATTTGAAGATTCAGCATGTTGGGATGAAAGATTTCGTGCGCCTCTCATCTTATTCTCACGCTCATCGACAATCCTGGCATGGAAGAACAGCTTGAGCACTTCACGATCGACTTGATCCAGCATTTTGACAAATAGCTGATAGCCCTCTTTTTTGTACTCAATGAGCGGGTCTTTCTGACCCACAGCTCTAAGGTTAATACCCTCTTTCATTTGGTCCATCTCATAGAGATGTTCACGCCATTTCTCGTCAACCACCCTCAGATAAACAAACTGCTGCAAACGACTAAAATTTTCAGAGCTACCTGTGATTTCTGCCTTTTCGTCATAGGAGGAAATTAATAGTTTCTGAACCATCTTGCCTAGTTTATCAGGATCTAGATCTGCAGATAGCGTGTCCGATAACTGAACCATGGCTGTGGTATTAAGATCAGTCTGCAGACCAGGCCAATCCCAAAGGTCTTTATCTATTTCCATCTCAGTATATTTTTCAACAACACTATCGACATAATTTTCAATGACCTCGTTGAACTCTTCCTTCAGGTCTGCGCCATCCAAGGCTGCCTGGCGTCGGTCATAGATAACTTCTCGTTGCTGGTTCATCACATTGTCATATTCAAGGAGATGTTTTCTGATACTAAAATTTCGAGCTTCAACTTTCTTCTGAGCTCGCTCAACCGCCTTGGTAACCATTCCAGCGGCAATAACTTCTCCTTCTTGTAGTCCAAGACGATCCATAACACCAGCTACTCGGTCTGAGCTAAAGAGACGCATCAGATCGTCTTCTAAACTCAGGTAGAATCTAGATGCCCCAGGATCACCCTGACGACCTGAGCGGCCTCTAAGCTGTAGATCAATTCGTCGAGATTCATGGCGTTCTGTACCAAGGATCTTTAAGCCACCTAATTCTTTAACACCAGGTCCCAACTTGATATCTGTTCCTCGACCAGCCATGTTTGTAGCAATGGTCACAGCATGTGCCTGACCGGCACGGGCTACAATTTCTGCTTCGCGACCATGCTGTTTGGCATTAAGTACATTGTGCGGGATTTTCAGTCGTTTGAGCATTCTAGAAAGGGTCTCTGAAATTTCAACCGTAATGGTTCCAACAAGTACTGGCTGGCCTACTTTATGGGATGCTATAATCTCTTCAATAACCGCATTAAATTTTTCACGACGGGTTTTGTAGATTTGATCATTCTCATCGGCACGAACGATAGGTTGATGGGTGGGAACTTCAACAACATTCAATTTGTAAATTGAGAAAAATTCCTCAGCCTCAGTCACAGCTGTACCAGTCATACCGGCTAATTTTTTATACAGACGAAAATAATTCTGAAGGGTAATGGTAGCTAAAGTCTGGGACTCTTTCTCGATCTGGACTTTCTCTTTGGCTTCCAAAGCTTGGTGAAGACCATCACTATAGCGACGACCATGCATGATTCGACCGGTAAACTCATCCACAATCATAACCTTGCCTTCTTGGACAACATAATCCACGTCTTTTTCAAAAAGTGAATATGCCTTAAGTAGTTGGCTCAAATTATGGATCGTATCTGACCGTTCTCCGTGGAGGGCGTAAAGCTTTTCTTTCTGCTCATTTTTATCCTCAATAGAGAGATCCGTATCCAAATCCAGTTCAGTCAATAAAGTTGGCAGGTCTGGAATAACAAATCGATCAGGGTCATTGGGAGAAAGTGCTTCTCTACCTTTATCAGCAAGATCAACACTATTTTGTTTCTCTTCGATAACAAAATATAGCTGTTCATCCAACTCGTGCATGCGTTTGTCACGAAGATAGTCATTCTCGACTCTTTGTCTCAACTTCTGAATACCTTGTTCCTGATAGAGTTTTTGCAGACGGCGATGTTTTGGACTTCCACGGTGCGCTTTCAGAATCAATTCACCGGCATCGTATTCTTTTTCTGGATCCTCCAGCAGCTTCTCAGCATCGCTAACGAAGGTGTTTACCAATTGAGACTGTTTATGCATAAGACTATCAACAAGTGGTCTTAAATCTGTGTAACGTTGAGCAATGGGAGAGTCCACTGTACCGGAAATAATCAGTGGCGTTCGGGCCTCATCAATGAGAACACTATCAACCTCATCAACGATGGAATAGTAGTGTCCACGTTGAACCTGGTCCTGCTTATTAATGGACATGTTGTCACGGAGATAGTCAAAGCCAAATTCACTATTAATCCCATATGTTACATCACAGGCATACATCCCCTTACGGGTTGAAGGATCCATTTCATTAAGAATGACACCTACCGTAAGACCTACAAATTTAAGTAAGGCACCCATCCATTGAGAATCGCGTTCAGCCAGATAGGTGTTGACGGTGATAATGTGAACACCCTTTCCCACCAATGCGTTTAGATAGATGGGCATGGTGGCAACTAGGGTTTTACCTTCACCTGTCTTCATCTCAGAGATTTTTCCCTGGTGAAGTACAACTGCCCCCATAAGTTGAACATCGTATGGGATCATATCCCAGGTCATCTCCTGTCCAGTCACCTTAATGGCTTGGCCCATAAGGAGTGTTGCGCCTCGCTTCACCACCGCGAAGGCTTCAGGCAGGATCTCGGCTAGGATTTCTTGCTCGAACTCATAGACAGCTCCGCTGATCTCTTTGTGGTCCTTACCTTCTGCTTCCAACTTTTCCTGCAAGCTCGTAGTCTCACTACTGATCCTTGATTTCCAGGCTTCAGTTTGGGCGATCAAGGTCTCTTGAGTCGCTTCAGCAAGGGATTCATATTTTTCATTGATCTGTTGGACGAAAGGTTCAAGCTGCTTTGTTTCGCGATCTGAACTGGTCCCAAATATTTTGGTAATAAATTTACTAATCATGGGCTTAAAATAATTTCTACCTGCCTCATTAGTAGCTCTTTATTGTTTGTCCAGCAATTCATCTGCTTCGTTTTCAGTTGTCCTTTTGCTGGATTAAATTAGCTTAAAGCTATTATTTACAGCAATATTTGTGGGAAATAGTTCATGCAATCTATCGGGGAAATGTTTGAACACATAAAAATATCAAAGTTGTTTAAGACTTTGTGTGCAGCATCCCTGTATATACTATTTTCATTCCTTATCATTCCCTGGCTTTCATTTCCGTTAAACGCGACAGATCTACCCGTAAAATTTGAGAATTTAACAAGTCAAGACGGTCTCTCACAGAATTCGGTGTATACGATTCTTCAAGACCAAGATGGATTCATGTGGTTTGGAACTCGAATTGGGCTGAATCGATACGATGGGAAGACATTCAAAATTTTCCTACCTGATTTAGATGATCAAGGGAGTATTCCCAGTTACAGAATTAGCTCACTTTGTGAAGATCAAGAGGGCTCACTCTGGGTTGGGACCATGGATGCTGGGTTAGCCAAATACAATAAATCTGAAGAAAACTTCATACGCTTTCAACACGATCCATCAGACTCAACATCACTGCCTAGCAACTATATCGAAACTCTCTTTCTAGACTCAAACGGTGTGCTATGGATTGGTACTAAAAATGGATTATGTAAATATGATCCTGCAAGCAACTCATTTAACAAAATTCAACTATTTAAAGATGCATCTATTTCTGAGACAACCCGTCATATTATGGCTCTGGCCGAATTTCCAGTGGGAACGATGTGGGTGGGAACAGAAAATTCGAGTCTTCTACGTTTTTCTACAACTGATTTCAAAGTGGAAATTATCAAGGAAACAGTAAAAAATAGTTCCACATATGTCAGTTGTTTACAAGCCGATACTAGTAGAAACTGTCTCTGGGTGGGAGTGTTTGGATGGACACTCTTGAAATTTGATCCTGAAACCGGATTGGATCGTGCTTTAAATTGGGAGCAATCCAAGACCGAGGGAATGATCGCAGCAATCGATAACTTAACACTGGATAAAGTTGGGAACCTATGGATTGGGAGCGTTCAGGCGGTAACTCGATATAATCCAGACGCGGAAATTTTTCATATCTTCCGGGCCAATCGCAACAAGATAGATGCGCTTCAAGATGATATCATTCAAGCGAGCTATTTGGATCCCCAGGGAAATGTCTGGATAGGTACGCATGCTGGAGGGGTTAGTAAATATTCTCCCGGGCTCATCCGATTTGAGCACATAAAGGCTAACCCTGGCAGCACTACTTCCCTTTTGTCAGATGGTATCTTCTCAATTGCAGAGGGTGAAAATGGCCAGATCTGGTTTGGAACTATTGGGGGTGGTACCAGTGTTCTAGATCCAATCACGAGAGATTATAGTAGTTTTACCTCTGATGATTCCGAAGTGGACTGGAGTTGGAATTACATCTCAAAGATTCTTCCAATTAGTGAAAGTTCGATCTGGCTTGGTACCTTTCGTTGTGGGTTTTTCCACCTAAACCCCAAGACTGGAAAACTCACTCTGTATGCAAATGAGGATATTGTCCCCACTAGCTTTAGCGATCATACAGTATATGCACTCCTCAAAGACAGTGAGGGTACAATCTGGATTGGTACAGAGACACAGGGTCTGGATCGCTTCAACAAGGAGACCTCAAGCTTTACACACTTCAAGCACATCCCAGAAGACTCAAGCAGTATTGGATCTAATCAGATCTACGCTCTACTCGAGGATCATATGGGCTATATCTGGATTGGTACTGGAGGCTATGGATTGAGTCGCATGGACAACAGGGATAATAGTTTCACTCACATAGGGGTCAAGCAGAAAGGCGAGATGGGTCTTAGCGGTAATAACGTCCTTTGTCTTTATGAAGATCCTGATAATAATCTGTGGGTGGGAACTCGAGGTGCGGGCTTGAATCGTATCAATCCCCAAAGAAATGAGATCACTCAATTAAAGCTAGGTACAAAGACACAGGCATTGACAGTATATAGCATTCTTCAAGATGATCAGCAGTATTTATGGCTTAGCACAAGTAATGGAATTATGAAAGTCCACCCTGACAGTGGGCTAGTTCGTCTCTATACGAGGAGCGATGGTGTTCTAGAGGAGTTTTACCGCAGCTCTAGTCTGAATGCATCCGATGGATTCATGTATTTTGGAGGAATCGATGGGTACAACCGATTCCATCCAGACAGCATTAGGGATAATCCGCATGTCCCACCCATCGTATTGACAGGTCTCAGTATTAATTACCAAAATGTCAAAATAGGTGAACCTGTAGGTGGCCGGACCATCCTTGAAAACTCAATTTCGCAGACCGATGAACTGCGCCTGAGCTATAAGGATAGAGTCCTTCATTTCAACTTTGCGGCTCTAGATTTCTCAGCCAGCTATAGAAATCAGTATGCCCATAAGCTTGAGGGATACGATGAAAATTGGATTCATTCTGGTACTGAAAATTATGCTCAATACATGAATTTACCTGCGGGCGAATATATTTTTCGGGTTCGCGGCAGCAACAATGATGGTGTATGGAATATGGAGGGGTCATCAATAAAAGTTAGTATATCACCCCCCTTTTGGAAAACCGTGTGGTTTAAATTACTCCTAACCGTCAGTTTGCTGGGATGCATACTCCTATACATTCAGTTACGTACTGCGAAATTAAAATCTCAACAAATGAAGCTGGAGGCACTCGTCAGAGAAAGGACTAGCCAGTTAAAAGGTGAAATTGAGGAACGCCAGCGGATAGAGTCAGAAAAACTTGAGCTAAAAATGGATCATTTGAAGCGCGAATTACTCACCCAGACTTTACATCTCAACGATAAGCAGCAGATCATGGATAATCTGCAAGAGGAGATGGAAGAGGTATGCGACCTAAAGCCTGACCAAGCTAAACCCAAACTGCAAAAGCTACTTCGCTTCCTGAAAGATCGAAGTTCCGTAAAACAAGGCTGGGAAGATTTTGAGCTATGGTTCACCGAAGTTCATACCGGATTCTATTCAGAGCTAAGGGAAGCATACCCTACGCTTTCAGAAAGTGAACTAAAAGTATGCGCTCTCTTGAGATTGAAGATGATCTCTAAAGACATTGCAAAGGTTATGAATGTCCAACCAACATCTATTGATATTTATCGACATCGGATTCGTAAGAAAATAGATCTGTCCGGTGATGAAAATCTTTCCACTTTTATGTCACAGTTCTAAGCTTGAAACTAGGAGATTGTCGCCCCTGACCTAGTGGCATGAAAAAGCCCGCTTTCTTCCTGAATTTCTAGCTTGTATAGATAAAGTAAAGGTGTTTTGGTCACTTTACTTCCACTTGTAAAGATTTTGTAAAGATATTTTGTCCGCATTTCAGCTTAGCTTTCACCCAACATTGAAACCAATAATTGGGAGGGGAAATGAAATCATTTATTACTACAGCAGTTCTGTTGGCCTGTATTAGCATGAGTCTGGCGGCAGTTATTAATGTACCTGGAGATTCTACAACTATTCAAGCTGGTATTAATGGGGCAGTTACTGGCGACACAGTTCTGGTTGCAAGTGGCACCTATTATGAGAATTTGAATTACAACGGTAAGGACATTGTTCTAACTTCTGTTGCCGGTCCAGAGCACACCATTATTGATGGTTCTTCAAATGGTGCCGTCGTCCTCATAGTAAGCGGGGAAAGTAATGCAGCTGTTTTGGATGGTTTTACCATTCAGCATGGTAGTGGATCGCCAAGTCTGAACGACCCTGACAAAAAATTTGGTGGCGGGATATGCTTGCGATACGATTCAAGCCCCAGGCTAAGCAATCTTATTGTGACGAATAATAAGGCACTCGGTTTTGAAGCCAGTGGTGGTGGAATTGGGGTTTCCCTAGGGTCGGAACCTATCATTGAAAATGTTATCATCTCCCATAATGAATCTTACCATGGTGGTGGTTTGTATTCTTATTTTGCAGCTCCAATACTGAAAAATATGAAAATCCATGATAACTATGCCAGTAGTGGTGGCGGTGGTGCGGGTTTCCATAATAGCACACCCAAAATTAATAACATCTCGGTCTATGACAATTATGCTGATGATTATGCCGGGGGTCTATGGTTTTATGATAAAAGCATGGCAGTCCTGAATGCTCTTACTATCTATGGAAATACGAGTAGAATCAGTGGTGGCGGTATCTGGACGCTTGGTAATAATTCAATTTACTTGATAAATTCAATCTGCAGGGGAAATGCACCTAATCAGATCACATCATTTGTTTCTAGCGTATATCAGCCTGGCGTTATTGGAATAGCTTACTCTGATATAGAGGGAGGAGAGCTAGGACTCTCACTTGCCTCAGGCGAGTTGACCCTATGGGAAGACAATATTGATATCGATCCGGAATTTACCAATGTGGACTTGAGGGATTTCACTCTCAGTCCTGGTTCCCCCTGTATTGATGCAGGAATAGGCTCATATGTGGTCGGTCCTGAGGTTCTAATAGAACTAAGCCCTGATGAGTACGCAGGAACAGCACCTGACATGGGTGCATGTGAATCAACTCATGAATCGTCAGGTATTAAATTGACTGATCCACGTCCATATGAGATCGTGCTGCACCAGAATTATCCAAACCCTTTCAACCCCTCAACTCAGATCACCTATTCTTTAAAGAACCCATCGCCTGTTCGATTAGATATTTTCACCATTCGTGGGAAGCATGTAACAACACTGGTGGATAATATTGAACCAATTGGGGTGCACAAACAAGTGTGGGATGGGTCGGACTATAAAGGTCTGCAGGTTGAGAGTGGAATCTACATTTACCGGCTAACTGCCAGTGATGAAATCCAGACCCGAACGATGTTACTCATCCGATAATTGGGGGGGGCTAGAGTGACTAATAAGAAGATCACATTAGCTCTGGTAGCAGTCTCACTACTTTATCAGCAATCTCTTGCCCAATCTCCTGGGTATTACAAAGATGTCTTTGTAGATGGGGGTGTCCATCTCACCGGGATGATTGATTTCCCAGCTGCAGAAGATCTGAGTTTGGGGATAGAATATCTAAGCACTGATGCTGAGGGGACGCAATCCGCAGCTATGATTGCTAATGATAACGACAGTAACGGTCACCTCCTCTATCCTGATGGAGAGCCACGATTTCGAATGATATACACAAATGGCGGAAGCTCTGCTAGCCATGGTTACTCGCTTGGTGAAATTGGCAGAGATCGGGTTCGCTCCTTTTACCACAATGGAGGCTCATTTATGGGCTCATGTGCCGGAGCGTATATTTCGAGTATCCACTGGGATTCGACTGGGATTAACGAAGCTTATTACGGTATTTGGCCAGGGCGTACAGGTAGCACTGGCCTCATAGGATCCTATACCGGTCAGGATATTCCTGTTAATTCTCCCCTTTTGAATTACTTCGATTTTGGCAATGACAATTTTATCGAAGGTGTTCGACACAATGGTGGGTGTTGGGCAAATGAAGAAATTGATTTTCCCAAAAAACGAACTGAAATATTACTGCGATATAATATCCCTGAGAGGGCGTCAATGCATGGTAAGGCTAGTACTTGGGCTTACAAGCCTGATGATCAAACAGGTCGCATTGTGGTTATTGGCTCACATCCCGAATTCGAACAAACTGGTGAGGTATTTGATCTAGCTCAGGCTATGCTCCTCTATGCTCTTGATGGTATTGGTTCACCAATCGTAAAGGCAGATCTGACGAATGGTGAAACCAGAACTATGGATCTTTTTGCTGAAGATAGCCTCCCAGAATATACCCGTATTGGAGATAAACAATATCACCACTTCACACTCACAGTTCCCACAGAAGCAAAAAGTTTAAGCATTGAGCTGGATGGTGAGGACGGCTATGATTTTAAGCTCTATGCCAATCCAGGTGATTTTGCATTCGAAAATGAGAGTCTAATCACGAGTATCGATGAAGGCTCTGATCATACCATGGCAATCTCATTAACAGAAACCGGTACCTGGTATATTGGTGTCGAGTGTGCCACCACTATAAGTTCAGCAGGTGTTATCTATTGGGGTCAGACTGAAGTTTTAAATGGGATTGCATACACTATTACTGCTACCTGGGATACTGTTGCGGTTGTAGGGGTTGCAGACTTGCCCTCTACACCAAGCAATTTTGAGCTATATGGTAATTATCCCAATCCTTTTAATCCGAGCACTAATGTCAGATATAGCCTTACTGAATATTCGAATGTACGAGTTACTATTTTTGATGTAAGTGGACGACCTATTAATCACTTACGTGATGAAGAACAGGAAGCGGGGACTTACAACATCCGTTGGAATGGCACTGAATCTCAGGGCTTGGGGGTTCCAACGGGTGTTTATTTTGCTCGATTGGAAGCGGGATTATTTTCACAAACTATCAAGATGTTGTATCTGAAATAGGCATCCGTATGGCTTTGACTCAAGAAGAAAAGATGAATAAGGTTGGGAGATTTCTGTCTATGCTAGCAATTCTAGCTCTGTCAATACTAATCCCCTATACCTGCGCCCATGGTCAAGCCATATGTTTTTAAATAGATTCCTGATTAAGGAAGACCCATCCCCGGTCCACATAGCGCATATGGGCCGGGGCCTCCTTAGCAAATTCAAATAAAAAAGCGTGTCAGCCCAAAAAATATCCTGGGATGACACGCTTCAAGTTTACTAACATTTGATCTCAACTAGATCATGGAAATTTTACCCTCAGCCAGAGCATCATTGAGAATGGCATCCAAAATCCCATTTACAAAACTGCTACTCTCTTCGGTGCTAAAGACCTTGGCAATCTCAATTGCTTCTGAGATGGAGACCTTAGGTGGGATATCCTTGAAATAGAAGAACTCAGTCAAAGCCATTCGTAAGATCAAACGATCAATGAGCGCGATCCGAGTCAGATCCCAGTTTCGCGATTTACTGGCGATGAGTTCATCAAATTCCTTGCGATGAGCAATGATACCATGAACTAAATTTCGTGCAAACTTCAGAAGGTCCTCTGATAATTCGCTATTATCCGCTAACAGGTCGAAAGTTTGATCCAAATTATCCTGTTGAATCTCATGAGCATAGGAGACCTGTACTACGAATTCCCGGGCTCGACGTCTTTCTTGCATTTATTTAGTTCTGGTCCTTTCCAGTCTTAGATCTTTGAGAAAAGTCGTTTACCGGAACGACGCATCTGCTTTAATCGACCAATTTGTCTAATCCGTTCCTCTGCCAGGATATCTGCCGCATCCATGGTTGGAATCTGCTCATCTTCGGAACGCTTGAAAATGTCCTGGAGGATATCATAGATATGATTCACACGACTATATGAGCGTCTTTCATTATAACCCTCAAACTCGCCATAAACATTGATAACCCCACCAGCATTAATGGCATAATCTGGTGCATATAGAATGCCCTTCTCCAGAAGCATTTTTCCATGCTTATCATAATCTGATAGAATATTGTTGGCTGCACCTGCAACAATCTGACATTTTAACCTATCGATGGTTTCATCATTTACAACTGAACCAAGCGCACAGGGTGCGAAAATATCCATCTCTGCGTCATAAATATCATCAGGAGCCACATAGGACACATTTTTAATCTTTAACATTTCCTGCACTTTATCATCCTTGATATCGGTGACGAGTACTTTTGCTCCAGCATCTGATAGATGTTTAACCAAATACATACCCACATGTCCCAGACCCTGAACAGCGACTACCTTGCCTTCCAAGCTATCCGATCCCCAGATTCTATTGGCAGCAGATTTAATTCCAACATAGGTACCGTAGGCCGTGAACGGGGATGGATCTCCCGATCCCCCAAGCTCTGGACTCAGTCCAGCAACATGATTCGTCTCTTCACTAACCCATTCCATCATTCGAGGTGTGGTATTGACATCCTCAGCGGCAACGTAACGGCCCCCAACGCTGTCCACTAAACGTCCAAAAGCACGGAAAGCAGCCTCATTACCAATTTCCTGAACTCGACCTATGATTACTGATTTTCCTCCACCGAGATTTAATCCAGCTAATGCTGATTTATAGGTCATACCTTCTGAAAGTCTTAAAACATCCCTTAGGGCTGCATCTTCATTGTCGTAATTCCAGACACGACACCCTCCTAAGGCAGGTCCCAAGCTTGTATTATGGATCGCGATAATCGCCTTTAATCCCGTTTCTTCATCGTACCCAAATACGACCTGCTCGTGATTGTTTAGTTCCGGTGCATCAAAAAATCCCATGACTCAATTCTCCTTTATAATTCTTCAAATTTTTTATTAGGCCAGTAGATGTCTGCTAATCACCAATCGCTGAATTTCATTTGTACCTTCATAGATTTGGGTAATCTTCGCATCTCGCATCATTCGCTCAACTTCAAATTCACGAATATATCCATATCCCCCATGAATTTGAACGGCCTCTGTTGTAACATACATGGCCGTATCACCAGCAAAAACTTTGGCCATGGATGCCTTTTCACCAATTTCTAATCCTTTGTCTTTCAACCAGGCAGCTCGATAAACCAAGAGACGACTCGCATCAATCCTGGTGGCCATATCTGCCAATTTGAAACCAATTCCCTGAAACATGCCGATCGGTTTCCCGAATTGCTCACGCTCCTTGGCATATTGAATTGATCGTTCCAGTGCGCCTTGTGCAATACCCAATGCCTGTGATGCAATACCGATCCGACCTACATCCAGGGTTGCCAGGGCAATCTTGAAGCCCTGTCCTTCCTCACCGATGAGATTTTCAGCAGGAATTCTACAATTGTCAAATATGAGTTCGCAAGTATCAGAACCCCTGATACCCAGTTTGTCCTCTTTTTTCCCAGTAGTAAATCCTTCGAGTCCTTTTTCCACTATAAAGGCCGATATGCCCTTATGTCCTGCATCTCTGTCAGTCTTCGCAAAGACAATCACAAAATCAGAACTAATTCCGTTAGTTACCCAGTTCTTTACACCATTGAGGATATAGGAATCACCATCTTTAGTGGCTGTTGTGAGCATTGCTTTTGCATCAGAACCAGATTGTGGCTCACTCAAGGAATAAGCACCTAATTTCTCTCCACTAGATGTCAGTGGTAAATATTTCTGCTTTAGATATTCTGACCCAAACTTGAGGATAGGATTAGAAAACAATGAATTGTTAACTGACATAATAACACAAGTGGAGGCATCCACGCGAGCCACTTCTTCCAAAGTAATGGCATAACTGAGTGCATCCATTTCAGTACCACCATAAGCCTCTGGTACTTGCATGCCCATAAAGCCTAGCTCAGCCAGTTTTTTTATAACTTCAGTAGGATATTCTGCGTTCTTATCACGCTCCATGACTCCAGGTTTAATCTCAGCTTCTGCAAAATCGCGAATAGTTTCGCGCACCATCTTTTGTTCTTCAGTTAATTCAAAATTCATATACAGCCTCTACTTAAATATTTTTTCTAGATATCACGTGATAGAGATGCAATGCATTGCGTCTCTACAGGTAATCATAAAAACCTTTACCTGTCTTGCGTCCCAAATCGCCAGCAGCTACCATTTTCTTCAGCAAGGGGCAGGGTCTATATTTGGGATCACCCAATCCATTGTGGAGTACTTCGAGGATTGATAGGCAGACATCCAAACCAATCAGATCTGCTAGCGTGAGTGGTCCCATGGGATGCGCTAACCCAAGATGCATGATCTCATCAATGGCTTCTTTGCTTGCTACGCCTTCCATTAATGCGAAAATTGCCTCATTGATCATGGGCATAATGATCCTGTTGGCAACGAAGCCGGGATAATCATTCGCTTCGACCGGTACTTTTGACAATGCTTTAGTCAATTCAATGGTAGTCACTACCGTTTCATCACTACAAGCGTGTCCCTTGATGATCTCCACCAATTTCATGACCGGCACAGGATTCATAAAATGCATCCCGATCACCTTATCAGGTCGATTCGTTTGAGCGGCCACTTCCGTGATTGAAATAGAAGATGTATTTGTACTAAGAATGACCTCGGGCTTAACAATGGCATCCAGGTCTTTAAAGAGTTGGAATTTGATATCCTTATTCTCAGTTGCTGCTTCGACAACAAAATCACATTCAGCCAGGTCATTTAAATTTGTAGTTGGAGTGAGCCGACCCAATGTTGCGATCTTTACCTCTTCTGTGATCTTCCCCTTAGCGACCTGACGATCCAGATTTTTTCCAATGGTGGCCAATCCTTTGTCCAAATATTTTTGATCAATATCAAGTAGCATGACTTGATACCCGGTTTGCGCGAATACATGGGCGATTCCATTTCCCATGGTACCCGAACCAATCACACCCACTGTTTTAATCGTCATATCTATTCCCCCTCAATGCGTTCCACAATCATTGCAGAAGCCTCACCGCCTCCAATACATAAAGTGGCCAGCCCAAAATGAGCTTCTCTGGCTTCCATGGCATGGAGTAAAGTTGTCAGGATACGCGCTCCAGATGCACCGATTGGATGCCCCAGGGAAACTGCGCCACCATTTACATTGACTTTGGTATGTGGAATATTGAGTTCATCCATGGCCACCATGGTAACTACTGAGAAAGCCTCGTTGATCTCAAATAGATCAATTTCACCAAGAGTCATACCTGCCTTTTTAAGGACATTGTTAATCGCCTTGACCGGGGCAGTTGTAAACCACTCAGGTGCCTGTGCTGCAGATGCTTGAGCAACCACTCGAGCCATGGGCTTCAGACCTCTTCGTTCAGCTTCTCCCTCACGCATGAGGACAAGGGCTGCTGCTCCATCATTAATTTTTGATGCATTTGCGGCGGTAATCGTACCTTCTTTATCAAACGCAGGCCTTAATTTTGGCATCTTGTCAAAATTACCACGACCTGGCTCCTCATCAGTATCCACAATAATTGGATCACCTTTGCGCTGTGGGATTTCCACACCGACGATCTCGTTCTTAAAGGCGCCTTCTTTTTGAGCCTTCAGCGCACGTTCATAACTTTCCTTGGCAAAAGCGTCCTGAGCCTCTCGAGTATAGTTGTACTCCTTAGCACACTTCTCACCACTCAAACCCATATGAACGTCATCGTAGGCGTTAAGCAAGCCATCGCGGAGAATACCATCCACCATCTGACCATGCCCCAGACGCTGACCATCACGAGCACCAGGTAGATAGTAGGGTACATTTGACATACTCTCCATCCCGCCGGCGACAACAACATTTGCATCCCCAACTTGAATGGCTTGAGCAGCCAACATGACTGATTTCAGTCCTGAACCACATACTTTATTAATAGTTAAACACTCAGTTGAATCTGGCATGCCGGCATAAAGAGCAGCTTGCCTTGCGGGAGCTTGACCTTCATTTGCAGTGATCACGTTTCCCATGATTACTTCATCAACATCTTCAGCTAAAACATTTGCACTTTCCAGCACTGCACTAATAGCGGCAGCTCCGAGCTTTGGTGCCGTTATAGGTGACAATCCACCTTGAAATGCTCCAATGGGTGTTCGTTTTGCATCGATAATGACAACTTGTCTAAGGGCTCTCAATCTGCTCATGATATATCCTTATGTCGTGCCTCAAGTTGCCATTAATTGACTGGAATCAGCGAACTTGAAATGCTTTAATACAGTTTTTTGTAAGACTTTTGACATCACGTATATAGGACGTCAAAAATCGTTCCAATCTATACTAGGTCTTGGATTTGTTGTTGTTAGCCTGATCATAAGCCTTTAAGACATTCTTAACCAGTTTATGTCGAACAATATCGCCTTCGTCAAAATTGACAAAAGCCAGTCCTTCAACTCCAGTAAGAATCTTAACTGCTTGCAATAGACCTGATTCAGTATGATTGGGAAGATCTATCTGTGTAGGATCACCTGTAATGATGATCTTTGAGTTAACACCCATTCTGGTGAGAAACATCTTCATCTGCATGGGTGTCGTATTCTGCGCTTCATCCAGAATGATAAAGGCGTTATCCAAGGTTCTTCCTCTCATATATGCCAGAGGAATGATCTCTATGGTTTTCTGATCCATGAGAAGATTTACTTTATCGTGGGGCATCATATCATACAAAGCATCATACAATGGTGCTAGATATGGGTCAACTTTCTCACGTAGGTCTCCTGGGAGAAAGCCTAATCGCTCTCCTGCTTCAACAGCAGGGCGAGTAAGAATTATCTTTTTTACTTCTCGGTTTTTCAAGGCTGATATTGCGAAGGCCACAGCCATATAGGTTTTACCTGTTCCAGCCGGACCCAGGCCAAAGACCATATCATTTTCAACTGCCGCTGAAAAATATCGTTCTTGCCCAGGGGTTCTTGGTTTTATTACCTCTGATCGCGTAAAAAGTACAACGCTATCCAGTCCGGTTTCACCCAGTGAACTTTGACCCGTCTGGCTAAGGCGAATAATGGTCAAAACATCATCCTTATCGATAAATTTCTTCCGATTAAGCACTGTGATCATTTCGACAATAATATTCTCAACCAATTGAAGTTTTGACTCATCGCCGCGAACGATAAGTTCATCTCCTCTCACGTAAAGTGAAACCTCAAGATGATTCTCAATTAATTTTAAATTGGTGTCGTTGGCGCCAAGTAATTCAACGGGGTTAACCTCCCGTATTGGAAGGCGTTTTTCAGGGGTAGATTTATCAGTTGTCAAACCCATAAGGCGGCGTGAGATTAATTTGTAAAGGGATACAATCCAAACAAAAATTGGATCATATTTACAGTTCGTATTATCGAGGACTCTATTTTTCCTCTCGCAGAGGCGCAGAGATCGCAGTTTTTTTAGGGTCTTTGCGGGGGAGGATTTATTCGACCGTGGCAATCTCTGAACTGTCCAAGCCTAGGATTCGAGATCGCCGCGTCTTTCTGATTACTTCGAC
This sequence comes from uncultured Lentisphaeria bacterium, assembly GCA_964578155.1. Lineage (GTDB taxonomy): Bacteria > Fidelibacterota > UBA8477 > UBA8477 > JABMPR01 > JABMPR01. The sequence continues at coordinate 18,051 of CAZOBQ010000008.1, forward strand.
TTCCCTCAGTACAGGCTCCGTGAAGAATCTCAATAGCCCCGGGTTTTAACCCGGGGTAAGGGGATACTCATTTAAACGTTTTGTGAGATAGGGGCATTTCTTAAGACATGCCCCTATCTTACAAAACAAGACACCCAAGGCTGCAATTATCCTCCGCCCTAAAGGGCGGGGCTACTGAGATTACCGCAGTCGCGGATTCTTGAGTTTTCTCTACCGAAGTATTCTGGATGTCTATATCGACTAACTAATCTGGAAGTATCTTCCTGATCACCGAAAACTCACCTGGATCATGATCAAAAGGCAGATAACCTAGTCCGGTGCCACCATGAAGGGCTTCTACGGGTCGCTTCTTAGCGTTTAGCAGAGATTCAATTTTGATAGTGTCTGTTTTAGCAGGTGATATTATCTCTACTGAGTCTCCCACCCTGATTTGATTCTTTATCTCAAACTCAAGAAGTTGCGAATCTACATCCCATTGTTTAACCATACCTGCATTCTGATGCGTAAAATCCTGTGATGATGGGTCATCATAGTTCTGACCATATTCCTCAGGATTTTTAGTGTAGAACCCCGAAATATAGCGACGATGGGCAATGCCAATCAGGTCTTCCAGGTTTTTTGAATCAAAGGGCTTCTCACCCATCATATCATCAATGGCTTTCCGATAGGAATGGGCAGTCATGGCTGCGTAATAAACAGACTTGGTTCGACCTTCAATCTTATAGCTAACAATACCGGCATCCCTCATTTGCTCAAGTAGTTCAATGGAGCATAAGTCCTTAGCATTCATCATATAGGTGCCATGCTCGTCTTCCAACATATTGAAATGTTGTCCGGGTCGCTTTGGCTCCTCCAGAAAAAATCCTTCTCCAGGGGACTGATATTGTTCAGGACGCTGATACGTGTCTTGCCCTTCCAACTGTAGTAAACTCGGTTCTTTTTGCCCGAAGTTATAGCCCCAGCGGCAAGAATTTGTACAGGTTCCCTGGTTCGCATCCATGTTGTTCATGTAATTTGTTATAAGACAGCGACCTGAGTAGGCGATACAGATAGCTCCATGAACGAAGGCTTCCAGCTCTACATCTGGAACCTTTTTATGGATTTCCGCAATTTCTTTTAGACTGAGTTCCCTTGATAGAATTATTCTGGAAACCCCTTGATCACGCCAAAAGGCTGCGCTGGCCCAGTTGGTGCAATTCGCCTGAGTTGATAGATGGATCTCCAGTTCTGGGAATTCTTTGCGTGCCAGCCCAATGAGACCTGGATCAGCCATGATCATGGCATCAGGACCATACTGGAGCATACGCTCCGTCTCATCCATAAAGCCTTTGATCTTGGTATTGTGAGCCAAAATATTCATAGTGAGGTAGATCTTTTTACCTAGATCATGGGTGTATGCAATGCCATCCAGGAGAGATTCTTTGCGAAAATCATTCTCACGTGTTCTTAAAGAAAATCTAGGGACACCGGCATAGACTGCATCGGCCCCATAGGCGAAGGCGTATTTTAATTTTTCAAAATTACCAGCTGGTAATAAGAGTTCACTTGTTGTTTTATTCATTTATCGTATCCACTTCATTATAGTTCATCACAGGTTTAAGTAGTGCTTATTGTCTTTAGAATGCAAATGATATATTGAATCGGATAAGCCAGGATAAAGTGATAATTCGCACATATAGTTCAGCTGCTGAGACCTTGATTCTAGTCTCCTATGTAAATCCACTGCTAAGCCTTCCGCAAACAATAATATAGGCTTGGAATTTCAGCTTGCGTGCTAAACCACCTATATACAAGATGTTGTATCGAGATATCGGACAAACCCCATTAGTTGTGCATACTGACCATTCTATTGGAGTATAAAAATTTTCTTACAAATTGGTAGTTGACACTAGAAAATCGGGAGTCTATCTTGAGCCGCAATGGATGGAATAAATTAGGAAATCTATGACGCCTACCTCGGAGCAATCTCCAGAAGGGTTCATTCTTGATGTGATGTCTGTCACAGCATTGCAAAGTATTGTATATCCAATAAAAGAAAGGAAAACAAGAAAATGAGTAAACGCTACTTATTTACTGTATTGCTCGTCGTTGTAATGGTTCCGGCATTGGCCCTGGCACAGGGTACACTTTCCGGTACAGTTACTGACGGTAGTACGGGTGATGCTCTACCTGGAGCAAATGTGATTGTTGTTGGTCAGGCCTATGGTGGTGCTTCAGATTTATCTGGTGCCTACACTATTGAAGGCATTCCAGCAGGAAATTATGAAGTAACCGCTTCTGTAATTGGTTACGAAACTGTTGCTATGAGTGCACAAGTTGCCAACGGTGTTGTTACTTCGTTGAGCTTCGCACTTACTAGCCAAGCTCTGGAAATGAGTGCGTTGGAAGTGTTAGCTTCTCGTGCTGATGTAAATACACCAGTTGCTTACTCAAATGTTTCGAAGGAAGAAATGGAAGTACGTCTGGGTTCACAGGATATTCCATTAGTTCTAAATACTACACCTTCAGTATATGCTACCAATCAGGGTGGTGGTGCTGGTGATGCCCGTATAAATGTCCGTGGATTTAATCAGCGCAATGTTGCTGTGATGATCAATGGTGTTCCTCAGAATGATATGGAAAACGGTTGGGTCTATTGGTCTAACTGGGATGGTGTTGGAGATGCAACATCCTCTATCCAGATGCAGCGTGGTCTAAGTGCTGTTAATTTGGCAACACCCTCTATCGGTGGAACCATGAATATCATCACTGATCCAACTGCCCTTCAGGCTGGCGGAAGCTTCAAACAAGAGCTAGGCTCTGGTGCTTTCATGAAAAGTACAGCCAATTACAATACTGGTTTACTCGCTGACAAAGTTGCCTTTAGTGCTACTCTTGTACGCAAGACTGGTGAAGGAATCGTTGATAGAGCGTGGACAGATTCCTGGGCTTATTATTTTGGTGCAGCTTATGCAATCAATTCTGATAATCGCTTTGAATTGTATGCTATTGGTGCTCCCCAGCGTCATGGCCAGAGTTTGTATAAACAAAATATTGCCGCTTATGATAGTGCTTATGCCAAGACCGTTGATGGTTTTGATGAGGGAGCCATTGATAAGTTTACAGAGCATGAAGATGGACAACTCTATAATGAGAACGTGAGTGGTGTTTCTTCAGACTATGATGGTGAACAGTACTGGTACATGTATGGTGAAGGCGGTCTTTTTGGTGGCGGTCTTCAAGAACGACATGATCCTGACTTCCTAAATGAACGTGAAAACTATTTTCACAAGCCATTGGTTAATCTTAACCATTACCTGAACCTCTCAGAAAAAATGAGATTATCATCCATTCTGTATTGGTCAGGTGGCTCTGGTGGCGGAACAGGTACATATGGCGATATCCTCTGGGATTACAGTGGTCCTTCACGTGTAGTTGATTATGATGGTACAATTGCTATCAATCGTAGTGACAAAACAAGAAAAGATGCTGATAAAGATCTTGGTGTCTCCAATGCAATCCTGAGAAATAGTATCAATCGTCAAAGCACCATTGGTTTAATTTCCAAATTGAACTTTGATATGAGTGATGCCCTCAAACTCCAGGCGGGTATTGACTGGCGTTCAGCCGGTATTGAGCATGCCAGGGAAGTCCGTGATCTACTCGGTGGTACACACTATGTTGATTTCGCTGATGATAACTTTGCCAGTGGAAAAGAAGTTGGTCTAGGTGATATTATCGCTTATCACAATGAAACTACAGTTGATTGGATTGGTGGATTCTTACAGGGTAACTATAGTGCTGGAGCTATTGCTCTTTACGGAATGGGTGGAGTTTCATCAATCAAATATACTTATCAGGATCACTTCACTGTTGCTGATGAGTTGATTGAAGCTGATGCTATTACGACCATGCAGACCAAGGGTGGCGGAATGTTCCATCTTGCTGATAACTTTAACGTGTTTGGTAACTTTGGCTATGTCGAGAAAGCACCAATCATGGATAATGTCATCTATCTTGATGGTACAGTCGCATCTGATCCTGCCAATGAGAAATTCATCAGTTCTGAAGCTGGTGTAAACTACAAAGCTGAAATGTTTGCAGTTAGCGCCAATGTTTATAACACTGACTGGAAAGATCGTAACTTGACTAAAGCAGTACAATCAGGTCAAGGTTCCAGTGGTGATACTGATGTTATTTTCCTTACTGGTGTAAACCAGAACCATAAGGGTCTTGAGGTCGAAGCTTCTGTCCAGCCAATGGATATGCTCCGGATCGATGCATCTTTAAGTTTTGGTAACTGGCAGTTTACTGGAGACGCTGACGGTAACTACGTGGAAGATGAATTTGATTCCACAGGTGTTGTCGTTGGTCAAATCAGTACCGAATACTCATACGCACTTGATGGTCTTAAAGTTGGTGATATGCCCCAGACAGCCTATGTCCTTGGTGCAACTCTCAAACCCATCCACGGCCTGAGAATACAAGCACTCTACAGCATGTATGCAAATAACTATGCTGACTGGAGTCCTGATAGTCGTGAGTATGATGGAGATGATACAAACGCTGATAGAGAACAGGTTTGGATTGCTCCGGACTATGCAAAACTGGACATTCATGCTTCCTACGATCTGCCAAAGATCGCCGGTATCAATGCTCAGCTATTTGTGCATATTTTCAATGCTCTTGATGCTACTTACGTACAAGATGCACTTGATAACAGCCCATATAACAGTTATGGCGACAAAGAACACCTTGCTCATAATGCAGAGGTATTCCTTGGTACACCAAGATGGATGAATGCCGGATTGAAACTTAATTTCTAAGCATCCATTCAGATAGTAATGAAAAAGTCCCGGGCTTCGGCTCGGGACTTTTTTTTGGTCTAATTATTAGCTCCGGATATTTTAATAGATCTCTCTGGCAAACCTGGGGCTCTTTGCGAAGTCAGACAATTCCTCCCCTGGAAGGGGAGATGCCACGAAGTGGCAGAGGGGTTGAGTTTCTAAGTACTAACTCATTCTGGTGCTAAGCTTCTACCTCCCTGATCCTCGACAAGTCGAGAATCTCCCCTCCCTTTCAAAGGAGGGTAATTAAGCGCCGAGAATACAGTCTTCTGCCCTAGCCATGAATGACTGGGCTATGGATATCTTTGCTAGAACTTGGATTTAATCAAGTAAAAAAGACCAGCAAATATCCCAATCGCAATTCCAGCAGGTGCCAAAAATATGGCAGCTAGAAAGCTGATCACAGCGAAACCCTCTAACAATTGATTCACTACGATGATACTACCTATCTGTTGGTTAATACCGTCAAAAACATTATGCAGCAATACAAGAACAGGAAAACTGATGGCAGAGACTGCTAGAAGCGTCCCAAAGAGCCTGGGTTCACGCCAATGATGAACCAGGGAAAACCCAAGCAGGATCATTGCAATAAAGGCTATAATGAGTCCTGGTGGATTATCTGAGACACCAACGATTGCAGCAACTACCAACATTGCCAATCCGGCACCAATCAATTGAATAGTCCAGGGTCGCTTGATCTGCGTTTTTAAATATGTGATGATTGTTTCCATAGAGTCTCCATTTTTGTCACTAGTATTGTCTGACTCTTAACTCCCCACAGTAAGCTATGCTTACTTGAGGAACAACTTTCCTAACTAGCTTTTTTCTCTTTACCCTTTACAGGTTCCAGAGCAAGCTCAATCACATCACAGATCTCATCGACATATTCGAATGTCATTTCTTTCTTTACCCTGTCTGGAAGATCTACCAAATCCGGCTCATTTTTCTTGGGCAAAATAACTGTGGTTAGTCCGGCACGATTGGCAGCCATAACTTTTTCACGAATACCACCGATTGGCAGAACAGCACCACGTAAGGTGATCTCACCAGTCATACCCAGATTACTTTTTACGAGACGTTCTGTAAGCAATGAGATCATGGCGGTAAACAAGGTGATACCAGCTGATGGACCATCTTTCGGTACAGCACCTGCTGGAATATGAACATGGATATCAAACTTCTTATAGAACTCTGGATCAATGTCAAAACGCTCTGCATTGGCCCGGATGTATGAGTAGACAGCCTGAGCTGATTCTTTCATTACATCTCCAAGCTTACCTGTCAGCTTAAGACCTCCCTTTCCTTCCATTTTCATGGCCTCGATAAAGAGAATATCACCACCCACCGCTGTGTAGGCTAGGCCAATCACGATACCATAATTTGACATACGTTCTGCAATCTCACTATGTCGTTTGGGTGGCCCTAACAGTTTACCAATACTGCTCTTGGTGATGCGTCGCGGTTTTTCATTCCCCTCAGCTCGCTCTCTGGCAACTTTGCGACACACGTTGGCAATTTGGCGTTCCAGATTACGTACACCTGCTTCATAGGTATAACGGCCGATGATCTCACCAATGGCTGTATCCATAAAGGTGATCTGTTCTTCTTCAAGTGCATGTTCACTAACCTGCTTTGGAATCAGATATGATTTAGCAATATGAATCTTTTCTTCCTCGATATAGCCGGGGAAGTCAATTATTTCCATGCGGTCACGGAGTGGACCTGGAATCGGATCCAGCCAGTTAGCTGTGGCGATAAACATGACTTTTGAAAGGTCGAATGTGACCTCTAAATAATGATCACTAAAGGAATGATTCTGTTCGGGATCAAGTACTTCCAGAAGGGCAGAACTTGGATCACCACGGAAGTCAGTCCCTAATTTATCGACCTCATCCAGCATGAAAACCGGGTTTCTGGTCTTGGCTTTCTTCAAACCCTGAATAATGCGGCCTGGTAATGCACCAATATAAGTTCGACGGTGTCCTCTGATTTCAGCTTCATCACGTACGCCACCCAGAGAAATACGGACAAATTCACGACCCAGGGCATCGGCGATGGATTTACCGAGAGATGTTTTTCCTGTACCTGGAGGTCCCTGGAAACATAAAATAGGTCCCTTGATACGGGCATCCGGACTTTGTTCCATCTTCAATTTTCTCACGGCGAGAAATTCCAAAACTCTATTTTTTACTCGTTTCAAGCCATAGTGATCTCGATCCAGGATGTTCAAAGCCTCCTGAATATCAACTCTATCATCAGTTTCATTACTCCAAGGGAGTTCAACCAACCAATCCAAATAGGTGCGGGAAACGGTGTACTCGGGAGATGATGGAGGAATTCGCTGAAGACGGTCAATCTCCTTGTTAGCAACCTTTAGTGCTTCTTCAGGCATCTCTGCTTCAAGAATTTTTTCTTCCAATTCCTTGATCTCCAAGGTTTGGTCATCCTCACCTAGTTCTTTTTTAATGGCCTTCATTTGCTCACGAAGGAAATATTCTCGCTGACTTTTTGAGATTTCTTCTTGAACTTCAGTCTGAATCTTTTCACCAACTTCTTGCCGCTGGATCTCACGATTAATGAATACGGTTGCTTTCTTGAGCCTTTCATTAACATCCATTTCCTCGAGGATATCTTGCTTCTCTGCGTTGGAAAGTTGCATCATTGAAATCGCTCTATCTACCAGCCTGGCAGGATGCTGAATATTGGAAAGCAAGGAGATATGCTCCTGGGTAATATATTCAGCTACTTTGGAGAGTTCACGGAAGAGAGTTCGGATATTTGCTGACATGGCATCTGTTTCCAGGTCTGCATCATAGATCTCCTCGATACCCTCAATAGTTGCCTTGAAATATGGATCAGTTTGTGAATATCCCTTAATGAGTACTCGTTCGCCACCTTGAACAATAGCGCTCTGACTGCCATCTGGCATATCCAATATCTTCATCACCGAAGCAGTAGTTCCAACAGTAAACAGGTCGTCAACTTCTGGGTGTTCTACCGATCCTTCACGCTGTGCAACAACAACAATGGTCTTTTTTCCTGCGGGTAGTTCCCGAAGCAGTTTCAAGGATCGCTCTCTACCTATATATAATGGAATTACTTGTTGGGGAAAGAGCACTGTATTCCGCAGTGGCATCACTGGTAAAGCAGTTGAAGTGATTATATCTGACATTTTATATCTCCGAGCTTAGTTCTTTATCTAGTTCTAATCTTCTAATTCGTAGTCTAATGTTTCTTTTAAGCGTCGACCCTGGAAGTGTTTCAACACTTTCATTACCCTAAGGGTTACACCATAGTCCCCTTGTTTATCGCGACCAATGATGCTAGGCCAAAGGCCGGTTTTTAATTGATTCTCAACTAACCAGTCAACCATCTTTTCTGCTTTTCGATTTCGTGTATCTCCGGCAAATAGTTGAGCCGTTTCTAGATATCTTAAGGTTCCACCACCCAGAATGCTTAAACCACCTGTCCCAGAGATCAGCGTGTCCCAGGGTTGCATTCCAGTGAGTAGATGACTGTGGTCGCCAGTAAGTAAATTGGCTTCGACGTACTTAAACCCTTTTTTTAAGGTTCTGTTGTTCTTGAATTGTTCTGAATGACCCATGGTCCATAAAAAGTAGAGTGTACTCCAAATACAAGAGTCTTTATCCTCTGGTAAACTTGACCAACCACCATCTGGTTTTTGTTGCTGCAGGATATCCCTGACTAACTGTTTGATAATGGGGTTAGTATCTAAATTGAACACAATGGTCAAATAGATAGCTTGACTTAGATGATGCATTCTGAGAGTTGTCGTTTTTTCAGCGAGATATCTAATGACCTCACGCATCCCCAGGATCGCCTTTTCCTGTCTGTGGGTTACCATCATATTTAACAGATCATTGATGACCTCCAGTTGTTTAATAAACTGGAGTGCTTCTATTTGTGTGCTCCCTAGACCCTTGAATTTTCCCTCAATAGGCCACAATCCCTGATCCGTCTGTTCGTTCAGCAGTTTCCGCCGTGGCTGGTGTTTCCTCAGGTTCTTTTGAAGTGCCTGGAATATTTCTGACTCCTGGTCCTCAAGAACATCGCGCAAGAGTTCATATCGGATTGGCAGTGGGGCCGCTCGCATCAGATTAGTGATAGGATTCTTTCGAACGGTTCCCAACCAAGGATATCTGTCTATATCGTACATATCATGTGTCATTGCCATATAATAAGCATATATATCGCTCTAACAAAGAAAACAATAGGTCTAACGAAAGAAAATATTGAGTAAAGCGCCATAATGTCTTAGCTGAGACACTTATTGGCTAGTTAAAACACAGAACGAGCAGTTCAAATGTTCAATTTTGATAGTATATTTGGCTAATTGAACATAAAAAAACCCCGGTGATGAGCCGAGGTCTTTTACGAGGAGAGGTGTAGTGTTAGCTACAACCACAGCCACCATGGCTATGGTTATGACCATGACCGTGTCCTTGGCCTTCGCCACTACAACCACACTGAGTGTGGTTATTAGGCTTCGCAATTGTGAAGCCCTCTTTGTTTTCATCTTTGTAATACTCAACACTAGCTCCATCTAATTGAGCGAAACTAGTAGGATCAACCAGGACTTTTACACCCTGGGACATAAAGACATTATCCTCAGGATGTTGCTTCTTCTCCAAACTCATTCCAAAGGAATCATTTGAACAACAACCGGAATTTGCATAGATTCGCAATCCGCCCTCTACGGCTAATGACTGCTCAGAGATTAGAACCTTAATTTTCTCGGCAGCAACTTCACTTATTTGTATCATATTTTATTACCTTCATTCATTACTAAACTGTTTCTGGGTAAAGATGACTAATATTCTCTCCTTTTGCAAGAAAATTCTAACCCCCCGATTCTGGTCTGGAATAGGAATAATCAGAATCGATACTGCTACCCATGATGTCTATTGTTTCCGACTCCAGAAATGGAGCCAGTCCCACCCCCCCCTATTTCTCATTGTTGGGAATAATTGTCCCAGCTCTTACTGGTAAGGCGAGTCAAATCTATATCTCCTGTTAAAAAATGGCTTATTGGGCTAATAATTGTTCCATTACGCAGCTCTTGATAAAATCAGTATTTATAAATATGCTTTTTGGCATATATTTTGTCTTTATACCTCGTGTTATGTGACAACTAATTCTGAGTTGAACATTAACATCATAAGACAAGTTTAAAATTGAGAGGGGAATCAGATGAAAAACTTTGTTGCACTACTACTGTCACTAATTTTTGTTTTTACCTATGCTGGGGATAAATCCGCAGATTATGTAGGTTCAAATAAATGTAAGATCTGCCATAAAAAACCCGAAGCTGGAAGCCAGTATGGAATATGGTCCGAAGGTCCACATGCAAAATCTTTTGAGACACTAAAAAATGAAAAGTCAAAGGCAATTGCCACTAAAATGGGACTCAAAACCTCTCCTGAGAAAGCCCCTGAATGCCTGATATGCCATGTCTCTGGCTGGGGAACTACCAGCGGTTACCAACTTGAGGTTGATCCCTTGGATAAAAAAGCAGTTAAGAAAAACACCGATCTAGCCCGTGTTGGTTGCGAATCATGCCACGGTGCCGGTAGTCTCTATAAATCCAAAAAGACAATGCTTGGGATTCGTAAGAAAGAATTTAAAGCAGAAGATCATGGTTTAACGATTATCACAGCTGAGACCTGTACAGTTTGTCATAACTCTGATTCACCTACCTACAAAGAGTTTAAATATGAGGATCGGGTCGGCGAGATTCAGCACCCAGTACCTGCTAAATAAGTAAAACAGCATGAAAAACACTATCATCCTGGCACTTTGCCTTGCTGGCCTTAGTGTATCTTTTGCTCAGGAATCGGACAGTTCGGGTGAACCACCTGCTAAAATAGAAATTGGCATACTTTCGAACATCTTCCATCCGGTCCATTTTGAACATAAGCTGCACGCGGATATGACGACCATGGGTGTGGGTTGTGCTACCTGTCATCATCATGCACCCGATAGTGTTTATCAAGCTTGTGGGGAGTGCCACTTATCTGAGGAGAGTGAGGCCTCTCTTGCCATGCCCACCCTCAATGGCGCCTACCATCGAAACTGTCTGAATTGCCACCAGGACTGGACCGGCGATGACGTTTGTGAAACATGTCATGTTAAAAGAAAATTTAGTTTTAGTCCTCGGCGGTCCCTTGATGCAACAGATGTACTCGTCCATAAGCACAAAGAAATCATCGTTCCTACTTTGTTTCATTTTGTGTCACCTGAGAGTAAACAGAAACCGGTCGTTTTTCATCATGAGGAACATGTTGATCTTTACAGATACGATTGCGAGCACTGTCATCGGCAGGCCTCCTGTGTGACTTGTCATGACTACTCGCCTCAGCCAACTGAACACATTTATACTTTAGACATTCATCATAACCCCTGTAGTAACTGTCATGACACCGAGGATGAAAACACTTGTACTCGATGTCACACAGACTCCCCTTCTCAGGGATTCAACCATGACAATACAGGCTGGTCGTTAAATAAACATCATACCACGATTGCATGTGAAAATTGCCATACCGGCAGTGAGCCCATTGCCAAAGTGGATCCAAACTGTACCACTTGTCACGTCAATTTTGAATTAGATGAATTTGATCATTCTAAGACTGGGCTCCAGCTGAATGATGATCATATAGAAATTGATTGCTATGAATGTCATATCGACAATCGCTATGATGTAGCACCATCCTGTGTTGAATGCCACGATGAGGACCTCTCATTTCCCACAGAGATTCCAGGCGATTTAATCAAACTGAAGTAAAATATATTACAAAGGCAGCCAGTACCATGAGACATTCTGTAAAAACCACTTTTGCTATTTTTCTTACTCTATTTGTTCTACTGATTCCTGTAACGACATATGCTTTAGATGATGTGGATGAACTTGACAGTGATCAATGCGTCGACTGTCATGAAGAAAGCGAAATGGAAACTGTCATTCAAAATGACCTGGATGCCTCTATCCACGAAGGAATTGAATGTCTGGACTGTCATATATATCACGATACTGACCCACATAGCGAAGAAGCTGAAACATTTGAAGCTGGCTGTGAAGGCTGTCGTGGCTGTCATGAAGACGTATCTGAGGAATACCAATCACATGGGCGTTCAGTAAGAGATGAATGCAAGGATATCCCTTCATGTGCAGACTGTCATGGTAGCCACAATGTCTTACCAAGCAATTTGATCAACTCCAAAGTAAATGTTGCAAATCTTGCCAATACTTGCGGTGAATGTCATGAGAATATTGACCTGATTAAGCGATATGATATCTTGGTTGACCATCCGGTTGAGGTCTACAACAGTAGCGTCCATGGAAAAGCTACCGGTGATGGTAATGTGAAGGCTGCATCCTGTGATGATTGCCATTCGACAAGTGGATCTTCACACGAGATCTATCCGCCAACCAATCCTAACTCCTCTATTTATCACCTGAACATTCCCGAGACCTGTGGTAAGTGCCACGAAGAAGAAGCCAAAGATTACAAGGAAGGTGTTCATGGAAAATTAGCAGCTCGTGGTGTGGCAAATAGTCCTGTTTGTACTGACTGCCATGGTGAACATGGAATTATCTCACCAGATGACCCACTCTCTCCTGTATCAAAACACCGTGTTGCCGCAGCAACTTGTGAACCTTGTCATACATCAACTATTTTAAATGAACGCCTGGGTTCCAAAAGAGGTGAGGTCAGTAATTATATTGACAGTTACCATGGCTTGAAGAGTTCATCTGGGGATTTACATGTAGCTAACTGTGAGTCCTGCCATGGAGCTCACAGAATTCTCCCGAGCTCTGATTCCACATCTACGATCCACCCTATGAATCTAGCAGTGACGTGTGGCGAATGTCACCCCGGTATGAGTGATGAGCTGGCGGCTATATCTATCCACGGGACTGGACCCGAAGATCCTCGCTCTCCGATAGCCGTCTGGATTGAACTTATCTACATCTGGATAATCATCGTCGTAATTGCTGGCATGTTTCTGCATACCTTATTGGATTATTTAAAGCAAGTTCGTCTCCAGATGAAAGAACCTTCAATCCGACGTATGCGGGGAATTGAAGTCGCCCAACATACTGCTCTCTTGTTGTCATTTTTCATCCTGGTAATTTCAGGCTTCTCTTTACGCTTTGGTGATTCCTGGATAGGGCAACTCTTTTTTGGCTGGGAAGGGGGCTTTGAATTTCGAGGCGTCCTCCACCGCTATGCTGCCGTCATTATGATCATCGCATCACTCTGGCATTTATTCTTCCTCTTCACAAAACGTGGAAAGCAGTTTGTGAAGGACATGATACCTGGCATAAGAGATATTCAGGAATTTTGGGAAATGATGCTGTACTTCTTTGACTTTCGTAAGCATGAACCAAGATTTGGTAGATTTGCTTATGCCGAAAAGCTGGAATACTGGGCGGGAGTCTGGGGTAACATGGTGATGATAGCAACAGGGCTGGTTCTATGGTTCGACAATTATTTTATACAATTGTTCTCGAAAGACCTGCTGGATATTTCCTTGGTGATCCACTATCTGGAAGCTTGGCTAGCAACCCTGGCCATTCTGATCTGGCATTTGTACAATACTGTTTTCCGTCCAAGTGTTGGTCCCATGAATACGAGTTGGTTAACTGGTAAAATGCCGAAACAAATGTTCGAGCACGAGCATAGTGGAACCGAACCAGATTCGGACATTAATCCTCAGAATTGATTGTAGTTGTAGCCTGGCAAGGCACCTATAGATTGCGCCTGATTATTTGTTTAAATTGAATAGCCAGGCGCAATCTTTTTCAGAGGATGGAAATCAAGTAATCCCGCTTATCGAAATTCTTGAATCAAAAGTTCTGGTAAATTCAGAGTTTTCCAGCGAGCTGTTCGCGACTGACTCTACTTAGGTCACCCAGTCTATTTTTCAACGTTCGTCTATATCAGAATTATATTAATGAACGCAGCCTTTGTCGGGGTTATCTACTAGCGTACCATTGATATAAGCGCTGAGAGCACTGTCAACTGTCGTCTGATCAGTTATGAATGATTGAATATCAGCTGATCGTAGGTCATCATAGATGCGCCGCCCCATTCCTCTGGCCAATACGGCTTCACAATCGGAGAGTGCCTCCAATATACTTGAATGTGAATGATTGTGCTCACCATGCTCATGTCCGCCTGCCTGCATGTGCATTGAAAATGTATTTTGCCTGTAATCCTTTGATACAACCTTACCATCCTGGATTTCAGCTATAACAAATCCCAAAGTGCGGCCAAAATGTTGACTAATGTTTTGTTGATCATCTGATGCTATACCTATTTTCATGTTTATTTTCTCCTCTCCAGCCATTGCTGGTGATGCTCTGAGCCTTCTCGTAACATTTTACTGTTACACTGTGGGCATTTAGTTGATTGACAGGGTTGACCAGCGGTATGAATTTGTTTCGTTTCACACTTGGGGCAGATACAATAGCCTCTGTCTCCTTGGCCACCTGTCTTATGTTGATGTCTCACACTACCCCCGTAAAGTCATGTGTCAAATTAGAGTGAATATACCTCTTCTGTCTATGCTATGAAACACTATTTGCTATTAAGCATGTATTATTTTATAGGTATTAAATCGAAAAATCAAGATTCACTTCTGACAAGTCTTCCTGAAGGAGTGTAATGACTGAAGAATCTCACTTTGAGAGCAACAAGCCGTAGCCAACTGGAGATCCTTCACGAAGCCTGTATTGAGCAATGCTGAAGTACTCTAGGATGACTCAATGCAACCCTAACAGTCTGGTTTTATGAGTTTAAGCATGCCTTAAGAAATGCTCATACTCATAAAACTCAAAAATAAATGTTCTTTTACCCCGGGTTAAAACCCGGGGCTATTGAAAGCATACCAAAACCGCTGGCGGCCCCTAAGCCCATCTCCGCACAGGCTACAACCCAACAGGCTCAGTCTGATGACTAAACAAATGATTTTTATTCGTCTTCACGAGGGAGCCAAGCGACCGCGGCGATCTCAGGTTCGAGATTGCTTCGTCGTAACCTTCTCGCAAAGACTATTGGGGCGTTATCCGCAGTTTAAGCGTAATAAGTTAATAAGTCTGGCTTGGATGTGCCTTATCGTGACATTTCATGGTGCAATAGCCATGACCGGGCTCAGTTTGGACTACCTCCAAAACACCATTCAACGGTTGAATAAAACCCTGATTTAAATTCATAAGACCAGGATACTCAACACTGCCATGTGGATCATGACAAGCCGAACAAGCATAACCTGCATCAGAAATGTGTAGCTGGTGATATTTAAACCCGTTGCTTTGAACCACCCTTTGTTCCTCGTGGCAACGGAAACACAGCTGATTCTCTTCCAGTGAGGCAAAGGGATACTCGGCATAAGAGGCTTTTAGAATATGCGGGATACTGGATCCATGAGGGCCTTGCGCTCCCATAGGATCATCGTTTCCATGACAGTCACTGCATCTGATCATAGATTGTTCACTCCACTCCGGTTTCAGACTGGGGACAAATGGATTATTTCCCATTCCTTCAACCGGGTGATAACTGGCGTTGCTCCGAGCAAATAATCTACCCACGTCACCGCCCATGGGAGTGTTCTGATTCATACCGTGACATTTGTAACAGGTTTCATACTCATAGTCGGCAACAGCTTTTGAAAACCCTCTGGCATCTACGCCAGCGACGTAGAGCTGCGAGCCATCAAGAAAGGGTTCATTTACATGTTCAGATGCAGCATGAGGGTTGTGACAATCGCTACAGCCAATGGAACGAGCATTTGCAATTCCATTACTCCAGTCACCAAATTCACTGGTAATTTCTGGTTTCCCTGAGCTCCATTGAATGGGATGAATGAAGGTCTTTTCAAAAACTGCCTTTAAATCCGCATCGGCGGCAATTTCTGTCTTGCTGTTCTTCATTCCATCATGACAACTAAAACATAAGGTATTTTCATCAGCTTTCAATAATTGATGTCTTGCGGGTACGGCGTGAATATCATGACAATGAGAACAGGCCATATCATTTAATTCAGCAAATCTTGGGTCAGCAGAGTTTCCATGGGAGGACATTTCCCAGTTGCTCATCTCATGACATTCATAACAGATTTGGGATTTATCAGCTGATACTTTGAGAAAACTACCCAGTTCATTATTGTGAGGATCATGACAGCTAACACAGCTTACATCTCCTGTTTCATCAACATAAATTGCACTTGTACTCTCAGGTAGATGAGTTTCTACATTGTCGTTCTGAAAACGAAATAAGTGTAGATTGAGATTCGGAGTGACTTCTCCTTTGCCACCCAGTAGAGAGACCTCTGGATGCTGCGGCATCTCATGTTGAGGAAACCCGTCTGCAATACTGCCATCGTGACAGCCCAGACAACTCCGGCTAATTACATCTGAGGGGAGGATTTCATCAGCTTGTGTTTCCACATTCTTCTCGACGTGAAAGTCTCGGACCGCTTCTTTCCGATACCAAAGTGCCTCCACAGGCGACATTTTTGAAGGTGTATGGCATAGTCTACATAAGGTGAAATCCTGGACTGTACTATCAGTTAGGGAGATGCCTCGAGTGCCCAATAAATTGTGAGGGGTGAACGCAATTTTACTCTTATCCTGCAGTTCATCAGAGATCTGAGCTAGGAGTAATGAGCTCAGGATAAGCAACCCAATGACTTTTTTGAATATCATATCTGCCTCACAAATCTTAGCCAAATGCGTGAATCTTGTTGGGTAACCACGTCTGGATGACCCGCACTTTGAAATTCAATTGCATAACTTGAACGAGTCGTTCGATATTTCAAGGTGGTACTCAACCAGAGATAATCAGTGTAAATGGTCGATTTAAATCGATACATACTCATAAAACTGCAGCTCAGGGTTTCTGATATCTGTTTAAATATTCTAGTATTCAAATTGAATTGTAAATCATTGTCCGGGTCATGCAATGTATAGATCGTTCTATAGAATATTGAGAACTGAGAAGTTTGCTGAAACCGCTTAAAGTATATTTCATCAATTATGGCATTTCTTAATGTATCTGGTGAAAAGTCAAGATCAGATCCGAAATGGTTGTGGAACTTAAGGTTATTACCGAAACGAAGGCTACTACCGGGTCTATATTCTGCAGTCATTTTCAGCTTATGCTGAATATCATAACGTGGATCATCAGATTCGTCCATTCGTACAAATAATTCAGTATTAACATCATCCCGATAGCTGACATCTATGGTTCTTGTGCTCAGGAGCTTCCCTGATTCAGTAGCATTTACCTGAAAGTCTAATCCTTGTCCATATAGGTATGACTCTTTGAACCCAGCATCTATATTGCCTCTGGCAAAACCTTTTTTACCTGCACTCCAATGCGTGCTCAATCCGTAGCTTCTCCAATGAAAAATGTCAATGGAGTCCGGAACACTCACCCGATTCCCCTTTACCATAAGATCCAGGCCAAAAGCTGGTCTCCACTGGAAGCGGTATCGAAGATCAAAGCTCTGTCGAAGTAGAGTCTGCGATCCATAAGCAAAATCACCCTGGTTAAACCTTGCCCAAATTTGTTGCCGCTGGGATAAGTCATAATTCATTCGATGTGCGACCCGCCAAAAGTCATAATCTTCGGTTTGAAAGAAGGAGTTTGTGGCGGTCCAGCGTAAATTCCTCATGGGACTACCATACCATTGGATGGAAGCCGCATTACTCTTCTGGGCATCCAGAGAATCTTTGCTCCACACATCAGTCTCACCATTCAACCTGAATTGCATCCCCAGCATTCGCTGTTCGAGATTCAGAGAAACAAATTGCTGAGTGGTCACTGAACTATCACGGTGGTTTATCTGTTGAGTTTTCAAACCAGTGGCAATGGAAAAATTCGTCCTGCTC
The DNA here is from genome assembly GCA_964578155.1 of uncultured Lentisphaeria bacterium. Classification (GTDB taxonomy): domain Bacteria; phylum Fidelibacterota; class UBA8477; order UBA8477; family JABMPR01; genus JABMPR01. Next base: position 35,796 of record CAZOBQ010000008.1, read on the forward strand.
GATAGTCTGGTCTGAAGTTTAAGTCCATGCACAAACTCCTTAAACTCAAGTGAATCAGATACGATCTGCATGGGATTGCGTAACCTGGAATAAGAGAAAAGTGACAGGTTCATCGATGACATTGGTTTCAGATTAGTGCGGACACCATATTCAGGAGTAATTTGATTCAGAGGATATGCTGAATTTCCTCTTAAAACCCCCCCAAGTGTGAACCGGTAATTCAAGTCCATAAAGTCATTATCCCCCCCAAGCCCATAGGATAATCGTTCTTGATGTATGAATTTGCCACCTGAATTACTTAGCGTATCTAGTTCGTAGCTGACTTTACTTTCAATGAAGCCAACTTGACCGACGGGAGCGGCTACTGTTGCTGCAGCAGCCATAATGACCATTAATAATTGTTTAATCACTATCACCCCTCTTGTGCAAAGTAGTGAAAAACCTGAACACGATTATTGTACTGGTCCATTACATAGAGATTGTCGTGATCATCAAACTCTATGCTAGCTGGTAAGAGAAACTCCCCCGCTTCCTTTCCAATAGAACCAAAAAAGTAGAGTAGTGCTCCCTTGGGATCAAATATTTGGATATTCCCAAAGGCAGCATCTGAAATAAAAATGTATCCATCTGATGAAATGGTGAGTCCGCGAGGATTAGAAAAACTCCCTGGGACTCTGTCATATCCTCCGAATCCATTCAGATAGGTATAATCTGAAGCAAAGAATTCAACACGTCGGGAGAGGCCATCAAGAAGTACTATTTTTCCATCCTGCATGAAATCAACAGCCAGAGGCGCCCCTAACATTCGTTCGCCAGATTTCTCAAGCTTCAATCTGCCCGTAATTTGACCGCTGATATTGATCACCAGCACTTCATGAGCAGGTGTATCAACAATGAATAATTTATCACCGGCAGGGCTTACCTTTAGTTGTCCAGGTCTGATGAGCCCTTCAATTTTTAAGGTGTCTATGGCATTCCCCGCTAAATCAAATCGATGAATTCGTCCAGGTCCCGCATCGGAGACGTACAAGATGTCATTCCAGACAGCAAGTCCATTGGGAGATGTAAGAGTCCCTTCACCTAGAATGCTGGTGGATAACAAGCCTTCTTCATCATATTCGTATTTGATGACGCGGCCTGCATCGGCGTCAGCTACATAAATATGGTCATTCCCATCAAAGGTTACGGCCACTGGCCTCACAAGCTGTAGACTGCTTTTTGGTCCTAATATTATATTCATAAAACGACCCACAAGCCCAGTTGCTGGTTTCAAATCTTCCCCAAGCATCTTTTCCCATGATAGAAAGGGTTGATCCATATCGCGTGGAAAAGATAGCTTCTGTAACTGTGTGGAATGACTGGAACACGCCATAAGCATGGCTACCAATACAATCCCTATGACATATTTGAAGTTCTTTATCATTAGTAGCGCTTCCTTTTGACAGGATCATGATAGTAGTTGAATTTCCAAAGGGTTCCAATTCCATGGCAATCAGCACATAAGGTTTCAGAGCTAGGATTTCTTAGGAATGAAGTCATGTAGTCACCTTCTGCGTTCTCAGAACCTGTTTGCAGCAGGTTTGCATCAAAGGACCATTTGTGAGGATCATGACAGGTAAAACAGTCAATAAATCCAAAATTCTCCTGGGGTTTAGATTCGCCAAATAAAGGAAAATCTATCCACTCACCTGTTCCTCTGGCATTATGCGTGACCGTACCGTACTCATGCGGGTGAGTCCAGGCTTCTGGAATTTTTTTCTCTGCGCTACCGCCTGATTGATGGCAGGCAAAGCAGAATTTTTCATTGTAAGAAGTACCCTCGGATTCTTCCCAAAATCTTAGAATTCCATGTTGCGCCTGAGAATTATGTGAAGCATGACAGAAAGAACATGCACTATGAGATTTATCCCCGAGATCATGATCCGTTTTTAATACATGTTTCTGTTCTTCATGACATGTGATGCATAATGTTGGTTCCGGCCAATTACTTTTACGCAAAAATGAATTTCTGTCGTCACCTTGAAGATCTACAACAGGGGATGTTTCGACAGATTTTCCCCATAAATGTGGATCATGACAGGTAATACAAGTCAAACTACCTTCATATCCAGGAAGATTCACACTTGGGTCAAGCTTGGCATCCATAGGATGATCCAGCCCACCAACAGTGGTTGGGTAATGTGAGGCCGAATGACACGATTCACACAGCAGTCTGCTTTCATCCACTTTCAAATCTGAGCTCTCAGTTCGATACCCGCTCTTCCCGTGGGATTCATGGCAGGATGAACATTGACCCCGAAAGCTACCTGAACTCCGAAAATGTTGCTGAAATCCTTCTCTGGTTACGCTGTGGTCTGAAGCTAAAATGCTTGCTTGATTCTCATGACAGGCAATACATAATTGCCCTTGAGCATCATCAGGTAATTTTAAAAATGATGTATATTCTGTACCTTCTTCATTGGCTTCGGTAACAGCATGCTTCTGAGAAAACTCCCACTGGTGGGGACTATGACAGCTGGTACAAAGGAGCTCGTCTCTGGCATTCAAACCAAGCTCTGGAATAGCTTTCTTAAGTTTAACTCCAGAAACCGCATGACCTGAATGGGAGTAAATTTTTTCTCGTCCCAGTCCTTCTTCACTGTGACAACCCAGGCAATAGGCGTTTTTTCCATCCTGCATATCCAAGTCCATTGCCCACATGTTGTTGCCTTTTCCGTTATGGCTTACATGACAGGCTGAACAGGCATCCTGTTCTCCAAGACTAGGACCAATATCACCTGCTCTGTTTTCAAAAGTGGTGATCAAATCATGGTCTGTTTGCACAATATTGAAATAGGGTTCATGGCAGGATGAACATAACTCGGTCCGATCATCCCCAGTGACGCCGTGGGTAGCATTCTCTCCATGTATGGGATGGCAGGTCATACACTCGATGGAGTTATTTGCTCCAAAAAAAGTTCTCTCGGGCATGGTATGATCTGGATTTACCTGGACGTGGATCGGATGATTTATGTGGCTTTTTGATTCCTTTTCATGACAAGCAAGACACAGGTCTGAATTCGTTACCTCTACCCTTAGAAAAGGAGCAAGTCCACCTACTTGTTCAGGTTTAAGCGAATGGGGTGTATGACAAGTACCACAATAAATTTGATTGTTTTTATCAAGTGGTAAATCATTAATGGTAACTTTGCTGACATCCATCCCGGATTGATGATTCCTGGAAGAAAATATTTGACGCGAATCTTTCACAGTTCCATCATGACAAGTGAAGCACATCTCTGTGGTTGGTACTCTAGCCGGTAAACCTTCTATACGAATAGGGGCATCAATATCTGGCAGTAGAGATTTCTCTAGATTAATGTCGTCATGCCAACTCACATGACAAACCACACAGTCCAGGCTAACCTTGCGATCTCTTTTTTTAGGTTGTCCAAATGAATCAGAGTAAGCACCCATAAAAATGAAAACAGCTAACAAATATTTGAAATATTTACTTAGCATTTTTCTGCCAAACACTCACTTTATTTGCTGTTGATTCAACGACCCAGATCTGATCCTTTTCATCGATCCACATTCCTATGGGTGATGAAAGTTGAAGCGCTTTCCCTTCTGCAGCTGCAAGACCTAAATATTTTCCTGAAATTGAAAAGGCTTGTAAGGATCCTGTATATCCATCAGCAATCCAGACCTGTGACTCAGAGTCCAGACCCAAGCCTTTGGGTCTAAATACCTGACCTTCTTCAACACCTGGCTTTGCAATAATTTGTGGGAAACGACCGCTGGCGGAAAAAGATAATACCCTGCGATTAAGAATATCTGAAACGAGCAATCTGTTTTCAGGTCCGACTGCAAGAAACCCGGGATTAATAAATTCACCGATCTTACTTCCCCGTTTGCCCCAATAGAATTTTTCTTTCCCTTGTTCATCCAGTACAGTAATGCTGTGGTTCAACCTATCAGAGATGGCCATGTAGCCGCTTATTCCAATGAGATCAACGGGCTCTGATCCACGGTCAAGTTCAATCACTTGACTGATGCGACCCTTTTCATCCATGCGAAGTAGACGTGACCGAGGTGTATCGGCAATCCACAATTGATCGCTTATCCAGGCGATTCCAACAGCTTTATAAATAGTTCCTCGTTGAGGTTGAATGATTTTGACCTGGCCAGATGAAGAAATATTCACGACACGATCATTCATGGCATCCAATACAAATACATCACCTTGATCATTTCCACAAATATCTGTTGGGTATAAGAAATCAGACTCATAAGTAGCTACATTGACCAAGTCGATTTTCTGAGCTTTGATAATCTGAGGTGAACAGATGATCAATATCAGTGACAGGATATATTGTAGTTTAGTGTGCATATTATTGCTTATGTTCAACTTCTCTTATTCAAAAACTGCCGGGAAGTAAAAGGAATCATATTTTTCAACCATTCCCACTACTGCCGAATGTTGGAGTTCATTTAATCGTTCTCCTGAAAAGCCAAGATCATCCCAGGGAAATTCTGATGCTTCATCATGACAGGTTGAACAGGTCATGGCTTTTTCTCCAAGCAAGCCCTCAGCCTCTTTGCGAACCTTATCTCGATCCACTGTTTGTCCGGCTCTAACCTCATCTCTAAACTGGCTATATAGCGGTGTGTCATAGGAGGTAAACACTCTTGTTTTGTTGCTCCCATCTCTAATAACGGGGACGATTTTGCTGATAAAATTATCAGACGCAGAAAGTTCATTCTCTGCCAGTTGCTTAATACCATAGGGACCCTGACGGGTAATCGAATTATCAACACCAAAGTCATACCATTCCAGATCAACAGGTCGCCCAACCTTGCTATCAATATGACAGACCATACAGGACATATATCTTGAATGCTGATTATTGAATGCTCGGGTTCGTCTATCTTGCTTATGGGGCCATAAGGAGTGACAGGTCAGACAATTTTCCTGCTGCTCAATGGGCAACAAGATTCGCTCTGATGTCTGATGGAAATGACCCTTGCGATTATCAAAATTTAAATAGTAAGTCTGTAGCTGCTCGATATAGTCCGGAAAATTCTTGTCTGACAGTGCGACTTCTTCAACAGCTGTATCGTGTGAAACAGCTGTTTTTATCAAAGCCACGGACAGAACAACACCTAGAGCGAGAGCGCCGAAACCGTATAGTATCTTTGCGAATTTACTCATTTTCAGCCTCTTCTTCTGCCTTGATCTCCGCTAGCTCAAGGGGGTGCTCATGTTCCATTTCAGCTTCAGTTAAGGTACCTTGATACCAAACCTTATTTGCCGGCCATACTCTTGGATTGAAATGCACATTATAAAAATGCCAGATGATGATCGCCAGAAAAGCGAGTAATGCCTCATCACTATGAGCGATATAGGCAATCTGTATGATTATACCTGGAAAGATCGTGGTAAATTCTTCGGGGAACCATAAAATGATTCCACTTCCCGCCATGATAAACATACCCCAAAATACTGCCCAATAGTCAAATTTTTCAATGTATGAAAATCTATGAAACTGAGGGCGCTCATCACTTAAGAAGAGAAAATATTTAAGGTTTTTAACGATGTCCTGAGCATCTTTTTTATTGGGAAGTAAATAGAGTTTTGAGAGAGGTAGTCTATTTACAATAACATTGTACAATACATAAGCGACATGAAAGACAAAATCAATGATCATCACCGCAGCCGCGACGCGGTGGATGGCTCTGGCATTTTCAATTCCGCCAAGAATGGAGAATATGAATGTACCGAAACCAACTTCCGGATACTTGATGGGAAATCCGGTGAACACCAGAATAATAAAGGGTACAAACATAAAGATATGCTGAAGACGTTGATTCAGACTTAATCGTGTATATTCACGGCTCATTGTTTCTTCCTCCGAATAATGGCATCTCCAACCCAACGCCCAAAATCAAGTAAAATATGGGCGAACAGCAATGCCATGGTCCCAGCCGTAAGAATAATAAATCCCCATTCTACATAAAATGCGATGGGATTATTTGATGTTGTTGGTTTAGAATGAATGGCGGCGGAGGCGAATTGGGCTGTTGCATCGCTATGGCAGTCTGAATTCGCACTACAAGTCATTTGAATGTTGTTTGGATGTGTGCTCGAATTGGGGTCATCCGCTGGCAAATTCAGATGATTACGGTGGCAATCCATGCAATTGGCAACGTTATCCATACCGCGTTTTAAAGCTTTCCCGTGAAAATGATTTTGATACCCGGAAACCTGGGTAAGATTAACGTCGAAATTCTTCATCCTGCTTTGATCTGCATGACAAGAAGAACACAACTCAACAACTTTGATAGATGCATTTGCCGAACGGTGAGTAGAATGTGAACTCACGTGTAAAATAACACCGGCCAAGCCCTCATCTTCATGACAACGACCACAGTGTTCACTATGCGCTGACAGGACATCTTTATCAATCACATTACGAAAGGTATTGTCATGACAATATGTACAACTCGGTTTTTCCGCATTTTTCTCGTCTGAATAGCTCGTGTTCATCCCGTGGGCGCTGATGGCATGGGTCTCATATTGATCCTGATGAGAATACCCAGTCAGTGCAAATGGTTTGGTAATGTGGCAGGCTTTGGCACAATCGACCTTCTGCACCTGCTCAGGATGAGGGAATTGAGTTACATCGGTATGACAATCACGACAGATAACATTACGATGTGTGGAATGTTCGTACGAATTTGAGGAAACTTCAAAATTGCGAAGGGTCTCGTTCTCTAAAGATATACCGAATATTGTCAGATCATGACACAGATTGCAGTTTTCTGCATCCGCTTGTTGACCATATCCGTATGAGACTAGGAGGAATCCTGTCATCAGGAGCTTAAAATGTCTATAAATCATGGCAGGCATAGCATAAATTCTCTTTTTCTAGGCGTAGGTAGCGTTGATTTTCATTTTCTCCCTCATAGATCACTTGGTCTTCTGAAAGGGTCCCCCGATTGTGAGTATAATGGCATGTATTGCATTGTATCAGTTTGTCATCAGATAGTGGTAGGGTGATACCGTATTTAGTCTGGGTAGCATAGAATCGCTCCATAGTTGCTTTTTTTGAAGCCTGGATACTTTTTCCCTGATGATTTTCTTCATGTGTATGTAGAAAATGACACTTGTTACATGTGGCGGACATATCAAGATGCATTTCCCGGGCAATGGTAGGATGATCCTCTTTATTCGGTTGCTTCGCATGGCATTGCAGGCAGGTTGACTTGTCTACAGTCCCATCTTCTCGTACCTGAAGGTGAGGGTTAATGCCAGCGTACTTTTCCTGACTATGACATTGGTAACAAAAGTCTAATTCTACTTTGTAAGGCCCCCCTCGTAAAAATGTTTGATTTGCTCTATCTGTCTTGCATGTCACTGCATGACAGGTGATACAAGAAAATTTATCCATCATTTCCATCTTGAAATCAGATGGGATGGTAATTCCTGCTTTTTTAATATTAATGTTGTCTAGCTGGTGGATCTTATCATTAACTGCTGCTCTTGAATGACATGTGATACACGCATTCGGATTAACATTGTTCTTTGCCGGCTCTCCCTGCCCAACATGGCAAGTGGCACATTGACCTTGCCCATGCGGATTGACAACATCCGGAAAAGTCAATTGCCCATAGCAAACACTTAATAAGAGAAGGGAGCCGAATAAAATTCGGCCCCCTGTAACTTTTACATATTTGACTATGTCTTTCAAGACGAAAGTCTTAGCCTATCCTTCTACCCAATTATAGTCTGCAGCGCCATGCCAGTTTGGCTTTCCAGCTGCTGCTAGAGGGTCATAATTCAGCGTGTTCACACCATACAGAATACTGGATGCATCATAGCCTAATACATTCAACCAGAATGTAACCATGGAAGAAGTCTGACCAGTGTAGCAATATACTGCAGATTCATTTCCAGGATCTATTGCTGTGATCTCATCACCTGCCAATGAAATGGGATTAAGCTGATAAGCACCATCAAAATGACCAAAAGTGAGATAATCTGCCTCAACCCAATAGTTAAGGATCTGATAATTTTCTGGGGCGCCTAATACTGTTGTTGCACCAGCAGTCATAAAACCATCAACAATTGCGGCTTCGACACGTTCCACGAGTATAGCTGCGCCATCTGTATTTACAGATTCCCAGTCTGGATACTCATAGGTCTCAACAGCTGGAGCAGCTGTATATACCCAATTAGCATTATCGGTGATTTTATTTCCATTCTCGTGACCAGCGTTCGCATTCCAATTAGTTGCAAAATGCTCATTCCACCCACACATTCCAAACTTTAGAACTTTGGCTTCATAGCCCATCAATCTGAGTGCCATGGTAGCATGTCCAGCAGTTTGGCCAGTAACACAGACTATCAGGTAACCGCTTGTGCCGGCAGCGTTAGCTTCAACAACTGTTAAGATATCACCGAGGCTTGTGTTAATAGCGCCATCAATATGACCTGCTGCAAAAGTAGCAGCATCACGGATGTCCAGAACAGTGTAATCAGGCACGGTTTGATAATCATTAGTATCAATTACTGAAGATGCAGGAATTACCCAGTCTGTCAACATTGCAGGTAGATCTAAGCCGTTGTCCTGCATGTAGGTTGATACATCATCAAATGTACCTACTGGAACAATTTCTTCATCATCATCGCTGGTACATCCCACCATAAGTCCTAGTGAAAGCACCATTATCATTACTAGTCTCCAATCAAGTTTCATTTCCCCTCCTTGTGGTTTTTGAACTTGTTTTTCTGTTAATTAGTGACATGCAGAACAACTTCCTGTTTTCGGACCAAGACTGGTATAGGTATTTGCATCAACCTCACCGCTTAAGTCGTCATTTGTGATGTCATTTTCCATGTCTTCGTTGGTTAAATAAATATCTACATTCTTATATTTTTCAGTCACATCGCCAAGTGAAATGTATTTATCACCATGCATGTGACAATTATCAGAGCAATTATCACTGGTATAAATTTGCCCACTTGTATCAGCCCAGGTTGAATCAACCAGGGTGCGTTTTGTCCAGCGCTGGATATTATGAGGGCTGGTATATTTCCAAGTTTCCATATTATTGGGCTCAAGATCAGGATCAATATCCCAGGGATCTACACCCCAGGGTTCAAAAGCATCAGGTGACACTGGAACGTGTCTCACGGTAATCCAAGCAGCATTTGTGTGAGGATGGTCAGCCTTGCCATAATATGGATTTTTACCCAATTTGAATTGTGGGTATACCCTGTATTCGCCAGAATTGTCTGCCACATATTCATGGGTCCAATCACCAGCATGACAGGTATTGCAATTGGTATATTGTTGTGAATGACAGACGAAACAAGCTAGATCTGCGCCGTCTGAGCTATTGGCATTTGGCCAATGTTGAGCATGAAACGAGTTATCGTCCCGATCAACTCCGTGACAATCAACACACTGGGGTAGATCGGCCACCTGATAGCGAGAAGTATACTCTGCATCTGATGGACCGTCTCCATGCATATCTTCCTGGTGACAATCCAAACATGAGAAACCGGCATCATTGTGAACATCGGGTACATTACCTTTTACGCGATCTTGATTGGCATTCCAGTCATCGCCTACCCGTGAGCCATGACAGGCTGTACAGACATTCTCCTCACTGGGAGTGGCAATAAATTTATGGCTATATCCCACCCGTTGTTCTAAAAAGCCACCACCTGCTGTATGGGGACGACTGACGTGACATTGTCCACAAGTGGTATGACACCCTGAAAAATATTTTTTTAATCCATTTTTAATATATGGGTTTATTTTTTTTTATGTTTATTTATCTGTTAAGATCGGTCAAAAGGATTTTTTTTTGGCTTTTTTTTTTTTTTTTCAAGCAGAAGACGGCATACGAGATAACCGAACGTGA
>CAZOBQ010000009.1:0-45121 GCA_964578155.1 uncultured Lentisphaeria bacterium
GACTTCGAAAATCTTTGAGTTCCTTATCATCAAGGAGGTAAACATTATCAGCACCATGTGAAAATAATGTCTTTGCCAGGTCATCAACTTTGTGTCCTAAGAGAACAGCACTAACTTCTGATTGCATTTTTTCAGCCAGGGTTCTGGCTTTATGGAGAAGCTCCAGACCAACATCGGCCAATTGTCCATCAGACTGTTCAGCGAAGACCCAAACCATATCTTTATTTTTTGAATTCATACAGTTCCTATCCGAAAATGTGGTCTTGCATCAGTTCTGTGATCATATCATTCATTCCATCAACTGTGGCTGGCACCTTTTTATACTCAGATCCGCTTAGAATGACATTTTCCACCTTGTGAACTTTGGTTGGAGAACCAGCCAGGCCGCACATGGACACATCAGCATCAATATCTTCAATATTCCAGGTCTCAATATAAAGATCAGCAGCTTTTGCTTGCTCCAGGAGCTCCTCTTTGAGAAGCAGATCATGACTATCTTCCACAGCAGCATCAATTTCAAATTTAGATTGTGATCGCTTATAAGTACACAGTCGCTTCACATCAAAGGGACGTGGTTCAGCTGCATCTTTAGTAACGGTTAGCAGTATAGGTAATGGTGCTTCTAAAACTTCATATCCATTCTTGATAGCCCGCTTGGCCCTAATAGTTCTTTTCTTGAGATCCAGTGCTTGAACTTCTTGGGTATAGGTGATCTGAGGAATACCTAATTTCTCGGCAGTCTGGGGACCTACTTGAGCAGTATCTCCATCAATGGCTTGACGACCGCCAAAAATAAGGTCATACTTTCCGATATGATGAATAGCTTTATGTAAGGCGTAAGAAGTCGCCAGGGTATCTGCTGCGGCAAAACGTCGATCACTTAACAAAATTGCCCTGTCAGCACCCATAAACAGACAATCACGGAGCATATTTGCTGCATTCGGGGGTCCCATGGTCAACACCGTAATGGTGCCGCCATGTTTATCCTTCAAGCGTAACGCTAGCTCTAGTGCTTCCCTATCCTCAGGGTTAAAAATAGCAGGCAATCGTGCGCGATTTACAGTTCCGTCAGGACGCATCACGTCCCCGGATATATTTGACGTGTCAGGTACTTGTTTTACCAGTACAATCGTGTGAAGTGACATCTCAGAATCTCTCCTCAGTAAAAATTTGAGGCGCAATATAGTTGGATACGCCACATATGTAAATGCTTACTTAGTCAACTATCTTTAGAGGGAAATATGCGCCAGTTAAATGGGTTTAAGACGGTCTTAAGCCAGAGAATATTTATCACGGTTCTTTCGCGGGAGACCTGAAAACTGATCCATATTCCAACAACAGCCATAATGCCGTTGGGAGCCCACATTGCTATGATCGGATCAACCATCCGCCTGTCAGCTAATTCTTCACCTGCCAACAACGCCGCCCAGTAGATAAAGAACATACCCATGGCAACACCGATCGTACCGCTGGATTTGCGGGTCATAATTCCCAATGGAACCCCGATTAGAACAAAGACGATACAGGTAACTGAGATGGAGTATTTTTTATGAATCTCAACCAGGTATTTATTGACCTGTTTCAAGTAACTATTTAAAAGTCGCTCTTGGCTTTCCAGTTTATCGATGGTGCGATTCCATACCTTGGTTTGTTTGTCGACTCGTCCTTTATCTGGAACAGGTCGTCGTTTTAGGGTATCCATCATTGCAACCATATCAATAGTGGAATCCCCATCGAAAAGTGGGCTATTTATACGGATAGTCAGCATACGATCGATGGTTCGATCATACCGTTGTTGATTTTCTTCAATCCGCTTATACATCATCTTAGGAGTCATCTCTCGATCTCCCCGAACCGCTGAATCTCTTCTTTTTAACTCAAGATTCTTGACCTTAACTGTGAGCCTGGTCGAGTCAAAATATTCTCGTTGGTAATCATCCATCTTATCCAGATCTAGCAGGTGTTTCTCCCCATTATAAAGGGTAAAGATGATCTGTCCTTCGGCTGTCTCAGTCCGGCCACTTTCAGCAAAGATAGAGACCTGCTCTCGCTTGTTGCTCTTGGAGAAAATAATAACTCCCTCCAGACCTCCTTCAGTAACCTCATTAACCCGAATATTGTAATCTGGTAAATCATCAATGAAGTAGCCTGGAACAATGTCCATATCGGGGCGCTTCCGGTAGATGTCAGAACCCAGCAATCTGGCCCTATGATTGACATCAGGTAATATTGTAGTATTAAAATAGAGGGTAAAACTTCCGACAAATAAGGCGAATACCAGTGCAGGCAACATGATGCGTGGCAGTGAGACTCCACCGGATCTCATGGCTGTCACTTCATGGTCCGTAGCCAGTCGGCCATAGGCCAGGAGTACTGCAACCAGAACTGACAATGGCATAGCTATGGCAAGGATCCAGGCCAGATTTAAAATGATGTATTCAAGGATGACTATAAAGGAAAGGCCTTTGCCCAAGATCCGGTCCATGGCTCGAATCACAAAATTAACCAGAAAGATAAGGGTCAGAACCAACAAGGAGTATAGGAAGGGTGTTACTAGCTCACGAAAGACGTATTTATCTATGGTTTTAATCATGGCGAATTAATTCACAGGGATTAGCTGGGCAAGTTCTCCTCTGATTTTCCGGTACGACCTTTGGCTGCCATTTCACTAAAAAACAAGCCCACTGCCCAGTCGAAAAGAAAGTCTGGGAAAGCCTTTACAACATGGACAAAGACAGCCATTTGCCATGGAAAAGTAAAGCGTTTACGTCCACGCTCTATTGCTCTTCGAATCTTCTTTGATGCCACCATAACTTCTAGCAGGAATGGCATAGGGATCGTATTTCTATCAGTCAGGGGTGTCCTAACGAATCCCGGTCGTATGTCTGTGACTTTGACTCCACTTCTCTGCACTGAAAAACGCAAGGACTCCAAATAGGTTGTTAAGGCCGCTTTTGTTGCACTATAGGGTGCACTTCCGGGTAAGCCTCTAAAACCAGCAATACTAGAAACGCCGACTAAATGTCCATGACTTGCCTCCACCATATATTTGGCAAAGAATTCAAGTGTTTGGGTTGCCGCACGGAAATTCAGGTCGATTACCTGATTAAGTACGTGAATATTATTCTCACTGGGATAGCTCATTTTTCCACCCCAACCTGCGTTGGCTATCACCAAATCAAACCCACCGGAAGCTGATTGGGCCGACTTTAAAGCGGCAATCAATTCTGTCTCATGAGTGGCATCACACACGAGAACATGACCTTCCCCACCAAGTACCTTGATCTCTTCAGCCAGACTCTCTAAGCTTGATTGTGAACGTGCCAGGAGCCAAAGAGAGGCACCTGTTTTACCATAGTCCAGGGCGAGTTGGCGACCAATACCTTTACTGGCACCTGTGATAAGAACTTTGTTGTACTTGCCTTTCACCAACTGACCAAACCTCTAAAGCGTAACTGCGGGCATATCTGAAGCAGCACTATTTTCCATCACCTGTTGAGGTGTTTTTCCACCAGGAATCGAAACATGACAAGCTGGATGAGAGACACCGTAACGCAATGCAATCTGGGCTTGGCTCCAGTCTGGATAACGTTCATAAAGATCTGTCATGTTCTCCATTTTGCTTAAATAGCTATCTAGCTTCTCTTTATCCAGATTGAAACGTCGATGATCATCACCTTCGAAAATACTCTGGCGGTTAAATTTTCCACTGAGTAGGCCAAACAGCATTGGAATACGAACAATCACTCCAATTCCATGTTCAATTGCTTTTGGGAATAATTCCTTCTCGGCCTTCCGTTCAAGCAGGTTATACCTCACCTGGATACAATCCAGAAGATCATAATGTTTATCCAAGAGATGAGCTTGTTCTGATTCTTTGAAAGATTGGATGGATAAACCAGCATGCTTAATCTTACCCTGTTCTTTAAGTCTGATCAAAGCCTCCCAGGGTTCATCACGCTCCAGCTTTTCAAGGTCGGGACTATGCAACTGCAAAATATCCAGCGCTTCAACACCGAGTCGCTTGAGACTTTCTTCAGCTGCTTCGATAAGATACTCTTTGGCATAGTTTTGTTGAATTGCCCCATAGCCGTCATCTGTTTCTTTGCCGGCGTAGTAGAAGTCATTACCTGCTTTTGTGGCAATAATGACATCTTCTTTTCCACGCTCCTTCATCACCTGAGCTATGAGATCCTCAGAATGACCAAAACCATAGACATCAGCTGTATCGATAAAGGTAACGCCCGCATCTAAAGCGGTGTGGAGTGCTTTGATTGAGACGGCATCATCGGTAGGTCCCCAATTCATACCACCAATAGCCCAGGCTCCAAAACCAATCGTGGATACCTCGGGACCTCTATTACCTAGTTTTGTGTATTGCATGGATTACTCAGTAACACTCTTCATAAGATCTTCAATATCTCCAGGAGTTGACATGATCTTTCCAAAGGTGGTCATGGTCAGATCAGGAAATGATAGGGCGATCCGAAAGCGGCCATGCATCATAACTGCCTCATTTCCATTCAGTAAGATTTCATAAGGCAAGAAAGCTGTATGTTTGGGTGATGATATATCAATGATTGGTACAAAATGACCTTCTCCGGTTTTACCGCTGGAGGCGATTCCATAAACTTTCAATTCTTTTCCGGGAATCTCATATGAGTAGACCAATTCGGTGTTTCCACCCTTTACCAACTCTGATTCTATCTTCTTCTTACCTGCCGAAAAACTTGAGAATTCATTCAGCTCTACCACATCCTCAAAATATTCCATTCCAAACATATAATGGTAATGGCGTAGGTCCTTGGCTTCAATACCATCTTCAGATCCGAATGGTGTCAGGCGAACTGTACCAATGTCATTCATAGATTCAGCTAACTTCTTATCCACGTCGATCCAGAGATGAGCTACGCTGGGATATTTTTTTTGGAAATAAGCATTTCCTAAATACTGAGGATTTGTGTAGGAGACATTGATCATATTGTCTTCCTGTGTCAAAGCCACCCTGAGTCCCGCTGCAAATCCAGTTAAACCACCAACAGATTGAATAGCTTCAACAATAGTTTCTGAAGTGATAACAAAAACAAATCGAGATTCATCCATTGCAGGCGAATATTCGCCTAGAATGGTAAAGCCTGCGCTATCAAGGCTTGCACGCGTTTTTTCCTTGACCACTTCCATACTTTCAGCAGAACCTGCTCCTAAGATGTATGGCTTCAACACCTCTCCAAAGCCTACATTGACAATTATTGACAGAGTTAGGATTAATAATACACTTCGTCTCATCAGATTCCCCTTTTCACTCATTCTTTCAATTAGTAATTCAGATTATTTTTCTAAGCACGATTATCTGCAGACCAATTCCCAATGATCTTCAGAGCACTGGGATGAATCTTGATATGGAATTCTTTTTGAACAGGATCAAAGGACTCGCCATCGATATGTGCGGGTATTGGTAGGCTACTTTTCACCGTCATCTCTTTTGTCTGATATGCCTGCATCTCGTCTACTTCATTGGCAGTACCATCATACAACTTTCCAAAAACCTGCAAAATACGCCAGCGACTGATATATTCCACAAAGCAGATATCAAATAGACCATCATCCAGCTTTGCCTTTGGGGTAAGCTGTAGTCCACCGCCCACATTCCAGCCATTTCCAATACTTACCAGGAAAACCTTATTATTGACCTCAACATCATTGAATTTTATCTCTAAAGGCATACGTCGATAGGTGAGATATGTCCCACCAATAGCGATCAAATACTTGAATGTACCTCGGAGGAAAGAAAGCATCTTACCGATATCATTGGCTCTTCCCTCAAACCCCATGCCCATCACATTGATAAAGCGCCTGCCATTGACCTCGCCCACGTCAATCTTCTTAACGTCATGAGCAAGTAACACATCTACTGCGCGCTCTAGATCACCTATTGGTAGCGAACAACTACGGGCGAAATCGTTTCCAGTTCCGATAGGTAGAATTCCCATAGGCTTCTCAATATCAGGCATACCATTCGCAATTTCATTGATAGTTCCATCACCACCCACTGAAACGATGACATCAAATTCAGATCCAATTTCCTTTACTAATTCCGTGGCATGACCCCGTTGTTTGGTAAAATGAAATTCGTAATCTGCATTTCGGGTACGTAATAATCGTTCAATATCAGGTAGAGCATCCATTGTAGCTCCACCACCAGCTTCGGGATTAACGATTAAAAGATAGCGGTGATCCAACTTTTTTGGTGTCATGTTTAACCTATAGAGTTAAAGCGAATGATTTTAAAAGCACACCTGGGCAGATGACCACGCTTAATTCACGGCCTTCATAGGTTCCAACGTCTGGGTTAACCTGTGCTTTGCTTGTCACAGCCTCTAGATTTTCACCTAGAAAGTTATAAATGCTGTCATCAAATCTCATGTTCTCAATCGGTGCCACAATTTTACCATCTTCCACCCAAAAACACGCATAGCGAGTCATACCAGTAATTCGGCCACCGATTCGGTCACTCCAATTCAGATAATGCAGGTTCGAGAGATAAACACCAGTACCCAACTCCGCCAGGATATCTGACTCATCAAGATCACCAGTCTGCATAGAAGGGGCTCTTAATTCCTCACCCTCTGAGGCATAATTGGACTCGACACCATATTCTTTTGCTGTACGTGTGCTCACAAGAGATTGCTTCAGTTCACCAGCTACAATCAGCTCAGAAGTTTCAGGTGCAACTTCACCATTGCCATTAAAACGAGGGGTAAATCCTGAACTAAAATCTTCAGAAAGTGAGAATAAAGGTGATAGCTTCAGACCTTCGTTGCGCATTTTCCCTAAACTACTTTCACCTTGACGGATGGCTGCTTCAGAAATACCGCCCCATGAAAACATGTTGAGAACATCGGCAATACCTGCAGATGCGATATATGTCCTATAGTTACCAGGTTCAATCTTCTTGGGCTCAATCTTCATTAGCTCAAGTTTCTTAATGGAATCTTTCAGGAATGCTTCGTAGGCAGCCTGATCCCATTCTGTGCCAGCGTAGGTCGCTTTCACCATTTTTTCATCTGGGGTGATAAGTGAATAGTCCAACGAGAATGAATCTGTAGCAAACCAGTGATAGCCACCGGCGGAATTTGCACTCCCGCGAAAGACTCTTCCAGAAGCCCAAATACCAGTCAAATCTACATCACCCATTGGGGGTAGAATTTTTTCGGGGATTTCTTCAGGGGCAGGAATAAGTCCATTTTTCTCATTCAAGCTCGTTTCAGTACTATCTGGAATAACTAGATAGGGATCATCTGGTAATTGAACAACTTCAGCTCTTAAACGAGCCAGTTCAAGTCTGGTATTTGCTAGATCATCATCCACATTACCAGATAGAGAAATGGAACTAGAACTTCGTTTCCCATCAAAGATGAGATTAAACCCTAAATTGGCCACATCCACACTACCAACTTGTCTAATCTTTGCTGCGTTGATACGTGTAAACGTACTGTTTTCACCACTGAAACTCAAACCCAGATGTTCGCCCTCTTGAAGTTCAGAAAGTATTTTCTGGCTGATTTGTTTGAATAATTTTTGCATTTATTACCTCATCTACTAATCATATTATAACAATCGTGGTAAATATGGGAACCCTTCGCATTTCGACTCCACTTCGACGAGCTCAGTACACCGCACTCAGTGTGACGGCTCAGGGAGACGAATGTAGGTTTCATACGTTATGCACCACCAAAGATTTCAACTTTATCAAATAAACATAAGGGACTGGCGTGGCCTACCCGAATGACCTGGTTGGGCTCGCCCTTTCCACAAAATGGAGTACCATACACTTCAAAAGTATCCCGATTACCAACCTTTTTCAAACTTCTCCAGAATGGATTCGAAATCGCACGGTAGTTTGGATTCTTAACAGTTTTTGTCAATTTACCATTCTCAATGAGTTTACCATACTCACATCCGAACTGGAATTTATTGCGATAATCATCAATGGACCATGAACGGTTTGAGGTCATAAAGACACCCTTTTCAACCGAGCCAATTATTTCATCACTAGTGGAATCACCTGGCTCCAGATTGAGATTCGCCATACGATCAATGGGTGCTCGATTCCAGGAACTGGCTCTAAAATTAGCCACTCCATTAACGCCAGAACGCAACTGGCTTTCCATTCCACCTAGACCTCTCAACAACAAGCCATCCTTGATCAGAAACTCCTTTTGAGCTTTTAGGCCACCATCATCGTAGGCATAGGAAGCAAATTGATTCTCTACGGAAGGATCAAAAGTGATATTCATTAGTTCAGACCCGTACTGGAGTTTACCAAAATCATCAAGTCTTACAAAACTCCATCCAGCATAATTGCGCTCATCACCTAATATGCGGTCAATTTCCAGGGCATGTCCTACACTTTCATGAATCTGAAGTAGCATTTGATCTGGGGCCAACACCAGATCCATTGTACCGGTTGGGCATTCTTCAGCCGTGAGCAATTCAACAGCTTCTCCACCAATATTTCGGCATCGCTCCAAAACCTCAGATTCATCAAAAACTTCCATTCCAGCTTGATAACTCTTTGCAAGCATTCCACCATCTGTGCGTTTTTGGGTCACAGTCCCGTCCTGAGCAATGGCAGTATAGTCCGCTGAAACCATAAGGTATTGTTGTTCGACATCACTTCCATTGGAAGAGACAAAATGCGATTCTGTATCCACGATACGCGCCATAGCATTTGTGGTTACAATTTTATCCGTGACCTTTAATTCCGTTGTAGCCTTGACAAGTAATTCTGAGAGCTCGCCGGGAGAAAAAGCATCCAGACCAGTACGATAGGGTGAACGATAGCTGCCTTTAGCCGTTGGTCTGGCTTGAGTATCGAAGCTATGCAAACTATAGCTGGAAGAAACCTTTGCTAACTTCACAGCCATTTGGGCTGCAGCCTGAATACCAGCAACATCCAGACGACTGGTTCCATAATAGGCAAATTGTCCATCTACCAGAACCTCAACCATAACTCCCTGGCTGGATTCGCGTGAATTAGCTTCGGGTTTACCGTCCCTGACAATCCGAAAATCAGTATTTTCCTTGACATAACGTAGACCAACCCAGTCAGCCTGCACATCAATACTAGTGAGTATATTGTTTAGATCCATTGTACTTCCTTCATTTGAAACATACCTGCAACACCAGAGTTGGTGAAGCTTATTAAACTAAGCTTTACCGCCTTATCAAGCAAGGTTAGCATGATTGATAAGCTATGAATTCTAAGCTTGTTTCTGATTATATTGTTGCGGTTCTCACAACAATTAATTAGGAAAGAATATCTGCGATGAAAAAATTAATCATTTTTAATCCTTGGGGGGGACATGGTTATGCTGGAAAAACATTATCAGAGATAGAGGCCTATCTCCATCAGATTGAAATGCCTTATGATTTGCTAAAAACAAGACATCAAAGCCATGGTATTGATCTCACCCAGGAGGCAGATTTTAGTCAATATTCAGGCATCCTTGCAGCCGGTGGAGATGGAACGTTATTCGAAGTAATCAATGGGTACTATCGCAACACCTCCTCTGTTCGTATCCCAATTGGTGTTATCCCCATAGGAACCGGAAATGCCTTTGTCAGAGATATGGACCTCCACGATCACGATTGGAAAAAGGCCCTGGATGTTATTAAACTTGGGAAGACCAGGAAATTCGATGTGGGACATTTTGTGACTGAAGGAAAAACCTGGTATTACTTGAATATTCTAGGACTGGGGATTGTAGCCGATATTGGGGCAACAGCGCTCAAGATGAAAGGCTTAGGTAATATTGCATACACATTGGGTAGCCTTTATCACATCCTGAAGTTAAAACCCTACCAGGTTAAACTTGAGATCGATGGCCAGATCATTGAACGTGAAAATATTTTCGTTGAAATATCGAATACGCGCTATACTGCTAATTTTCTCATGGCGCCAAATGCAAAAACAGACGATGGCCTCTTGGATGTAACCATTCTCGGACCCAAGGGCCGGATTGGTCTCATGCGAAGTTTTCCAAAGATCATCACTGGTGAACATATCCACATGAAAGAGGTTGAGACATTTCAAGCAAGCCACATCAGGGTTGAGACCAATATTCCGAAAATACTGACACCGGATGGCGAACTAATGGCCTCTACTCCTATTGAGGTAAACTGTTTAAAACAAGCGATTGATGTATATTGGGAATGAGTTTTCTCCGATCTCTTTACTATTGGACCATAGGATTGGGATACATCGGCCCAGTTCTACTGATCACACTCATTCGAACCTATTTTGAATCACCTGATGCCTATGATCCATGGCTCAGGAAGAAGTTACAAACACTATTTAAGCTACTCAATAGTGAGCCTGTTCTGGAGTTTGCTGAAGAACTTCCCACTGATCGCCCCTTAATATTTATGGCGAATCACAGCAGCTTAATTGATATCCCCCTCTTAAAAGCAGTTATCCCAAGCTATTTCAAAGGGATTTTAGCACATGACCAGCTTGATTATTTTTTATACGGCTCAGTAGTTAAACGGATGGGGAATATTCCCATTCAAAGAAATAATATTCGAGCATCACTCAAAAGTTTCAAAACAGCTAGAGATCAATTAGATAACGGGGTACACATAACTGTCCTGCCGGAAGGCAATCGCTCATTGGATGGCAAACTTCTCCCCTTTAAAAAACTTCCCTTTCAGTTTGCCAAAGAAAGTGGTGCTTCAATCGTCCCAATTGCGATATCCGGTGTGTTCGCTATGAAGAACAAGGCATCCCTGAATTTGAAATCTGGATCCTTGATAGTTAGATTTGGACCTGTGATCAGTTCAGAAGCCATGAGTCAGCTTGAGATAGATGATATCATGGACATGACCCGTGAAAGAATTTTATCGAGATTGGAGTCTTTTGAAGCAGGAACAAATTGAAATTCAGAGCAGTAGAATCAGCCGAGATCAATCCGGCATATTTTGTTCCACTCGGTCACGGCCATTCCCCTTGGCCTGATACAGGGCACGATCAGCAGCCTCAAGGAGTAGACTTGGCTGACCATCATTATCAGGTATGAGGGTAGCCACACCCAGGCTCAGCGTAACCATGGAATCAACCGGTGATGTGGAATGTTCAATATTCAGACCACGAACATTCTTCCGAATGAGTTCTGCAATTAGAATAGCACCTTCAACCTTCGTTTCTGGCAGAACGATACAAAATTCCTCACCGCCATATCTTGCTGCTAAATCACCAGGACGACCGACAGAATCACTAATGGCTTTTGCGACCTGAGCCAAGCACTTGTCACCCTGCTGATGACCGTAGGTATCATTGTAAAATTTAAAATGGTCAATATCGCAAAGAACGACGCTGAGAGGTCGTTTTTCGCGCATCATACGTTTCCATTCGCGATCTATCTCTTCATCTAAACGTCTACGATTAGCGATTTTAGTCAGACCATCTACTCTGGACAACTCATTTAGTAGCTTGTTTGCAAGCTGGAGTTCGGCAGTTCTTTCCTCAACCAATTCTTCTAAATTCTCTTTGTGCTGAAGGACTTCTAATTCTGCAGATTTTCGCACATCAATTTCAGACAGGTAAGCGGCATTGGTTCGTTCAAGCTTACTACGTTGGGTATCAATTGTAATATATGCTTTTGAAAAACGAACGGAGATCAACAGAGCCTGCATCAAAATAAAGGCTAACACTCCCAAAGAGATCAAATGACCTGTATTCACAATATTCGCAACATACAACATGTCATTGATAAAGGCGATAACGATCGCAATAAACCCAAGGAGGACCATTGCCGAGCCTTCTTCACCGCGGATGAATGCCAGACCTAAGCCATAGATAAGATAAAGCATGGCCACTAGACTTAATGGTTGGAAATAAGTCAGTGAACCTGAAAATGTATCAACACTACCAAAAAGAACGATCAGTGCAAAAACAGCTGAAACTGCTGCCACGATCTTTGCGGCCCAGTCCTTTAACTCATCTGGGAATTGTAGCTGAACAAAATGGAAAAAGATGGGTATCCCAAGATAGAAAGTTAGGTATTCAAGTTTGACCAGCATCGCCCAGCCTAGAGAAGGCCACAGTTCATGCAGAAAGACTTCTCCTGTTGTCAATGTGCGCAAACCAATCAGCAAGCAAAACAGACCAAAATATAAAGCTGCTACACCTCGAGTTCTTAATGAGAAAACACCCAAATGATAGAATCCCATAATAAAAATCGCTCCGACCATGAACAACTGGACGGCAACTTTCTTTTCACGAGCTTGAATGATCTCCTCATGTCGGCCAAATGAGATCGACTCCCACAATCCCCCCAAACGATGTTCATAGTTAGAAACATCAATTCTAAGATTTATCTGTGATGAACGGTTTCCAAGATCGTAGGTACGAGGTTCGTATTTGGCTTCAGAGAGTTCGGGGTCTTGGGAATATATACCCACCCCACCGATTAGCTGATCATTGACGAATAGATTATAAGCAGTTCCGGCTGTTGGTGAATCAATTGAGTATTCATATGAGGTTTCAGGTAGTAGTATTGTAAGATAATAAGAAGCAAAACCATGACCGCCGAGTTCTCGCCCATCATACTTATATCCATTCCAGGCGTCAGGAACATCTATTTTTATGAATGTCTTATTTTCCGTAGATCCATCTGTACTACTATCTTGCCATACAAATCGCCATTCTCCATCGAGATTTACATGTTTTTCAAAATTGAAGTCGCGTAGATCCAGGATTCCATCTTCCACCTGATTGTTATCTGAGATACCACAACTGGACACGAGCAATGCCGTAGCAATCAACAATAATACTATTAATGGATTGTTCCTTGCCCTCATCATTAACCTTCTTTCCCCGGAGAGATATCTTCTAACCTTACTCTTTTTGATGGCGAAAAATAGCTTACATGCGTGCTATTACCAAGATTTTATAAGTGCCTGTGATTAATATCAATCACTGCTTTGGGAGGTGTTCAGCTACGTTTGTCTCAACTGTAGATATAAGTAAGCAGTTGCTGCAAGCCGTCCAAAAACAAACGCAGAAACTGCTGCCAAAGCACCTACCATCTCAAAATGCATAATACCTATATACAAGACAACTATGATTCCAATAACTTCGATGATGGTTGCTGCTGTGATGGGACTGGTTCTACTTTCTTTGACCAGAAGTGCGCGTTGAAATGCGATAAGAACCGTTGTAGCAGGAAAGATTGCCATGACCATTAATGGTCTCAGGGCGAGATTCGTAAGTTCCTCACTCAAACCGCTAACAACAGAGAACCATATCCGAGCTAGGGGCGTAAAGGCAGTGAATATCAGGGCCATTGATAGTGTTGCTCCAATCATAACTGCAAACCTCTTTATCAATCGGTCATTGTGATCATTATCGCCCATAAGCGTTATGGCAGCCTCCTGATATGAGAGACCAATTCCCCGAAATAAAAATACAAATGAACCAACTACAGGCAAAACGGCCAGAGATTCCAAAGCCATAACACTTTTGCCTACAAAAAAAGTTACCAGGGGATGAACACCTAAGGTCAAAATGGAGGTTAATGCAAGAGGGTAATAAAAAGCATGAATGGCTTTAAAACTAAGTGCCTTTTTACTTTCCTTAGGATTCTCAGCGACTCGATACCGATGAAGGATGTTACGCACCATGAATCTGGTACTAATGGCCTCCATGGTCACCCCAACAGAAAGGGCAGCTGTTCCGATGTATACTCCAGGTAATTTTGTGAATAGAAACAGACCTAGTGCTGTTGAGATCATTGAGAATAGCCGGATAACCGTTCCATAGGCAACACGCCTGGTAGCATGGTTCCTGATAAGAATTCCCTGATAAAAACGTCTGTACCCGATGGCTCCAGGCCAGGGAATCAAGATAATGGTCGAGATGTGCGTGAGGTGAGCAACCTCAGTCGGTAAACCAATCAAGTCCAAAGTAATAAAAAAGAAGATCTTGGGAATCAATAGAACTAGCATGATTAAAGTAGCCAGGGCGTTCATGGCCCATGTATACTGTCGCAGCTTAAAGAGAGATTGATTATCCTGAACCAGTTTTGTGGAAGCAGTCATCATCATGATTACCGGTGCTTCAATAATGAGGGCGAATGAAAAAGCTACCCCATAGGCTGCCAGGTTGAATTTTGGATCAGCGAGTCGTGCAATAAGGGCTGCTAGAAAGGGTCCTTCCATGGACATCATCAACCATGTGCCTGCCAGAGGGAGCCAAAATTTCAAAATTGTTCTTATAGTTAAGGTCGTCATACTGGGGTCAATCTAAAGCTTCGAGCCCCATTTACTTCTTATTGTTTTTGAAAGCTCCGACTATTCTTTTTAAAATCTCAAATCAATTGCAAAAAGTCATTAACCTTCTGCCCTATTATGCGTCTAAGTACTGGGTGAATTAAGTATTAGTTTTGTTGGCCAATTCTATATTGGCCTCTTGTTTTGAAACGGATAAAAAGGAAACTATGAATTTTTCTAGCTATATAAAAAAGATAAAAACCATAAGTTTAATAACCATCATCAGCGCAACTGCTTTCGCACAACAACCAGGTGGCCCACAAATGCCAAGCATTGGCGTTCTCACTGGACGAGTTCTCGATAATATTACCAATAATCCAGTAGAGTATGCAAATATCACACTCATCAGAAGCAGGGATACCACCGCTGTTTCTGGAGGCATCAGTAATTCTGAAGGATATTTTGATCTGCGTGATCTTCCCCTGGGCCGATTTGAGGTTCGGGTTGAATTCATGGGTTATGAATCGCTGGCTATTGAGGATGTCAGGTTGAGTCCTCGCAAATCTGTAGAAAAACATCTGGGAGATATCTTTCTGGATCCAGCCACTTTAGAGGGCAGCAGTGTGGAAGTGACTGGTGAACGTTCACTGATGACCCTCACTATTGATAAACGAATTTTCAATGTAGAGAAGAGCTTGACTTCTGAAGGACATTCTGCAATCGAGGTTTTGGAACAAATTCCATCAGTTGATGTGGACATGGATGGCGTGATTAGTCTACGTGGTAGCAGCAATGTGAAAATCCTCATAGATGGAAAGCCATCTGGACTTTCTGATGAAGACAATAGCGCCTTACTGGAACAAATTCCTTCTTCTACGATTGATAATGTTGAGATCATTACAAACCCCTCTGCTAAATACGATCCGGACGGCATGTCAGGAATTATCAATGTGGTTCTCAAGCAGAACCGCTTAAAAGGTCTGACTGGTACCGTAGGAACCGGTTATGCTGATCCCGATAGATATAATCTGAACGGACAGTTAAATTTCCGCAATAAGAAGTGGAATATCTCCTCCATGTTGGCATACCGTACTGATATTCGAAATGTGGGTGGTACAAATTACATGACCACTTTTGACAGCTTGGGGAAGACCATAAATATTCTTGATCAACTGAGTGATGGCTTCCGTGATTTTAATTCCTTTACTGGCCGTTTCAATACGAGCTACACTTTCAATCCAAAAAATGAAATCTCAGCCGGCATCATGCTTAGTCAACGTGATCGGAATTTTCAGGAGCAAATAAATTATGAAAGCGGTTTAGCAGCAAATAACCTTATTCCGTTGTATCAGAGATTAGCACAAAGTGATAATAATAGTGAAAGCATAACATATACCCTTGGTTGGGATAAATCATTCAGCAAAGAAGGCCAAGACCTAAAGTTTGATTTTAGAAACACTAATAATCAAACTGATGAAACGGGTGATCACACTCAGGATGGATATTTTAATCATCCCGATTCTTCTGAAAATCAAGAAACTACTCGAGATGACGAAAGATCTACTCGTACAATAGAATTGGACTATACCCACCCTCTCAGTGATGGGAGAAAAATTGAGATGGGTCTTAAATCTATTCAAACTCACATGGATAACTATTTTAGTTCTGTCTCTCAAACCAATACCGATTCCATCTGGCTTGACGATACTGACCTGAATACCCATTTTCTATTTGATGAAGATATCTATGCAGGATATGTCACCTACAGTCAGAAAATTGGATTGATTGGTTTTCAAGGTGGTCTGAGAGTAGAACAAGCTAGGACTGAATCAGATATCTTTGTCGATAGTACATTTGTCAATGAGTATCAAAGTGTCTTTCCCTCAGCCCATCTGAACTATACACTGGCTCCCCAAAAAGATGTACAGCTTAGCTATAGTCGTCGAATAAATCGTCCTCGAGTAAGGTCAGTGGTCCCTATTACCAACTATTATGATCCTCTAAATATTCGCACTGGAAACCCGAAATTACTTCCTGAATATATAGATTCCTATGAGATCAATTACTCACAGTTCAGCAAGGGTATTTCCTTTAATACAGGAATTTACTACCGACAGATCAATGACTTGATGCGACGTTATAAGGAATTGGAAGTGATCGATGGACAAACAGTATCCATCACCACCTTTAGAAATTTTGACACGGGACATTCCTATGGTGCTGAGGGTATGATCAATGCAAAAGCCGGTGAGAAGTTAAAACTCATGTTGAGTGGAAATGTTACCCAAACTATTATTGATGAAAGTGGTTTAGAGGCTGATATCAATACCAGTTCATTCGGGTATTTCCTACGTGGTACAGCAACATACTCACCTCTTCCAACCACTGACGTCCAACTGTTTACTATGTATCGCAGCCCACGTGAGATTGCCCAGGGTACAATGTCAGATATGTTATTTGCAAATCTATCTGTCAAACATCGATTTTTGGATAATAAGGCCAGTTTATCACTCCAGATCAGTGACCTCTTTGACAGCCGACGATTTGAGTACAACCTGATCACCGACAATTTTGAGCAATCCAGAGAACGAACCTTCAGCAATCGATATCTGAAGCTTAACTTTAGCTATAAATTCGGGAAATTTGTCGACACTCAGCGTCAACGGGGTTCAGGTGGTGGCGAAGACATGGATATGGATATGGGAATCGATTAGTAATTGAGTATTTATTTTGATAGTCTTTGCGAGGAGGAATAGCCTGCCCTGAGCACTTCGGATTGGCTCAGTATAAACTCCGTCGAAGGGAAGCAATCCCGGGTTTTTGCCTATCTAGAAAAGTCTGAGATCGCCACGATCCCTTCGGTCTCTCACGAAGACGATTTAGGCTTAAGTTCGTACCAATCTTACTTCTTTTTATGCTCAAGAACCTTCAGGGTTTCTTCATAACCTTTATCAATGGCAACTTCAGCTTCTAAGAAATTCCAAGCTGACAATCCCGTACTGATATTGACCAGCATATCCGGTTTAGCCAATTCAACCTGATTTGCAGCAATGAGTGCCATGGATAGGATGACAGTCTCATGAGCGATCTCGGCTAGATTAGGTTTACCTGCAGTGTACCAGGCTTCATGTGCTTTCGGAATACGCCAGGTGGATTTGCTGTTTTCAAGATCATCACCGTTTAAGTAGGTGAATGCCCGTTCTTTATTCTTTTCCTCAGGGAAAGCTAAAACATTCACAGCGATGATGTAATCTGCCCCCATGGAACGCGCGACGTCTATAGGGACAGGGTCGATCATCCCACCATCAACCAGGACTCGATCTCCATTTGCCAGGGGGTTAAATATAATTGGAATAGACGAGCTGGCTCGGGCAGCATTCGCCAGACTCCCTTTATTAATCACGTAAAGATCACCTTTAAGAATATCAACAGTAGTAGCCGAAAATGGGATATTGAGGTCTTCAATGTTTTTTTGTTTGTAAAGCTCATCTAAAAATATTTTAATTTTTTGGCCATCAATAAAGCCGCGTGTGGGAAATACAGGATCCAATAGATTTAAGACATCAAGCCAATCTGAGTTTAAAGCTACATCTGATAATTCTTCAATAGTCAGGCCTGATGCGTATCCACCACCAATAATGGCCCCCATGCTACTTCCAGCGATCATATCCACTCGGATACCCGCTTCTTCAAGAGCTTTCAAGACTCCAATATGGGCAAATCCTTTTGCTGCACCTGCCCCTAAAGCCAAACCAACAGTAAAATCCTGTTTGATCTCCCCTTTTAGTACGCGCTTGAATTTCTTCTCAACATCAGGTGTATTCAAAGGCGATGCAAGTATGGACCCTACAAGGAGGGCAAAGAAAAATGGGCGCTGGATAAACTTCAAAAGGATACTATCTATTTATAAATATCATTTAGTAAAGCGGCTAAGTGATAGCCCGCTTGGAGTAGACGATCTTCCATTATTTCTCTATTTTTATAAATATACTTCCAGGAAAGATTCCCATCCCCGATATCATAAATCTGCTCCCGCAAGGAACTTGAAGAATAGACATAATTCATGATATCTGCATTCATCAGTTTAGACTTATCATTATCATTCATACCCAATTGTACTTGCTGTGCATACTCCGTGTAGCTGTATTGCATGTGGTCGATCATCTGAGAATCCCATACCCTGTGAAGATTGGTCTCTTCACGAAACCAGGTAACTTTTACATCATTACCACCTCTGTCAGTTCCGTTTCCAACATGCATTGGTTGATGCAAATCGCCAACGATATGAACGATGAAACGCAAAATATCCTTATGGTCATTCGTGTTTAGATTGCCTTGCTTAATCAAATTACTGAACTCAGTGACCTTTTGGACTGCCCTACCACCAGATTCAGGGCCAGTATATTTTTCACCATCTAAAATGGTGCAATAGTGCCAGTCATGGGAGTGATTCCACTTTGGGTCGGATTTTATCTCATCGGCCCAGTTAGCAATCCTAGCGAGGTCAGTGTGTCCAAATATTGCTTCAATTTCTGCCTTAGCTGCCGGATTCAAGTTCTCTTCAGCAATTTTTCCAATGGTTCTATGGCCTGTTTTCCCCCAACCAAGCACAAGGCTTGTAGTAAGTAGTATGATGATCAGATGTCGCAAAATTCGTTCTCCCTTAATTATTAATGGTAGAATCTAATTTAAGAAGCAATACTTGTGAAGGTTTTAACGATTGAGATGTGCAGATAAAATCATCCACAGAAGTGGAGTTGAAATCCTCCTCATCGGCTGCTTTTAGGGTCCCTCCCAGTATAATGACAATCCTTACATAATTTTCCAATGTGGAAGCATATGAATGACTATTCCGTGTATTATCATATACTTATGTATTAGAAAATGATAGATTTCCATGGTGTTGAGATTTTAAACACCTGTATAGTTTTTAAACAGCCTCTTCTAATGGCTTAAAGACAGGCTTCCAAGGGCATACCCTCTTTACTGTTGAATATATCAACAGATATATGCTTTCGTTGAAGTAATTATATAATCCTCTATCTATTTGATAATACATGCATTATGACCTGTAATATTCTTTGGCACTGCTATTGAATTAGATATAGTGAATCAATAAGGAGGTTCATTATGGTCATATTATTAGTCTTTTTATTTGCAGCTATCGCCATCTCAATCACCTGGTATCGTGGAATGAAAAGGTACCAGGCATTAAGCGTTTCACCCATTGTTAAAAAGCCAGCTTATCAGTTTAAGATGGAAAACTTGCGTATCCCTAGTGGGGTATATTTTAGTCCAACACATAGCTGGGCACATCTCGAAACCAACGGTCGAGCCAAAATTGGAGTTGATACATTTATCCAAGGTCTCACAGGCGTCTTATCCGCCATTGATGTTCCTGAAAATGGATCCACACTTAAACAGGGCGATCCACTATTTAGCATTATCCATAAGAATAAGAAGCTTGTGATTTCCGCTCCGGTTTCAGGGAAGGTGAGATCTATCAACATGGAAGCCCTCCAGAATATGCGTATGGTTCACCGTGATCCATATTCCTTTGGGTGGCTAGTTGAAATGGAACCCAGCGACTGGGAAAACGAAACCAAACACCTCTACCTCGGTGATCGAACTATTGCCTGGCTCAAAATAGAGATGGCTCGGATTCGCGATTTCTTTGCTCTTTCTTCCTCACCGTTAGACTCTGAAAGTGGATTAGCGCTCCTTCAGAGTGGAGGTGATATCGCTGAATGTGCCCTGGCTTTTAGTGATAAAGATCTTTGGGGATTATTTCAGAAGCTCATCCTCGATCAAGCCAATATAGAATTGAACCCAAGTTCCTGAATCAACCCAGGAATGATATAGCCATTACATAGTAGAGAAGTAGAGAGGATAGAGAAATCATGTCCATTGATAGACGAGAATTTTTAAAAACCCTTGGGGTTGCAGGCGCCAGCATTAGTGGTGTCTCAGCTATTGGGAAGTCAAAACCTGAGCCTGATCAAGAAGAGTTCTACGCGATCCTACACGATATTACCCTATGTGAAGGTTGCCAAGAGTGTGAATTTGCCTGTGCTGAAGCCAATGGGCTACCAGATGTAGCGGACGATGATTACCCCGATGCGGAGGTCAAACGTGAACTGACACCGCATCAATATTCTGTAATCAATGCACATGATACATCGGTGGGTGAAGTCTATACAAAAAAACAATGTATGCATTGTGCCCAACCCGCCTGTGCTTCTGCCTGCCTCACTCAGGCAATGGTGAAGCACGAAGAAGGTCCTGTTACCTGGGATGAAGGAAAATGTATGGGATGTCGCTATTGTATGATCTCTTGTCCATTCGATATCCCAAAATTCGAATTCAATAGCAATAATCCGAAGATCGGTAAATGCCAAATGTGTTTCGAGCGTCTCAAAGAGGGGGAAATCCCGGCATGTGTTGAAAATTGCCCCGCTGAAGCTCTTACCTTTGGCAAACGTAGTGACCTCATTAGGGAAGCTCGTCAACGAATCCTAGATGACCCGGACGGTTATGTTGATCATATTTATGGTGAATATGAAGCCGGTGGAACCTCCTGGCTTAATATCTCTCCTGTACCATTTGAGGAATTGGGATATAATACTGATATTGAAACGAAAGCTTACCCGGAACTTACTAAGGGCTTCTTATACAGTGTCCCTTCCATATTCGTCCTATTTCCAGCCCTGCTAATGGGCTTAAGAGAAGCAACTAAGGATGATAATGAAGAAGGAGCTGACCATGAGTGAACAAGCACTACAAACCACTCTTGAGCCAACAAGGGGAAGTTGGAAATTCATTCTCTCCGAGCTGAAGCCAAAGAAAAGTATCTGGACCGTTTTCAATATGATCTCTGTCCCAACAGTAATAGTGGCAGCTGTCATCATAGTCATTCGATTCATTTATGGACTCTCAGCTGTTTCAAATGTGACCCAGAGTGTACCCTGGGGTCTCTGGAAGGGCTTTAACGTGGTCACAGGAGTTGCCTTTGCTGGTGGTGCGTATGTACTGACCTTCATGGTCTATATCCTTGGCCTTAAGAAATACAAACCTTTGGTAAGAGTGACTGTCCTCAACGGTTTTCTGGCATATACATTTTATGCATTTGCTCTGATCCTTGATCTGGGAAAGCCCTGGAATATTATCAATCCTATCATTGGAAATTCCTTCGGAACCAGCAGTATCCTTTTCCTGGTTGCCTGGCATTTTATGCTCTATATCGTAGCACAAATGATAGAATTCTCACCAGCAGTGGCAGAATGGCTGGGCTCTGAACGGGCAAGACGCAATCTTAAACGTCTCACCATCGGTGCTGTAGTTTTTGGGATCACTCTCTCGACCCTGCACCAATCTGGTCTAGGTGCCCTCTTTCTCATGGCGAAGGGCAAGATCCACCCACTCTGGTACTCCGAGTTTATCCCGACACTCTTTTTCATCTCTAGTATTTTTGCTGGCCTAAGCGTGGTGATCTTTCAGGGCAGTATACTCCAGAGAGTATTCTCATACCAGATGGATGAGAAAAGTGATGAGCAACACAATATCATGATCCGCGGATTATCGAAAGTATGTGCAGTCGCTATGTTTGCCTACTTCTTCCTCAAGATCATCGATATGGTTCACAATCATACCTTGAACCTCCTGGCTACTCCTATGGGAGCATGGTACCTGCTTGAGCTAATAGGATTTGTATTAATTCCGATGCTCCTTTTTGTTCGTGGTGTGCGGATCGGAACACCTAACATAATTAAGCTTGCATCGATCATGACATTGATCGGTATCATTCTTAACCGTATGAATATTTCAGTGATCGCCTATCGCTGGGATGAAATACCCCGCTACATACCTACCTGGATGGAGTTCGTTGTGACCATCTCCATCATATTTGTACAGGTGTGGATTTATCGTTGGGTGATTCATAGAATGCCAGTTCTACGCACCATGGAGAGCATGACTCAAACTACTAAATCGTAAAGGATTTATACATCATGGATAGTTTCGTATATAACAACATTTTCGCCACCAAGGGCATTGAGTATCTCATTATCATTAGTTTTTTTATTGTGGTGGTCCCCTTTTGGAGAATGCTAAAGGAAACAGAGATACCTACACTTTCTATGGCTAAAGTTCGTCTGCCGAGAGGCGTCTATTTTGATGCCACTCATACTTGGGCATTCCTGGAAACGGCCGGTAAGATCAGAGTGGGTA
This sequence comes from uncultured Lentisphaeria bacterium, assembly GCA_964578155.1. Lineage (GTDB taxonomy): Bacteria > Fidelibacterota > UBA8477 > UBA8477 > JABMPR01 > JABMPR01. Next base: position 22,498 of record CAZOBQ010000009.1, read on the forward strand.
TCGATGATTTTATGGCCAACATTGCAGGTCCGCTTGACGTAAAACATCTTAAAAAACCAGGTGATCATGTAGCTCGTGGAGAAGCCATCTCTTACCTTGAAAATAATGGCAAGAGACTTCAGGTTTATTCTCCCTTAAGTGGGACCATTGATCGCATGAATCGTGGAACAAGCCGTAAGTTTAGCAAAACGACTCAAGCGACATTCACCAATAACTGGTTGCTAAAAATCACCCCTGATCATTGGGAGCAGGATCGTAGGTTCATGCTAATGGGTGAACAGGCCAAAGCCTGGATCACTAAAGAATTTGCTCGGCTACGCGATTTTATGGCCTTTACCAATCATAAATATAGTGAATCTCTCCAACCCGTTCTACTGCAAGAGGGTGGTGAGATTGAGAATCAACTGTTAACCAACTTATCAACTGAGATCTGGATAGAATTCCAGGTGGAATTTATTGACGCTGTAAAAGTGAATTAAACCGTCTGCAATCAAGAGCCCCTCTCTGCATCGAAAGGTGACAGGAGGGGCGGACTACACTGGCAGGTGAAATTATGAGCTCAAAGACGCAGAAATGTATATGGATGGAAGTTGGTGCCGTCGAATATCAACTTTGTCCCCTTAACCTGAATTGTGAAAAGTGTGATTTTTATAAAAAGATGTCACAGGGTTGTCATCAGGCAAGTGAACCTGATAATGGTCAGCACTACATCACCTTTCAGAAACCTAAAGCTGAGTACATCACCTTTCAAGCGGGATACCAATATTTATCTGGGCATTTTTGGTTTAAACACATCGCCAAAAACCAAGTATTGATCGGGATGGATGATATTTTATGGAAAATGGTCTGTCCTCCGAAAGGTATCATTTTAACAGACCCTGGTACTCAGATCCAGAAAGGCAGTTGCTTTGCCTGGATACTTATCCCTCATGGTATCATTTTTCTCAAAATGCCATTTTCTGGACTCGTTTTATATCATAATCAGGAACTATTTCAAAGTGAATTCCTTGGTGACTTACGGCATACGTCATGCGAGGATAAATGGTTTCTAGCATTGGAAGTGAAAGAAAATGAACTTCAGTCAATCAACTCACTGACCAAACAAGAATATACAGAGTGTGTATTGCATGATTGTGAAAAAATATATGAAACCGTAAATAACACTTATTCTGCTCTATCTCCTCCCTCTGACAATCTAGCTATTTTATCTGAACCTAAAGCGGAGCGATTGATCCTGGAAAAACATAATTTTATCGAACTGTTGAAAAAAACAACACTAAATCAGGCGACTATACGCTAGCTGGCATATTGTATGCACACTATAATCTTAACGTAAGAATTGTCTTGGGTGACTCACACAATAAGTATTAGTACTACCACGTACTAATTTTCCACCCAAGCTTTTTAAGGGAGGTTACGTATGATATTCAGACTACGCCAATATTTTTCACGAACCTCTTCATTGTATAATCGGATCGTTTTACTAATATTGACTGTATCGCTGATATTTTTTCTATTTTTGGCATTCATTATTTTCTCCGTTTCCAACGACTACCTTGAAAAAGTTACCCTAAGATGTGGTGAAAGGGTAGCCCGCCTAGTTGATCGAGCCCTTCAGAATACGATGATGTCCTCTGACCACTCTGAGTTGGTTCAAACTATCGACTACCTTTGTGAAATACCTGGAATACAAAATATTAGTATTTATAACAACTCTGGTGAGGCAATGCATGATGTCACCAGAAATATTTTCCATCCTGATACTATTGGCCAGAAAAAGCTTCTCTGTCATCAGTGTCATGCATCTATAGACACAACACGCTGGCTAGAAAGAGAATTGTGTGTCTTTGACCGTGATATCGACGAAGGTCGAGAATTAGTGATTGTTGCACCAGTACGCAATGTGGAGGGATGTTCTTCCGCATCATGCCATGTCGCAGATGCAAACAATGAATTGTTGGGATTTCTTGAAATTGAGCTTCCTCTCGTTGAAATGGATAAAGCACTTAACAGGACCATATTGAATTACTTTATCATTGTCTTGATCTTTATCCTCTGTTTTACAGTGGCAATACTGATGTTTGCGCATCGTAGTATTCACAACCCGCTGAGCCGTATCATTGATGCGAGTAAACAGGTCAGACTTGGTAATATGAATTTTCGTCTCGATGTTGCTCCAACGGATTTAAATGATATTCGGGAGGTTGAAGATGCTTTTAATCAAATGCTAGAGTCTATTGCAGAAAGTAACAGGGAACTTCAAAAGTGGTCTCACGATCTGGAAAAAAAGGTTCTGGAAAAGACCGAAGACTTGGAACGAACTCAAACAGAGATCTATCATATTGAACGATTAGCCTCATTAGGAAGGCTCTCATCCTCCGTTGCTCACGAAATCAACAATCCTCTGGCCGGCGTATTAACCTATGCAAAACTGGTCTCCCGCCTGTTAGAAAACGAAGCTCCTTCTGATGAAAAGAGAGCCACCATCTTAAAGCATCTGAATATGATTCAATCTGAGACAACTCGTTGTGGTAACATCGTTAAAGGTTTACTAAATTTTTCAAGAGACAATAGCCCTGAATTTGCCATAGTGAATCTAAATTCTATACTCCGGGAGACTGAGCAACTCATCCAACACAGCTTTCAAATTTCTGATATTACACTGGATTGCAATTTTGCAGCGGTCCATGATCAGATAAAGGCGAATGGTAACCAGATAATCCAAGCCTGTCTAGCTGTTTTAACAAACGCTCTCGAAGCAATCGATAATAGCCCTAATAGTCAGGTGACCTATAGTAGCCATAATCCAGATCCTGAACATATCGTGGTTGAAATCAGAGATAATGGAATTGGTATTCCGGCAGAGGATCTGGAACATATTTTTGAACCATTCTTTTCACGAAAAAAGGAAATGTCCGGCATAGGTCTGGGACTTGCTGTCACCTATGGAATACTGGAGCAGCATAATGCCAAAGTCGTTGTAGATTCCTCCCCTGGACAAGGAACTTCAATCAAATTTATATTTGAACTGACAGATAGGATGATGGATGATGAAAAATAATCTCTCTATACTCATTGTGGATGATGAGCTCTCAGTACGAGACTCTCTTTCAAACTGGTTTATTGAAGATGGCTACACAGTGGATACTGCAGAAGATGCCAAGGAAGCCTTGAAGAAAATTGAGGCTTACAATTTCCATATCATTTTGATTGATATCAAGTTGCCTGGCATGGATGGTCTCGAATTAAACCGCCGGATCAAATCCATTAGCGACGAAACGATTGTGATCATCATGACAGCCTTCGCGTCAGTGGATTCAGCTGTGCAGGCTTTGAAAGATGGTGCCTATGATTATGTCTGTAAACCTTTTGATCCAGATGCAGTCAGTCATTTGATTCGAAATGCGAGTAAAAGCATTCAACTAAGCCAGGAAAACCTCTCACTTCAGGAGCGTATAAAAAGTCTGGTCAATGTAGAGGATATTATCGGTGAGAGTCCTGGAATACTCCAGGTTTTGGAACAAGTACGGGTCGTTGCAGAGACCGATTCTACTGTTATTATCACAGGTGATAGCGGTACCGGGAAGGAACTCATCGCTCGAGCTATCCATATGAATTCATCTCGAAGATTTTTTCCCATGGTAGCCGTCCATTGCGGAGCCATTGCTGAGGATCTTATGGAAAGTGAACTCTTTGGCCATGAGAGAGGTGCGTTCACAGGTGCTCAATATGCTAGAAAAGGTAAATTCGAGATGTCGGATGGAGCAACCTTGTTTCTGGATGAAATCTCTACAATTTCCATGAAAATGCAGATCGAATTATTACGAGTACTGGAAAATAAACATTTTACACGGGTTGGGGGAAACCGAGAACTTAGTTCTGATTTTCGAGTGATATGTGCAACCAATCGTGATCTAAAATCAATGGTGGATAGTGGTGAGTTCAGGGAAGACCTCTACTATCGATTAAATGTATTTACAATTGACATCCCTCCCCTTCGAGAAAGGATTGAAGATATTAGGCTCTTGGCATACCATTTCATCAAGGTATATGCTGAACAGATGAATAAACCGACCAAACATATCGGCAAACGTGCCTTGAAGGCATTAGAAAATTATCCCTTCCCTGGAAATGTGCGTGAGCTGGAAAACCTAATCGAACGGGCCATTGTTCTTGGCGATGGCGAAGTCGTACAGTTAAAAGATCTACCCTTAGATCAGTCTGCTTCCATGCCAACCTGGGAATCCATCAAGGAAATGGAACATCATCATATTGGATCTATTTTAGAGAAGTATGACTGGAACATATCCAGATCTGCCAAAGCTCTAGGGGTTGACCGGGTCACCCTCTACTCAAAGATAAAGAAGTATTCCATCGAGAAAAACAAGTAGCGTATATCTCTGTGTCCTTGATTAGGATCATACCTATACAATTTGGTCAAGTTGAAGCACTGGAAAAAATGCTTCCAATGATCAGTTTTCGCTTTCAAACTGAGGTCATCATGGGAACTCATCATCTAGATCTCACTCGATTTTTTGATCCTGGGCGTTCACAATACAATGCCAATGAAATCATTCAGGAGCTTGTTCCTTTGGCGCAAGACAATGATAAGATTGTGGGTGTGACTGATCTGGATCTTTATATCCCCGTTCTCAGCTATATTTTTGGTCAGGCATATCTGGGTGGTTCAGCTGCCCTTGTCTCTGGACATCGCCTTGAGAGTAGCCGTTATGGGATGATAGATGATTCTGAAATCTTCTTCGATCGCCTGTTTAAATCTATCCTTCACGAGCTGGGACACGCTTTTGGATTAAGACATTGTCTACATCCAGGCTGCATTATGGTCTCATCAACTTATGTTGAGGAAATTGATCAAAAAGCAGATCTATTTTGCAGACAGTGTCATTCGGAGTTAAAACAGTTTCACACTTAAGCACTCACTATAGGGGAATATCTTCGTAGACGTCTTTGATCTCTTCAATCCCTAATTGTATAGCAAGAGCAATATAATCATAAACAAAAAGTTTGATATTTGCCAGAATGGGGTCATTATAAAGTTCATGAGTGATAATAGGCAGCCAGGTGAAAGATATAGTCAATACCTTCACCTTCATTTGCCTGCAAAAAAGCCAACTCAAATTGTTTCTCATCTGTAACATTAACTAACACTCAGTTGATATTAGAGTGTGGTTTGATACCCACTTCTTTTGCGTCCTTCGAGCAAAAGCTATGATATTATAATGAGAACAGAGATGAGTTACCAGGTGTCTGCCTATAAAGCCAGAAGCTCCAGTAATCAGGATACTTTCGTTTTGCCTATTTTCCCCATAAGCCTCCAATTAATATTGACTTAAAAAGTCAAAGCTTGTCAACTTATCATTGATGAAATCTTGAGTAGGATACTTGAGTGTGAGCGATCTCGTAGGCATCCTCGATTTCATCGATTGCCATCTGGATCGTAAGGTCTATATCATCGCGAATACGCTGATCGAGATCACGGACAGGGGGGTAAGATTTTAAATTCTGGACCACTTTTTCAGAAAGATTCTGATAGACATCTACGACCTCCTCTAAGTTAAACCCTTCATGGATACGAATACTAGCAATGAATCTTGCATAGTTCGCCATGGATAAACGGTCACCAGTCCTAACTGAGACTTTCAGAAGATTGAATAAAATACTCAGATACCAGCTTAGTTTCTCGGGCTCCATCTTCTGATATGAAGGAAATTTGTCCTGCTTAGTCGGATCTAAGACAAGCTGGGTAAGCTCGGATAAAATTTGATTCTCCTGGTGAGATAGAGCTTCTGCGATCTTAAGGTTTGGACGGTCAGGAGATTTATAGAGTGCTTGATCATTCTTAACATGCCACTCGGCGGGAAAGGTTTTCATGTGCTCAATGACATGAAGAATTCGTCGATCCAGAGAAAATCTGGGCATAATTTGCCAGCCCAGTTCTTTTCTAGTATATGATGCATCAACTTCCATGCGTTCATCAATGTATTTCATCATCCAAGGACGTTCAAAGGGGCGTCGTCCAATGAGCCGTCCAAACAAGTCTAAAACATTCACCCCAAAACGTGATATTGGGATGGGCATGTGAAAAGACCTACGTTTTTCTCCAAAAATAAAGCGGGTACTCTCCTCAAATAATTTCTGGTGACTGGTGCTTTCATCTGGACTGGCTAAAAGAATATCGAAATCTTTCAGTCTCTTTGTTTGTTCCAAAATAGATCTTAACATTCTCGATAGGGACGTTATATGAATATACGGAACGGCTGAATTACCTTTACCACCTAATACTCTTGATTTCCAGGATTTGGATGACCAGGTATCTAAAAATTTATAGAGTGGACCGTATTCACACCAATCACTAAAAACTGCGGCAAAACGGACAACTGTACAGGGATATGTTTTGGACCATTCCTTTGCCATTGCTTCACCGGCAATCTTTGTGACTGCATATGGGAAGTCTGCATCAAGGGAGCTTTTTTCTGTAAGCCGATCTCCAGATTTTGGAAATTCTGAAACTACAAGGGAACTGGCGAAGATGAACCGTTTTAGTTCCAGTTCAGCGGCTTCCTTAAGAATGATTTCTGTTCCATCAATATTTGTTCTTTTGTATTCTGGATTTAGCTCATTTGAAAAATCAAAGAATGCCGCTAAATGAATGAAGTAATCGGCGCCGCCACTATTTTTCACTTCTCCAATAATCTCACGAATCGCACGACTATCCGCTACATCCGCTAAGAACCATTTAATGTTTTTATGTCGAGATATACCTACTTCGTTTTGATTTCGACGGGCAATAGCGTATATCTGATAGTCATCTTTATAAGCTTCAATAAAATTTCTGCCTATGAATCCTGATGCACCGGTAATCACAAGACCAGGAAGCTTACTCTCAGTCATGTGTGTTCTCTTCTGCTGCATATAACTCCAGAAAAAACAGCAAAACGATTAAACCCATAAGACCATCACTGACAGCGGATAAAACAATCACAGGTACCATCTCAACAAACAGGAAATATAAGCTTAGGAAAACCAGGGCTATCCATTTTGCGGCGATAATGAACATCAACAGACTCTTCTCAAGAAGGGGTTCTCTTGCTGCCATTAGATAAGCGATGCTCATGACGATGTGAAATACACCACCTTGAGTTGAAAAAAATCGATATGGATCTACGGTGAAACCAAACCAGGACAAAACCCCAAATGGAAGTGCAATCAGGGCTACACCAACCACAAATGAGTGGACAGCAATGAGCTGCAGAGTTAATCGAAATAATTGTACGTTCTTGAAAATACTCATGTGACTCAATCCTTCAAATATCAAGCCAATTTATGTTCGGATAGTAGGTGAATCGGTGAAATCAGCGCTTTGTAGACTCTACGCCCCATTCTTTCAGGATACGCAAGGCATTCATAATAACCTTATCGAAGACGCCTTTAATCGTATCAGTCATCTCCAAATCCAGGTTTTCCATAGACTCAGGTTGGATTCCCAGCAGGGTCATTTTCTTTGCTTTTCGGTCTGTTAATTCACTGATACTGATCAAATCAGACAGACCTAGATGGTGGAGAGATATTTTTGGGTCTAGTTGTGCCAGGATATCATCATCTTCCAGTACACCAACTGTGCCTGGAGCCATATCAAAGTTTACTGCATCTATAAGGAGGATTGATTTTTCCGTTCCAAAGAAAGGAAGCAGATCGAGACCGCTGGTTCCCCCATCAACGATCTCGATCTCAGGTTTAAAACGATAGTTTTCCTCCAGGTGATTGACTGCATGGACTCCAATTCCCTCATCTTCCATGAGAATATTGCCCAGGCCGAGTACGACCACCTCTAAATTAGAGGACATGTACTTTAGATATCTCCTTCTTATTATTGTCGTACAAGTGGATTGCACATGCAAGACAAGGATCAAAGGAATGAATGGTCCTCAACACTTCAAGCGGCTTCTCCTCATCGGCAATGGGATTGTCCATTAGTGATGCTTCGTACGGACCAAGCGCATCATCATCATTACGCGGAGCTGCATTCCAAGTAGAAGGAACAACAGCTTGATAGTTTTCAATCTTGCCATTCTTGATCACGATCCAATGTGATAAGACACCACGTGGTGCTTCATGAAAACCAAACCCTTGCTGCTCACCCTTAGGAAATACAGGTGGGTTAAACGTGGTCATATCACCACTCGCAATATTATTGATCAGGAGATCATAATTCTTCTCCAGTTCCTCAAACAGGACGGCCGTTCTTATGGCACGAGCTGCATGTCGACCAAGCGTTGAATGCATTACACTTAGCGGTATATCTGTTGAAGATTTAGTAATAGCTTTGATCTTTGCTAAGGCAACACCTGCTACCGCTTGGGTAGTTTTATGCCCTGATGCATACATGGCGAGTACATTGGCCAAGGGACCAACTTGGGCTGGTTTACCCTGGAATGTGGGTGCTTTTACCCAACTGTATTTTCCATCATCCTGGAAATCAGTATAATGGGGTTCAGTTTCGCCTTTGTATGGATGCAGATTACCGTCACCTTCATACCAAGCATGCTTAACACTCTCTTTAACACCTTTTTCGAAATATTTATCTCCAAAGGATTTAATAGGTTTGAATTTACCTACATCACCACCAGGGATATAACCACCGGGAGTTCCAAATTGGGTTCCTTTTGTATCGGTTGGAAAATCAGGTACACTAAGATAATCCATAACACCAGCACCATATCCCAGCCAATCTGTATTCAGGGAAGCTACAACTGCGACATCTACAATATATGCATTGTAAATGAAGGACTGCAATTGGTTCATAAGGTCCTTAACCATGGCAAGTCGTTCCATGTTAAGAGCGGCCTGACTATCAGGGTTAATTGGATTTGAAACACCACCTACAGCCATATTCTGGACATGAGGTGTTTTTGATCCCAGGATAGATGTAATTTGATTGGCTTTTCTCTGGATTTCGAAAGCTTCCAGATAATGAGCTGCGGCAATCAGGTTGACTTCCGGTGGCAATTTCATGGCTGGGTGTCCCCAATAACCATTAGCAAAAATTCCCAGTTGACCGGAGTTAACAAAGGTCTTCAGCTTGTCCTGAACAGCCTTGTACTCTTGCCAGCCATTATTAGGATGATCAGAAAGACTTTGAGCAAGTTTTGAGGCTGCTTTTGGATCAGCTGAGAGAGCAGATACAATATCTACCCAGTCCAGCGCAGATAGATGATAAAAATGCACGATATGATCATGAATACCATGGGCAGCAATGATCATATTCCGAATATACTGTGCATTGACAGGAATCTCCATATCCAGGGCATTTTCAACAGTACGAACAGAGGCGATGGCATGTACTGTAGTACAAACACCGCAAATACGTTGCGTAAAGACCCAGGCATCTCTTGGATCACGTCCCTTGAGGATGGTTTCAATTCCACGCCACATCTGGCCGGATGACCACGCCTTGGTAACCTTACCATCTTTTACATTACAATCAATTCTCAAATGGCCCTCTATACGAGTGACCGGATCGACTACAATTCTTTTAGTCATTTATAATATCCTCACGTCTTCTATTTATGAAGTTTTGACTGCCGGTAGAATCGGAAGTCTCTTTACAAAGATTAAGTAGGCCATGATCTCGATTGAAATAATACCAACCGTGATTAGTATCTCCGAGGCAGATGGGAAATAATTATATCCAAGACCTGGGTTAAATGCCACCAGGAAGGTGTCAAAACGATAGAGCGCACCGCCAAGTAGCATGGCACCTGATGCCCAGAATAGCGTGACAGCGTTCATACGATTTTTAGCTGAAGCCAGCATCACAATTGGAATCAGGAAGAGGATATTTTCAAGGATAAAGAAAAACCCTAATAAGCCATTGTCGAAAATATTACCTAATTGACCACGCCAAGCTAAATCACCAAAACGCAGGAGCATAAACAGAACCAACAAAGGTATCATCGCTCCACTTAACTTTCCTAGGATGGGTGTTTCGTCCAGGGGTCGTTTTAGGGCCACGGCTGAAAAAAGTGATTCAAAGATCACAATTGCATATCCCATGGCGATGGCTGTGATCAAGAATAGCAGTGGTAGCCAGCCCGTTTGCCAGATCGGTGATAGTTTTTCACCAGCAATGATCATTAGTGATCCCAATGAGGATTGATGCATTGTTGGGAGGAGAACACCGATGGCAATAAAGAAGAAAAGAATTTTGTTCATCTTCTTTTTGGTGTCATGGGCCTGGAATTTTTCCATAAAGGTTGGCGAGAATTCAATCCATAGGACGAACACATAGGCACCAATACAGGCTGCCACTTCGAACATGATGGAATTGAGATTTATATACTTGGGCAGAAAAACGTTATACATCTGCCAGTAGCGACCAATGTCTATGAAGATGGATACTCCAGCCAGGGTATATCCAAATGCGCTGGTCATTAGCGCTGTTCTCACCAGAGGATGATACTCACCTTTGTTAAATATGTAGACTAAAAGAGCGATGGAATATCCACCACATCCTAAAGCAGTTCCTACCAGAACATCATAAACGATCCAAATACCCCAGGGATAGCCATCTGATAGATTTGTGACTGCACCAATCCCAAACAGGAATCGCTTGATGAGTAGTAAACCAGCAATACTGGCTAAGCCCAACAATACCCAGAATGGTTTGGTAAGCAATTTGCCACCTAGAGCTTGTTTTTTATGCATAATCAGCTCCTATTCTTCTGAATTTTCATGTTTGGTTGTTTGGTAAGCCCCGTAAAGCAGTCCACCCAGGAGAGCAATAGGCGCGATCATTCCTTTATAAATACCATGCTGAATTCCCTCTGACTTAGAAGCGCTAGACGTCTCGCCAAGTTCAGGAAGGCCCAGTTTGGAAAACGGAATTGCTGAAAGGAGTAGATACTGTGTACCGCCACCCTCTTTCTCTCCATAGATGTAATTTATATATGGAGCGACAGTTTTTGAGCTGTCATCCCCAGAATCAAGACTGCGCATGGGATAATCATAAGAACTGCCAGCAACAAGTTTGACTCGTTTGCGAGCTTCATCTAGCAGGTCAGTAACCTTACCAAACAAAGAAGCACCCGTTGGACAAAACTCACAACAGGCCGGGATATCACCAACTGCTTGACGATGTCCGCACAGCTCACATTTTTGGATGACTGGAAGTGCTTCTGCATATTCGAATTTTGGTACATTATATGGACAAGCCACCATGCAATATCGACATCCGATACAGGCGTCTTTATTGTATTCTACAATACCCGTGACCTCATTCTTGGTCAGGGCTGTCACCGGACAGGCCGAAACACAATCAGGATCCACACAATGCATACAGGCTCTTTTCACAAAGGCGAAACCATTCTCTTCTCGATTTCGTTGAGAAGCATCACCATGTTCATAGAGTTTGATTTTGTTTAAGGTCTTTTCTGACATATCGTAGGACTCATCCCATATGCCTTCAACACCATTTGATTTTTCAAGATTCCCGCTTTCAGGCGGCATGTCATTGTACTGCTTACAAGCTGCTTCACAGGCTTTACAGCCAATACAGATAGTCCCGTCATACAGAATACCTACGGCATCTGGAGACAGAGTTTTTCTAATATCGGCAAAAACACTGGTGACATTACCTACAGACAATGCGCCGACGGAAAGAACCTTTAAAAAATCTCTTCGTTCAAGGTTCATCATTAACTCCTTATGCGTCTGTTTCCGAGGTAGTTTCTTCAGCTTTCATTTTCTTGGCAGCAACGGCGCTGGCTCCAAGAATGGCTCCACCAACCGCGCCCGCAACAACAGCTCCACCAACCGTTATTCCACCCGGTTTATCACTCGTAATTCCAGCAAAAGAAGCTGGAGGAGTATCGGTAAATACATCTGCTTGTTCATGGATATGTTTTGTAAAACCAACACCCTCTTCTGAGCATCCAAAGCATGGATGACCTGTTCCAACTGGCCAGGCACCTGAGCCCACATCTCCAAAGAGAATGGAGGAACAATTGTTATAGGTTTCTGGTCCTTTACAGCCAAGTTTATAGAGACAGTAGCCTTCACGATGAGCGTCATCACCAAATTCAAGTGCAAATCGACCAGCATCAAAATGAGGACGACGTTCACAATGTTCGTGAATCAACCGACCGTAGGCAAATTTTGGACGACCCTTACTGTCTAACTGAGGTAATTTCCCAAGAGTTAAATAGTATAGCACGGTTGAGAGTAGGTTATAAGGACTTGCCGGACAACCAGGAAGGTTAATAACGGGTTTATCTTTAATAATTTTATTAATACCTGTAGCCTCGGTTGGATTTGGACTGGATGATTGAACACCACCCCATGATGCACATGATCCGATGGCAACGATGGCTGCAGCTCTTGAACCATAATCTTCGATTAGTTCCAATGCAGTTCTTCCACCAATTTTACAGTAGATCCCGTTGTCTTTTAGAGGTACTGAACCTTCTACCACAAGGATATATTTTCCTTCATTGGCTTTTGCTGAATCAACCAGTGATTTTTCTACCTGATGACCTGCAGCCGCACAAAGGGTCTCTGAGTAATCAAGAGAGATGATATCCAGAACTAATTCTTCAACTTTGGGATGTGTCGCCCGTAGGAGTGATTCAGTACATCCGGTACATTCCTGAAAATGCAGCCAAAGTACTGGAGGACGACTTGGGCTGACAATAGTGTCTGCCACCTTCGCAACCATTGTGGCCGGAAGACCCATCGCAGCGGTGATAGCAGTGCAGAATTTTAGAAAATTTCGTCGTGTTACTCCCTGTACAGCCAACTCATCTGAGTATGCCAGGTTCAGGGTCTCGTTGGACTCCATTAGTTTACCCATTCAGTTACCCTTTCGGATGGTGTTATTGTTCTGTAGTTTTTCTATAGAGCGGTTATGAAAACCGTTATCTTCTTGAAGATAGTGCAACAAACAGGCTACTTAATTACGAATAAAAACAGCCGCTATTCATGACTGAATTTATCTCTTATAGTTCACTTTTCACATTAATTGCATAAAGAATATAGTGTGAGAATCGGTAGTTACAAATGCTGATTTTAATTCGCCATTAATTTCTCTAACCTATCTATTATTATATGCTTATAGATGAGTAATATTATCATAATAATTTTCTCTTTTTGCCAGTAGTTAACCATGGTACTTATTGTCATGATTTTGGTTTTCCGATTTTATCATCTTATATTTTGTGATAATTAATTATTGAAAATTAGAACCTGAAAGGATCACCATGAAAAAGTACCTAGTAGTAATGTTAGTTTTGCTCTTTGCCGTTGGCGCCATTTATGCCACAGATAAACGAGTTCAGGCATTGGGTAATAATGCTTATATGTTACTTGGGGATGATGCCTCAATACAGCTTTTCCCCCAGAGAATTAACGATATGAACTTGGTGTATTTCGAGGATATTCATTTAGCGAACCCGAACTATCTTCTGGTTGTTGGTGATCAGGAAGTACGTGGGGCTTCTATGGTGGTGCAACCCAGAAAAATGATTACTTCAATATCTTGAGAAGCCTTGGCAGTAAATCAGCCGTGCGAATGGGCTTTCGTCTTGGACTTGCAAATCAGCATCAGGTAGATGATGACAAGGAAACTACGCCAACCACCAGTGACGAAAAACTGAGCCAGACTGATATCATGCTAGACTTTGAGTTTGGAACTGATTTAGGCGATATGGAATTTGCTACCTATTTTACTTTTGGTATGACCCCCGGGACAATCAATAGTCTACTTGGAGCAGCGCCCTCTCCACATGGTACCTTCACAGGTGAATATGCTTCAGGTGGTGCCAGCACAAAAGATGAGGGTAAAGCTTCGCGCTTAAGTATTGCTTTGGAGACCAAAGCCCGTGCAAATAAAGGATTATTCTTCTTTGACAATAGTTATGCTATTTTTGGGTTTGCTTATCAGGGTGGTGCCAATGAATACACAGCTGCCAACACAAAGATCGAAGATGAGTCTGATGGACAATTTGCCATAAGTTCGACTTATAAAATGTTTAACAATACCAGTTTAGCAGAGGATAAAATCTTCCTCGTATACGGGCTTGGTGGCTCCATGGCGTTCTCCCGAACATCTGCAGAGAATAAACTTAGTGGTAGTGAATCTACTGACACTGATATGAGCTTTGGTATAGTCGCTCCAACATTAAATATTGGTTTGGAAGCCATACTTAAATATGCAAAACTTCGTTTCGGTATGGAGAGACAGTTGACAACACTGGGATTCACCAGCAGCACATCGACCTATAAATCTGGTCTTGTTGATGACGAAGACACCTATTCAGAGTTTGTTCTTGGCGGTAATGGAGTTTATACCTATAACGCAGGTATGGGTTTTAGCTATGGAAATCTGCAGTTAGATATCCTGGTTAACAATAACTTTTGGATCATGGGTCCCCAGATGATCTTTAGTGGTGACCCTGCGACCTATGGAACTCTAGGAGTCTGTGCCGACTTGGTATACATATTTAATAAATAAGAGTATTCCTATATTCAAAAAAAAGCCACCATGATCTGGTGGCTTTTTTTTATCTGAAACAGTAAAATATTGTCGCCCAAACTAATCAGATGTGGGAATAAAGGCCTTAGACATTTTAAAATGAGGGATACCAACCTCCTCAAACTCATCACCAAGGATCTCATACCCCATATTTAGATAGAATCCGGAGGCTGTTTTCCGGGCATGTAGTATAAATCCTTGAAAACCAAGATTTAGCAGATACGCCTCAAATGCCATAAAGAGTCTTTTTCCCACTCCTTGATTTTGCTGATCCTCAGCGACAACCATTTGCTTGATCCGAACTTCCATAGGTGATGTGGGAATTCCCAGAATACTGGCAGATAGGCTGCCATCTTCCTCAAATGCGCCAAAATGGTAATACCGATGCTCTTGAGTTAAATCATCATGTTTACCATCATATAAGTCCATACCCAGAGGTTCTCGGAGAAGATGATGCCTCAACTTAAGAGATTGCTCATAGGCATCGGTCCCATGATCTATCAATTGATATTGCATTCTCAGCCTTCCAGCAAAGTTTCAGGGTCATTTATACTATCTTGAAATCGCTTAAAATATAATCCCATATGGAAGCCATCCAAGAGTGCGTGATGAGCTTCTACTGAGACAGGCATCATGATCTTCCCTGCTTGTTTCTCGTATTTACCAAACACAATCTTGGGAATGCTATCATCCGTCTTGTAGTTCCGTGGATGGCTCAAACCGGTAAAATGAACCCAGGGAATTACAGAATAATGGATCTGTGCCTGGTCATCATCATGGTCTATAAGTTTTACAATTGGTTTGCGACAAGCTTCAATCTGTGCTGTCACGTGAGCATTGAAATCCTGAAAAGAAGGAAGATGATCAAAGTAACAAAAAGTGAAAACATCATTCTCCTTGAGAACTGTTGATCCAGCAGACACTACAGCATACTCAATAACCTGGTCATCCTCAATTCTGTACCGGAATTCAGGAATACTGTGGATCTGTTGCTGAGAAGCGAATAAATAAGCTGCAAAAAAAGAATAATTGTTTGCCTGCGTATAAGCGAGGAGTTTGGTAACATCAAGATTTGTAGTGAGTCCAAAAAAGGGATTATCGTAATCACGGAAAAACAGAAATTGTTCTTTCCGATCCCAATTTTCTATATCTATTACTCTATATTTTGACATTCCCCTGAGAGGTAACTATTTTTTTGGGGCAAACAAGTCCGTAATACTTCCTGCAACAATTTCAGCCGCATTCCCAACAGACTCAGAAAGACTTGGATGAGGATGAATGATCAATGCGATATCTTCAGCATCCGCTCCCATTTCAATGGCTAGAACAGCCTCTGCAATGAGATCACCGGCATTTGTTCCTACGATACTCATGCCGATCAACTTTCCAGACTCTTTATCAAAAAGAGCTTTAGAAAAACCTTCAGTTCTACCCAATGCTAAAGCCCGACCACTGGCAGACCAGGGAAACACACCCTTGTCATACTCAATACCCTGCTCTTTGGCCTGAGTCTCAGTCAAACCTGCCCAGGCGATCTCTGGATCTGTAAAAATAACTGCTGGAATAACCATGGTATCAAAAGAAGCTGGTTCTCCACAGATGACTTCTGCAGCGACTTTTCCCTCATGAGTGGCTTTGTGGGCAAGCATAGGATCACCGGTAATATCTCCAATGGCATAGATATGTGGAATATTGGTTTGGCGTCTATCATTCACCTTGATAAAGCCGCGATCATCAATATTCAGGCCAATGCTTTCAAACCCACTACCAAATGTGTTGGGACGACGACCTACAGCCACAAGCACCTTATCAACCTTTAGAGTTTCCTCACCCTTATCACCTTCAATGCTAACAAGGAGATGATCATCCTGTGGAGTAATTCCCTGGACTTTAGTATTCGTCCTAATTGATTTAAAATCTTTCTTCAACCGCTGTTCCAACGGTTTAACCACATCAGGATCGGCACCTGGTAAAAGATTGGGCATAAATTCAACAACAGTAACCTCAGAGCCCATTGCCGAGTATATGGTACCCATCTCAAGTCCAATATATCCGCCGCCAATAATGACCAGCTTCTCCGGTATTCCATTCAACTGTAAAGCGGAAGTGGAGTCCATAATACGAGGGTCTTCTGGAAAACCTGGAATCTTTGTAGGATGTGAACCAACGGCAATGATCGCATCATCAAAAGTTACCTGAGTGACATTATCTCCCTGTGTAACCTCGATGGTATTGACTGAAGTAAAAACTCCAGATCCCTGGATAACTTGAACATTTCGGGCTTTTGCCAAGGCCGCAATCCCCTTGGTAAGACGACCGACAACACGCTCATCTTTCCATTTCTTTACCATTTCAAAATCCCATTCTGGTTCTTGAAAACTCAAGCCAAAACTCTTTACTTCAGAACTCTCAGATTTGACGCGTGCCAGGTGAAGCAAAGCTTTTGAAGGGATACATCCCCGGTTAAGACAGACACCACCCAGTGTCTTATCTTTATCGATAAGAACAACTTTTTTTCCCAGGTCAGCGGCACGAAATGCAGCTGCATATCCACCGGGTCCTGCACCGAGGACAACAACTTCTGCGTGTATGGATTCAGGCATATTTAACTCCAATACCTATAAATTTTTAATTGCGGCTAATGTTTCAGCAATAAATTTCGTAAATCGAGCTGCGGACGCTCCATCAATAACCCTATGGTCATATGAAAGTGAGAAAGGCAGCATAAGTCGCGGGATAAATTCACTTCCGTCATACTCAGGCTTAATCTTTGATCTGGAAACACCCATAATAGCCACTTGAGGTGGATTCACAATGGGTGAGAATCCCGTTCCACTGATACCACCCAGGCTTGATATGGTAAAAGTAGCGCCCATCAGTTCGGCAGGTTTGATCTTTCGATCCCGTGTACGCATACTGATGTCAACCAATTCCTTGGATAATTCTATGACACCCTTCTGATCCACATCGCGGATAACTGGCACAACCAGTCCCGCCTCCGTATCAACTGCAATTCCCAAATGAATATATTTCTTGTGAACAAGATTTTCACCGCTGGCATCCAAGGAAGCATTAAAATCAGGAAATGCTTTCAAGGCTTCGGCGACTGCTTTCATAATGAATGGCAGAATTGAAAGTTTACCACCTTCTTTGGCAGCTGCTTCTTTAGAGGCTTTACGAAAGGCTTCCAGATTGGTAATGTCCACCTCATCATTTTGGGTAACATGGGGAATGTTCTGCCAGGCGTTTTGCAAATTTTTTGCAGTGGCGCGACGAATCTTACTCAAGCGTACTTTTTCGATCTCTCCCCACTGAGAAAAATCAATTTCTGGTTGAACAAGTTTCGCTAATGAACCAGTGGGCATACCTGCCAGGCGACTCTTTACATAACTTTGAATGTCTTCTTTAAGGACACGACCTTTAGGTCCAGTCCCGGCTACCAAACTTAGGTCGCAACCCAATTCTCTGGCAAATCGTCTTACAGAAGGGCTGGCCCCGACCAGTCTTCTGTTGGTCCGTGGCGCCTCGATGGGTGCTTTGGGTAATTCTTCCTCAGTTGCTGGAGCTTTGACCGGTTCAACTTTTTGTTCGGGAATCTTTTCAACTTCCTTTTTAGCCACTGGTTGAGCTACTGGTGCTGCCTCTTCGGCTTTATCCAATACAATAACTGCCAGTACACTGTTGGCGCTAACTGCTGCTCCAGTGGTTACCCTGATCTCTTTGATGGTTCCGGCTGATTCGACTTCAATCTCCATTGAAGCCTTATCACTTTCCAGGACAACCAAGATATCACCTACATCAACATGATCACCTGGTTTAACATTGATTTCACCGACTTCAACAGAGTCAATTCCTTCTCCAAGATCCGGTATGATAATTTCTTTATTCATATTCTAAACTCGCTTTACCCATTATTGTGTCATCCTGAGCCCGTCGAAGGGCGGAAACTTGAACGGATATTTGTCCATCAAGGTATGTCTTCAGACCCCTCGACTCCGCTCGGGGTGACGATACAAGATTCCATTCATAAAATAGCATGTGATCTGTTCGCCTTAACGCTTTACCGGGTTTTCAGTATCAGTTGCCACATCATATTTCTTGATGGCTTCAGCAACAATTTCCGCTTTAATAATTCCCAGTTTCTTTAATTGATATAGAGCTGCTATAGTGATGGAATAGCTGTCTACTTCAAAGAAACTGCGTAAGTTTTCACGGGATTCGCTGCGACCAAACCCATCCGTACCAAGAGCAACAAATGGTTTATTTAGGAAAATGGCGATCTGCTCAGCCACCAGTTTCATATAATCAGAGGCAGCTATGACCGGACCGACTTTGTCTTTCAGCAGTGATCCAGCATAAGTTGAGCGTTTTTCGCCCATGGGATGGAGACGATTCCAGCGATAAACGTCCTGAGCCTCTAATCGAAGTTCAGAATAGCTGGTTACACTCCAAATGTCTGCCGTTACTCCCCAATCGTTTTTAAGAAGCTCGGAGGCTGCAAGGACCTCACCCAAAATAGCTCCAGAACCCAACAGTTGGACATGCATGTCATCCTTGGCTTCTCCGGTGCTACTCAATTGGTACATTCCCTTGATGATCCCTTCTTCACATCCTTCAGGCATAGCTGGATGTTGGTAAGGTTCATTTTCCAATGTGAGATAATAGAATTCATCGATCTGATCATACATCATTCTTTGCATTCCACGTTGGATAATGACCGCGATCTCATAAGCATAAGCTGGATCATAGGCTCGACAATTTGGAATGGTTGCAGCAGCTAATAAACTATGACCATCCTGATGCTGTAGACCTTCCCCGTTGAGAGTGGTTCGTCCGGCAGTGGCTCCAAGTAAGAATCCACGGGCACGAATATCGCCAGCCAACCAGAAGAGGTCACCCACCCGCTGGAAACCAAACATGGAATAGTAAATATAAAAAGGCATCATATTGACACCATGTGTACTATAAGAGGTTGCAGCCGAAATCCAGGAACTGGCTGAGCCAGCTTCTGTGATTCCTTCTTCCAGGATCTGACCCTTAATATCCTCACGATAGTAGAGATATTGATCAGAATCAACAGGATCATAAAGTTGACCCACACTTGAATAGATTCCCAGACTTCTGAATAAGGATTCCATACCAAAAGTCCGTGCCTCATCAGGAACGATGGGAACGATACGTTTTCCAATGGTTTTGTCTTTGGTCAACATGGCCAGAATTCTTACAAAAGCCATGGTAGTTGACTGAGAACGATCCCCTGTTCCATCCAGAGCTGAAGAAAAGGCGCTCAGATCCGGTGCTTTACGCGGGTCAGATGATTGACGTCGCACAGGGAAACTACCGCCCAGTGCTTCACGTCGAGCTTTCAAATATTTTATCTCTTCTGAATCTTCAGCTGGACGGTAGAATGGTGCTTTGGTTACTTCTTCATCTGAGAGGGGAATACCAAAACGAGTCCTAAAGGCTTTCAACTCTTCTTCATTTAACTTTTTCTGACCGTGGGTAATATTTTTTCCTTCACCGGCTTCACCCATTCCATAGCCCTTGACGGTACTGGTGAGAATAACGGTGGGCTGACCATCTTGTGCTAGTGCTTCAGCATAAGCGGCATAAACTTTGGCTGGATCGTGGCCTCCCCGTTTTAATTTTTCCAGGTCATCATCGCTTAGATGGTTAACCATATCCAGTAACTCAGGCGAGGTTCCAAAGAAGTGTTCCCGGATGTAGGCGCCACCTTCTACGATATATTTAAGGATATCACCATCGACGACTTCTTCCATGCGCTTGGCTAGAATTCCATCTTTATCCTTGGCAAGCAAAGCATCCCATTCAGAGCCCCAGATCACTTTGATTACATTCCAACCGGCACCTCTAAAAGCACCTTCAAGCTCCTGCACAATCTTACTGTTTCCACGCACCGGACCATCGAGACGTTGCATATTGCAATTCACGACAAAGATTAGATTATCCAATTTTTCACGGGAGGCCAGGCTTATGGCTCCCAGTGATTCAGGTTCATCCATCTCACCGTCACCAAGGAATGCCCAAACATTACGGTCACTTCTAGGAATCAGTTCACGATTTTCCATGTAGCGCATGAAGCGAGCCTGATAGATGGCCTGTAACGGGCCAAGACCCATGGAGACTGTTGGAAATTGCCAGAAATCCGGCATGAGCCAGGGATGGGGATAAGATGATAAACCGCCCGTTGGTGCTAATTCACGACGAAAATTAGTCAAATGGTCTTCGTTGAGACGTCCCTCCAGAAATGCTCGTGCATAGATACCAGGTGAACCATGTCCCTGAAAATAGACCAGATCCCCACCAAATTGATCTGTGGCCGTACGAAAGAAATGATTGAAGCCGATTTCCAGCAGAGTTGCAGAAGAGGCATAGGTGGAAATGTGTCCACCGATACCGTCACTGGCCTTGTTAGCCCTTACAACCATGGCCATGGCATTCCAGCGAATAATGGATTTGATTCTTCTTTCAATTTCTCGATCACCTGGAAACTGTGGCTGTTGAGAAACAGGAATTGTGTTTAAGTAGGATGTATTAGGACTGTATGGAAGACGCACACCATTCCGACGTGCGTAATCAATGAGCTCATTGACCAAATAATGTGCCCGATTGACACCTTCTTCTTCAAAGACAGCAGCTAGAGAATCCAGCCACTCACTGGTTTCCTGCGGATCTGAATCATGTTGTAGATTGACACTAGCCAAGGGTCACCTCATAATAAATTTTTTATGTCTGCTTGAATATAATTTAGATAATAGAAATGCGTAACTCATAAATACGTGACCATTATAGTCTTATAATGAGTGAAGGCAACATTAAACGCCGTACCTACACATAAATTGAATGATCTCTTTGAAATACTTGACTCCTATTCCATTTAAGATATCACCATGGTAAATTCATGTCGTCAGATTACACTGTGAAGGGAGGAAAGACCAGATTATTCCTGAAGAAAACTATTTAGAATAGCATCGCACGAGCGCACAAAAAGGGGACACTCTGGATACTCGTTCCTAATCTATATAAAAAGGTTTACATCCCGTCTGGGAAAGGATGGGATATTTCTTTAACGCGCTCTTCATAATTAAACGGTTTATAGGATGGACTGCGATCATTGTGGCATTTGAGACAGGTTTCTTCAGGCGTGTTAGTGATAAGACCGTAATCCTCTGCCTTCAGTGAGTCAGAATAAATACCAACCATGATTTTTTTCTTCTGATATCCACTACCAGCACCATGACACATTTCACATCCAACATTCTTTAAGCCGTTCATGCGCTTAATTGCCCTTTTGGCAGCCTTATCATCAGGGGAAGCGTTCCAAAACTCAGCGCTCATCACTTCATAGCCACCTTTTCCAAAACCAACGGTATGACATTCAAGACATTCTGGGGACTCAGAAGGTGGCAGGCTTAGATTTCGTTCTTTTGCGATTGCCAGAGCTTCAGGTGACAACAGTGCATCAAAGGCTTTTGCATGAGAAGACTCTTCCCACACCTTATACTGTGCACCCTTTTTCTTACTCTTGTGGCAACTTTTACACTTCTGTGAGCCAACATATTCAAATGGCTGTGCAATCACATATCCAAACGAAAACAGACCAATTATATATATACCAATGAGATGTTTAATCATTGTCCTCACCCTTTCTATTACGACCTTCAACTTGTTTCACTTTCAAATACATCAACAATGCAAACATGGTGATAACAAAAGAAGCAATAAATAAGCCCTTGCGCCTATAGTCTAATTCACTCAGAGCCAATCTAGCTCCCACTTTTGCCTCATCACTAGCAACAATCCCGGGGGCTGCTGTCTCCCTGACAAAACTGGTGTCAAAACTATGGATACTTGTCCGTGTATGGATTAATGCATTGTGTGCATCTTCAAGATTAAAAAATAGATCCGATATCTCCATGCCTTTGATTTCAGCTAGTTCAACTAAATATTTAGCAGAATCCATATTCACTTTTAAGCTATCGATAATATGATATAGTTGCCTGTGCGGCGTCAGACCAATTCGGTTCATTTGATCTAAATAAATAAGAGATACTT
>CAZOBQ010000010.1:0-39278 GCA_964578155.1 uncultured Lentisphaeria bacterium
CTTATTGATATCATTACCCATGACTTAAAAAATCCTGCCAGCGTTATTGCAGGTGTGGCAGATCTTCTTTCTACAGAGGGAGAACAAAAGGAAGAATTCAAGTTGATTCAGGATAGTTCAGATGCCCTTCTGAAAGTAATTAAAAATACAACATCTCTGGCCAGAGTGACTCTGGGCGAAGAGATAGAGATGGAAGGATTGAACTTAAGTCAATTAGCCGAAGAAGTCGTTCAAGAATTTAAGCCTGGGTTTGATAAACGGAATAAACCTCTGGAAACAGAGATCGAGCATGGAATTATAGTTCAAGCGAATCAGGTGATTGCAGAAATATTCAGAAACTATTTAAGTAATGCATTAAGATATGCACCATCTGGGCGAAAAGTGGTCTGTGGTCTCAATGAGAATGAAAGTAGAATCAAATTCTATGTTCATGATCTAGGTGAATCGATCAGCCGTGATGACCAAAAGACCATTTTCCAACGCCGCGTTCAACTGACCAATCGAAGTCGTCATGGTAGTGGCCTTGGATTAGCTATAGTTAGACGGATTGCAGATGTTCATGGAGCCAAAGTTGGCGTTGAATCAAGTGAGACAAGTGGCAATATCTTTTATTTGGAATTACCCAAAACAATTGAGCCTATAAGTGAATAGACGTACTGAAAAAGATGTAAATGAAAAACAATAAAAGACCCAATAAATTAGTATTGGTCATTGAAGACGATCACGCCTCCCTGCAATATCTTTTATTACTACTGAAAAAGCTCGACTATAGCGCTATTGTGGGTAAAACAGGGGAGGAAGGCCTAGCTCTAATGGAAGACAAAGTGGTTGATGTCATGCTCTTAGACATTGCTCTGGGTCCTGGTATAAGTGGTCTAGAATTAGGAGCTATTTTAAAAAAGAACAAAAGACACGCAGACACTCCTATGATTGCAGTAAGCGCTTTTTTGAAAGAAAAATGTCAGGACTTGAAATCCTCTGGATTTGTTGACTATTTATCAAAACCTTATACCATTACGGATCTACAAACCATCCTTGGTAAACATTTATAGATATTTAATAGTATTGAAAATCAAAAATATTTGACCTAGTAAAACCTGATACAATTTCTATTATAGCACATGAAAATTCGTGAGATACTTGAAGCCTCAAAAACGCCATTTGTAAGTTTTGAGATTATTCCCCCCACACGAGGTCGTAGTGCCAGGGAAGTCTATGAGATTATTGATGAATTGATTGAATTCAGACCTCCTTTCATTGACGTGACCAGCCATGCTGCAGACTCATATTTTGTAAAGCAGGACGATGGTTCATTCGGACGACACATAAAGAGAAAACGTCCAGGTACAATCGGTCTCTGTGCTGCCCTTAAATATCGCTATAAAATTGAGGCTGTTCCGCATATTCTATGTCAGGGTTTCAATCGTCAGGAAACAGAAGACGCTCTAATCGAACTTAATTATCTTGGGATTGACAATGTTCTGGCTATTAGAGGTGATCAAGTCCAGCATGAAAAAGAAGATCAATATGCGCGTGAGGTCAATAAATCTACGCTAGATCTTGTCGGACAGATCACCAGCATGAATGCGGGAAAATATTTAGAAGATATTCTGGATGCTGACAATTCAAACTTTTGCGTTGGTGTGGGTGGGTACCCAGAAAAACACCCCGAATCCCCAAGTAAAGCTGCGGATATACGCTATTTGAAGCAAAAGGTGGACGCCGGTGCAGAGTACATCGTTACCCAGATGTTCTATGACAATCAAGATTACTATGATTTCGTTGCACTTTGCCGAGCGGAAGGGATTGATGTTCCTATTATTCCGGGTCTAAAGCTACTGACCAAGAAGGTGCAGTTAACGTCACTTCCAAAAGCATTCTCAGTCAATATTCCAGATGAGCTAGTAACAGCCTTTGAATCTGCTGGAAGTGCAGAAGAACGAGCCGAGATTGGAATGGATCACACTGCGAGACAATGTGAGGATCTACTTAACAATGGTGTGGACTGTATCCATTTTTACGTAATGAAAGATAGCCAGCGTCTCAAGCAAGTGATACAATCTCTCAAATTGATTTAACTGGATCTACCCCAGCGAATTTCGCCGCTGTGAAATTTATAAGTTTTATCCCCTCTTAATATTTGCGCCTCACCTTTTTTGGTGACCCCCATGAAGAGACCTTCGAAATCCTTGTCATTACTTTGCCAATGAACAATTTCATTGTATTTCCATGCAGCATCGTTCCAAAGTCCAATTAGGTGTTCAGGATGAATCAATAACTCAAATTGTTCAAAGAACTCATATATGAGGCGATTCATGAACTGGTCTCGATCAGGCTCTTTCCAACCCTCCATGAGCAGTGATGTTGAAGTGCCCTGTATATCTTCAGGAAAATCATTCTTTTGATGACTCAAGTTAATGCCCATCCCGATTATGGCTGAGCTTGTTGAGTTCCCTTTCCACTGGAGTTCAGTCAGAATTCCACCACATTTTTGAGAATTGATCATGATATCATTTGGCCACTTGAGTCTGGTGTCAATGCCAGTGAGTGCTTGAATGGTTTGCTTGACAATCAGGCCTGTATAAAGCGACAATAATTGAAGATCCTGCCTGAGGTAATCAGGTTGCCCAATGAAAAGGGTAGCCCAAACTCCCAGACCAGCACTAGACTCCCATTGTCTGCCATGTTGACCCTTACCGGCTGTTTGTTCATCACTCACCAATAGAACGTTCTCACCCGCAAATTCGTGTCGGCGTCTTTGTGCCTCTAGATTAGTCGAGTCTATTGTTTTAAATTCAAGATACCTATTCAGGTGTGGATGAAGGGTCATTGAACGATGGTAATCAGTTGGCCTTGTATTCACCAAAAACTGAACGGAGAATATTAGATATTTCCTCAATTGAAGCATACTCTCGAACTGCGGACAGTATATATGGAAACAGGTTCTCATCCTCAGTTTGGGCAGCCCGCTCCAGCGCACTTAATGTCAGTTCAACCTTACTTTGGTCCCTCTGAGACTTCACCCTGGCAAGTCGCTCTGTTTGCCTGACAGCAGCTTCAAGGCTCAATTCAAGGATGTCTGCCTCAACGGTTTCATCTTCAGTAAACTGATTTACACCAACAATGGTACGTTCCGCATTTTCTATTTCCTGCTGATATTTGTAAGCGCTTTGCCCAATCTCATTTTGAAAATATCCTAACTCGATAGCCTTCACAGCACCCCCAAGTTCATCAACCTTGTTGATATATGCAAAGACCTCTTCTTCAAGCTTATCAGTGAGAGTTTCAATGACCTCAGATCCTGCAAGTGGGTCAACGTGGTCTGTTACTCCACTTTCAAATCCAATAATCTGTTGGGTTCTTAAAGCAAGTCTTACCGATTTTTCCGTTGGTAGTGCCAGAGCTTCGTCGCGTGCATTTGTATGTAGCGATTGAGTTCCACCCAATACAGCGGCTAGTGCTTGAATTGTTACTCTTACCACATTGTTATCAATCTGTTGGGCAGCTAAGGTGGATCCACCAGTTTGAGTATGGAATCGGCACATCATTGCTTTCGGATTGGTAGCGCCAAATCGTTCCTTCATGATCTTGGCCCAGATCCGTCTGGATGCTCGGAATTTTGCCACTTCCTCCAGTAGATCATTATGGGCATTCCAGAAAAATGATAAGCGTGCACCAAATTTGTCAATATCTAAACCTACTGCAAGTGCTGCTTCTACATAGGCAATTCCATTTGCAAAGGTAAAGGCCAATTCCTGGGCCGCAGTAGAACCAGCTTCACGTATATGATATCCTGATATGGAGATGGTATTCCAATTGGGAATATGCTCACTACAGTAAGAAAAAACATCGGTGATCAATCGTAGGGAAGGTGCAGGAGGATAAATGTAGGTGCCTCGAGCGATATATTCTTTTAGAACGTCATTCTGAATAGTTCCTCTGAGCTGGTCGCTGCTAACGCTTTGTTTTTCGGCAACCACCTGATACATCGCCAGAAGGATAGCGGCGGTGGAATTGATGGTCATAGATGTGGAAACTTTATCCAGGGGAATCTCCTGAAAGAGGATCTCCATATCTGCCAGAGTATCAATTGGAACGCCTACCTTGCCGATCTCACCTTCGGCCAATTGATTGTCAGAATCGTACCCAATCTGGGTGGGCAAGTCAAAAGCAACGGACAGACCGGTTTGTCCCTGATCCAATAAATATCTGTATCTGGCATTTGAATCTTCGGCACTTGAAAACCCGGCATATTGACGCATCGTCCACTTACGTGATCGGTACATCTCTTCATAGATCCCACTTGTGAATGGATATTGACCGGCTTTTTCTTGATGGTTTCCCATGATAATTCCTACATCCCTCGCTGAGATTTTATCTGCTGATAAGCTTCATTCACCGATTTAAATTTTTCTTCAGCCATACTCTGGAAATCAGATCCCAAATGATGAACTTTATCTGGATGAAAGCGAGCTGCCATTGAGCGATAGGCCTTTTTTACATCCTGGTCACTGACTGAAGGGTCGATTTCTAATATTTTATAGTATGAGTCTTTATTTTTTCCGGAAATGGCCAAAATAGCTTCAACATCCGCATGTTTTACCTTTAAATGTTGAGCAATTTCACGAATTACATCAATTTCAGCCTGATGTACATGACCATCTGCCTGACTCACGCCAAAAAGAACATGAATCAACTGAAGTTTTTCAGCTGAATTCATCTGACGGTTGATCTGATCAGCCACCTCGTAGACATAATAGTCCTGCTCGAGAAGATTCTTTAACAAGACGAGCATTTCCTGTGCGTTTGTCTGGCCAAAACTCCTGATCAGAAATTGCTTAACATAATCCAGCTCTGACTTAAGTACTTTACCATCAGCTTTCATTACAGAAGCAACTAATACCATGAGGGCTACAGCAAAATCTCCAGGTCTAGTCTGCTGTTTAACCGCATTAAAACCTGCCTGCTTTTGGCCTTGATTGCCATCATACTGTCCACCTAACCACCAACCGATGAGGCCACCAATGGGTCCGGCAAACGCCCACCCAAGACCTGCACCAAACATTCTACCTAACATTTCTACCTGCGCATTTATTTATTATCAACTTCATTTTCTACTTTCTGTATATTCTTTATTATGTGTAAAAGGGAATGAGATTCTTCCAGTCTTCGCTCTTTGAGCTACGACCTGGCAGGCGATTGCCTCCGCCTCCTCAGAAGGACTGGCTCCTGAGTATACCGCTTACCCAATTTCCATGATATTTGTTCCCTTTTCAACAGTCTGGCCTTCTTGCACGCTAATCTTGATAACCTCTCCAGAGATGGGCGATTTGATCTCATTTTCCATCTTCATAGCTTCCATAAGGAAAAGTGGATCACCTTCATTCACTGTATCGCCTATCTGGTAAAAGATTTTTGTAATCAAGCCCGGTATTTGGGTGCTTACTTGTCCGAGTTTTTCATCAGCTTCAGCCTCCCAACCGAGTTCTCTAAGATGCAGGTGAACAGCATCCAGGAGCTCTATGGAAACAGGGGTGCCATTTACATTCGCCCGCTTACTGCTTCTTGAACAAACCCCGACTACAAACGATCGGTTATTGATAAGGACACTGTACATCTCTGGTTGTACAAGAACTGCTTCAAACTCTAGTGTTTTTGCTCCATAGTTGATAAGGAGTTTCTCTTTTTCAGGCTGGATATCAATTTCTAGTGCGCGATTATCGGCGTTAATTTCAAATTTCATTCTTGACCTCTTCGCCGCTGTTCGGTTACCCAGTTTGATCTTTGGGCTTGCGTGCTTTGGCCTTTCTGAGAGTTATGCTTCTGCTGTTCTTTGTGCTGAAATAAGGTGCCACCTGCTACCAGTAATGTTTCATCACTTGCTTGAATAAGATCAGCATGGAGCTCCTCTTTGTGCTTAGAATAAAAATGTGTGTCATAGGTCCCCTGACGAAAAGCAGGATGTTTTATCACTGATCGACAAAACTGGATTGTGGTTTCTATTCCGCCAATATAGAATTCACGCAAAGCCCGTTCACTCCGATTCAATGCAGATGTGCGATCCTTTGCCCAGCAGATTAGTTTCCCCAGCATGGGATCATAATATGGGGTGATTTCTATGCCCTGTCTGATAGCTCCATCAAAGCGGGTGCCGGCACCATCCGGGATCTGGAGCATAGCTATTTTACCCGTGGAAGGAGTGAAATCCTGGGCCGCATCTTCTGCATAAATTCTACACTCAATTGCATGACCGGATATTGTTACATCAGCTTGTGAGAGAGATAGAGGTATTCCTGCAGCTACTCGAATTTGTTCCGCTACCAGGTCAATTCCCGTCACCATTTCTGTAACTGGATGTTCAACCTGTAAGCGAGTATTCATTTCCAGGAAATAAAAGTTCTTATGTTTGTCTACCAAGAATTCCACAGTTCCTGTGCCCACATAGTGACAGCTTCTCGCCGTCTCAACTGCTGCTTGACCCATGGTTTCCCGTAAGTCTTGATCAATAAATGGTGAGGGTGATTCTTCGATGACTTTCTGGTAACGCCTTTGGATGGAGCATTCACGCTCATTTAGATGGATAATATTGCCATGCTGATCAGCCATGATTTGAAATTCGATGTGATGAGGTTCTTCAAGATATTTTTCAATATATACTCGGCCATCCCCAAAAGCTGATTGCGATTCTCGTTGTGCTATGCGTACGGCATCTTGAAATCCATCAGCAGACTCAACGATGCGCATACCTTTTCCACCACCACCACCAGCAGCTTTGATTAAAACAGGGAAGCCAATATCTTTAGCAACAGATAGTGCCAGACTCACATCCTCGATCGGTTCCTCAGTGCCAGGCACCACTGGTACATCAGTCAATAGCATAGATTGTCGTGCCATGGTTTTGTCACCCATGGTCTCAATAGCCTCAGCTGGCGGTCCTATAAAGACGATTCCAGCCTTTGAAACCTGGTCAGCAAACTCTGTGTTCTCAGAGAGAAATCCATACCCCGGGTGAATAGCATCCACTTTAGCGGATATTGCCACATCCAGAATTTTATCATGACGCAGGTAGCTCTCACTGGAAGGTGATGGACCAATAAAATAGGCCTCATCCGCAAATAGAACATGTGGGGCAGTCCGATCAGCCTCTGAATAAACTGCTACTGTCTCAATATCGAGCTCGCGGCAGGTCCGCATCACCCGCAAGGCGATTTCTCCACGATTTGCGACTAATATTTTCTTAAACATTTTTCATTCCTGATATATCCATTATATGCTCTAGCCACAGATCTTCACAGATTGACACAGATGGTATTTTGAATCTCTAAAAACTGATTCTACAACTGTCTTTGCTATCTGATGGAACTTAAACGCACATTTCTTCATTCCTGCTTTTATCAGTGTTTTATCTGTGTTCATCAGTGGCAAAATAATCATTTTGTATTTACCATTTTTCGAAAATCAGCTTCTGAGATAATTTGAATCCCCAATTTCTCTGCCTTTTTCAGCTTTGATCCAGCGCCAGGTCCGGCAACCAGATAATCAACTTTCTTGCTCATCGCATTCGATGTAGATCCACCATGGCTTTCAACGATCTCACGGGCAGTATCGCGATTCAAGTATTCTAACTTCCCAGTAAATACAAAAGATAAACCAGCCAGGACACCTTCATTATTTGCGCTCACATCCTGTGTTGGATCTAAGCCGCAGGACTTCAATCTTGCCAGTAAGTTACGATTGTCGTCCTCTTTGAAAAACTCCACAACACCACGTGCAACGATGGGTCCAACTTCATGGGTAATTTCCAGGTCATCAATACCTGCCTCTCCCAGTCCCGCTAGTGACCCATATTTATTGGCCAACACTTTTGAAAGGTGCTCACCCACATTGTGAATTCCGAGACCGTGAATTAAGCGCCACAGATCAGCAGACTTACTTTGCTCTATGGACAGTAAAATGTTATTGGCAGATTTTTCTGCCATTCTCTCCAGGTCAGCGAGTTGCTCCAGAGAAAGTGTGTAGATATCCGCAATATTGTTTATTAAATCGACCTCAACAAGCTGGGCAACGAGTTTGCTCCCGAAGCCGTCAATATCCATACAGCGTTTAGCGACAAAGTGTTCGATACGTCTTTTAGTTTGGGCTGGACAGGAGATGTTTTGACAATAATGTTTGGCTTCACCTTCAAGCCTTATGACGTGTCCCTGGCACACAGGGCAAACCTCTGGAATCAGATATGGCTTGGTATTGGGCTTACGCTTCTCGAGTATAACTTTTACAACTTCTGGGATAACATCACCGGCCCGCTGGACTACAATGGTGTCTCCCTCTCGAACATCCTTTTTATCGATCTCATCTTGATTGTGAAGAGTGGCCCTGGCAACAATTACACCGCCAACAGGAACAGGCTCAAGATTAGCAACTGGTGTTATGGCCCCAGTCCGACCA
This sequence comes from uncultured Lentisphaeria bacterium, assembly GCA_964578155.1. Classification (GTDB taxonomy): domain Bacteria; phylum Fidelibacterota; class UBA8477; order UBA8477; family JABMPR01; genus JABMPR01. Next base: position 8,446 of record CAZOBQ010000010.1, read on the forward strand.
ACACCAGGCTCGATACTTAATATTTTTGTGATTTCCTGTCGGGCTTTGAATTTACCAGCTATTGCCCAACGTGGTGAACGACTTCGAATACCCAGCTTAGTTTGCTGAGCGAGCGAATTAACTTTGGTGACAGACCCATCAATGTCATAGCTCAAGGTTTCACGGTCTGCTTCAAGATTCTGATGGAATTCAATGACCTCATCAATTCCTAGACAAAGTGAGAATCGATCATTAACAGGGAGCCCCCACTCTTTGAGTGCAGTAATAAAATCAAGGTGAGTATCTACTGTGAAATCATCGATCTGTCCGGCAGCATAAATATTGATCTGGAGATTTCGTTCGGCTGTGATACGTGAATCCAACTGCCGTAAACTTCCAGCGGCGGCATTACGTGGATTTGCAAAAGGTGATTTATCGGCATCCAATTGTCTTTTATTCAGTGCTTCAAAGTCTTCGTGAGCCATAAAGACTTCGCCACGAACCTCTAGATATTTGGGGACTGTTCGTTTATTTGTTCTAAGGCGAAGGGGTAATGATTTTAAGGTCTTTAAGTTCTGGGTGATATTCTCCCCGGTAAATCCATCACCGCGAGTCGATCCAGCAATAAAAATCCCGTTCTCATAGATGAGTTCCACACCCAGTCCATCCAATTTTGGTTCGCAGACATATTCGATAAGATCTAATTCCAGATCTTTACGCATTCGTTTGTCAAAATCCACCAGCTCCTGGTCATTCATGGCATTCTCAAGGGAGAGCATGGGAATAGAATGTGTCAGGGGCTCAAATTTTGATAAGGAGACGGATCCAACTTTTTGGGATGGTGAATCAGCCTGGAGTAAGTCAGGAAAGCTTGCCTCCAGTTCCTGAAGCTCTCTTAAAAGTAGATCATAAGCGGCATCTGAGATAAGGGGATCATCAAGGAGATAATAGCGGTGATTATGTTCACTAAGTTCTGCTATTAATTCAAGGATACGGGTTTCGGCTTGTACAAGGTCCATAGCGTGAAAAGGTAATCAGTTGGACACAAAAAAAAACGCTCCATTGAGGAGCGTTCTTGAAATTGTTGTGGAGAGAAAAGCTTATTTAATCAATGAATCCATCTGTTCAGTGATGTAATCAGAATGTTCTCTATCTTCTGGAACAGCCAGCATTCCTTCTTTAAAACGAATGGAATTATTGTCTTTCTCTTTTTTCACCGGAAGGATATAACGTACCATCTTTTTGTGGGTACGGATCTTTCCGCGTACTTTATCTCCGAATTTTTGTGCCTTTGCCATAGTCTTTTCTCCAGTTGTTTAGCGGGGCGAAACTAAACGCCTAGCATCCTGTTTGCAAATAATTTGTGGTAAATATTACTATCTGGGAATCGGATATACTCGGGTTTAGACGATGTTACTAAAAGAAAGCCCTCTCCATTGACTGTTTCGGGTCGGAAAGGGCTTAATGATTTTTTTACATCATTCTGATTTTATTTGAAAGCCAGGATATCCTTCTCAAAAACTTTATGATCCGTGTACCCTACATATTTACGCTGGATATTAAAATCTCGATCGATGACGAAGGTAGTAGGAATACCACGAATGCCGCCATAGGCTTTAACAACAGTGCCGTCTCCGTACACCACAGGATAATTGATCTTCATCTTTTCAACAAAGGGAACCACTGCAGATGGACCACCCTGATCAAGTGAAACACCAAGAACGACTATATCATCTTTGTAATCATTTTGGAGTTCGATAAAGCTGGGTATTTCCATCTTACATGGACCACACCAGGTTGCCCAGAAGTCGAGAAGAATGACTTTACCCTTATAATCTGAAAGAGAAACTTTCTTGCCCTCAACATCTGTGAGCGTGAAATCAGGAGCTTCTTGAGCGGCAACGGAGGTTGTCCCGATCATAAAGATGCCAAAAACCACGAAGGCAACGGCAGAGATACTTGCTATAATTTTGTTTTTATTCATTGTTCAATCCTTTTGTCATTATGTTCCTTAGAACCACTATCAGCAGCCACGTTACAAAACTTACGCTGAATATGACTTTATTATCCCTGAATTCACATTATGTTTCCGCGGAATGCCCTGATTTTTGGCTAAATGTCTGCAAGCCGTCAATTGTCAGGTAAAGAAACTAAACATTTTATCCCCACATGGGAGAAACCACATGTATTTCAGACAGGGAATATTGGGTCTGACACTTTTTATGTTAGCCTGCACCAACAATCCGGAGTTAAATAATAACATGATCACCAATAAAATCGAACTTACTGCTGTGGCTGAAGATTTAGGTCTTAGTCGAGCTGGGAATCAACTAATATTTCGAATATTCGCACCTTCAGCAAAAGATATGCAGGTAGTTATCTTTGACAATCATGATGCAAAGACCGGCGAATCACATCCCATGACATCGCAGGAGAACGGCGTTTGGAAGCTTAGTCTAAATGTGGACAAGGCTTCCAAATACTATGCTTATCAAACCTCAAGAGAGGGAGATAAGTTTATTGCAGATCCATATTCTAGAGCTGTGGTAAGGCAAAACAACTACCAGTATCCCAGCAAGACAGTCATTCTCAAACAAGATGATTTTGATTGGGAGGGAGATGATTTCACCCATACCCCATTGGAAGACTTAGTTATTCTGGAAGCTCATTTACGTGACATGACCGTGCATTCTAGTTCAGGAGCAAAGCAAGGTGGGACCTACCAGGGATTTGTTGAGTCAGAGCAGAAGGGTGGTATCCAGCATCTGAAAGACATGGGTATCAATGCGGTTGAATTTTTACCCCTGCAGGAATTTGGTAATATTGAAATAGATTTTAAGAATCCTGACTTAGGTATATGGAATGATTGGAATCCCTATGAGAATAATCATTGGGGATATATGACATCCTTCTTTTTTGCACCGGAGATCTATTATGGTTCTGATGGAACAAAAGAACGAGGTGACTGGGTTGGACAGGATGGTCGTGCTATCAATGAAATAAAGACCATGGTGAAAGCATTGCATCAGGCTGGTATTTCTGTCATCGTCGATGTGGTTTATAATCATGTCTCCCAATATGATCAAAATCCATTCAAATTAATTGATAAGACAGCTTACTTCAGATTAGATGCTGACAATAATTATCTCGGTCATAGTGGTTGTGGAAATGACTTCCAAACCGAACATCCCATGGCGCGTAAAATGATTGTGGAAAGTTTGGTCTATTGGATGGAGGAATTCCATGTGGACGGATTTCGCTTTGATCTGGCAACCATGATCGATCTGGAAACAGTAGACGCAATTACTGAGGCGACCAGAGCTATTAATCCTGATGTCTTACTCATTGCAGAACCCTGGGGTGGAGGAGGATATAATCCAAGGGAGTTAGCCAATCATGGATGGGCCTCCTGGAATGATCATTTCCGTAATAGTGTCAAAGGGCGCAATCCTGAGAATGATGATTTTGGGTTTATCTTTGGTAAACTTTGGGATGGGAATAATACTAATCATTATAAAAAATTAATGCGAGGATATCTCCAGAGTGAGGGTGGACATTATAGACAGGCAGTGCAAAGCGTTAACTATTTGGAAAGCCATGACGATCATACCCTTGGAGATTTTATTCGTCTGGCCCTTGGGAAAGTCGGAAAAGCTGAAGTAGTTACTCGAGATCAGGTTGCAAAATTGTCTGATGAAGAACTGCAGATTCATAAATTTGCTGCTCTCAATTTATTGGTGAGTCAAGGTCCGGTCATGCTGGCACAGGGCCAAAGCTGGGGACGCTCAAAGGTGATCGCTGACAGTATTGGAACTGATTCCAATGCTGGTCATCTTGATCACAACTCCTATGAAAAGGATGATGAAACCAATTGGCTCAACTGGTCTGAAAAGGAATTGAATAACGATCTGGTGGACTATTACCGTGGACTAATATCCATAAGATCAACTAATTCCGGATTACGAAATGTAAATATGGAATTTAGATCGTTTATTGATTCTGATGATGAGCTTTCTTTCGGATTTAAAACTTCAGGTGAAGATGAAATCATAGTTTTACTGAACGCGAATAAAACTAAGACAATAGATTACGTTTTACCTGATGGTGAATGGACTGTGTTAGCGGATGCAAAATCTGCAAGTGCTGACGGAAGTAGAAAGATTAGTAAATCTGTAAATGTTCCATCTTTGAGTGGAATGATATTGGCTCAATAGAAAAACCATACTCGGACATTGAGCCTGCCGAAATGTCACTCCTGAATTAAAGGTTAAAGGCTTCGACAAGCTCAGCCTCCGAATTTAATTTCATCCTTTAGAGCAATGGAAGGAAAACACTCATCATGAAATCAACCACCAAATATCTTCACTTTAACGTCCCCGAAAGAATGGGCTTTGTAAACATCACTCGAGATGTAGAAGTGGTTGTTCATGATAGTGGTGTTAAAGAAGGCATCTGTTTGGTAAATGCCATGCACATAACCGCATCTGTTTTTATTAATGATGAAGAGTCCGGGCTAAAAGAAGATTATAAGCGCTGGCTGGAATGGCTGGCACCTTTTGATGCAAGTCCGGATCGTTATCATCACAATCGTACAGGCGAGGACAATGGTGATGCTCATCATAAACGACAGATTATGGGTCGGGAGGTGGTTGTCGCCATCACCAAAGGTCGATTGGATTTTGGAACCTGGGAACAGATCTTTTATGGCGAATTTGATGGTCGCCGAAATAAGCGGGTACTGGTAAAAATTATTGGCCAGTAGAGACGCGATGCATCGCGTCTCTATAATAGTTATTCTAACCCCAGTACCCTTTTAATTTCTTTTGCCCATATTGCATATCCAATCTCATTCATATGTAATCCATCATGACCAAATATATCAGGTCGTGGTGTTCCATCTTCACCTAACATAGGTGTGAAGATATCAACATAAAACTGACCTTCCAGGGATTCAATATGAGTTTTAATTAAAGCATTGGCTCTGGCCATGTTCTCTATGTGCTGTATACGTGCGAGGCTTGGTTTGATAGAGATAAAATAGATAGGTAGCTCAGGCCACGTATTATAGACTTTAATTGTGAAGGTGATATAATCATTTAGAACGGTTTCGGGAGTTTTACCTGAGGCAATATCATTGTCTCCCTCATAAACAAAGATCGCAGACGGTTCATATGGATATACAACATTATCCATATGGTAAATTAGATCGGACATGTGAGAACCGCCCATTCCTCTGTTGAGCACTTCCACTTCGGAAAGATATTCTTCGAGAGATTTCCAACCCTGTATACTTGAACTTCCTACAAAGAGGAGGGAGCCTGGTGCCGGCATACTAGTGCTGTCAGCTGACATGTATTGCTTAACTAGCGGCATGAATCTTAAGGGATCTACCACAATCTTTTCCTCAACAAATGGGGGTGCTGACGAGCAAGCTGCTAGAATTACTGCAATAATTAAAACAGGTAGATATTTGATTGAGCGATCGATTGTCATGATTGTCCTCTTTCTGTAGTTAGATAAAGAAATCTTTTACCTGTGAAAATATCTGATCTGGTTGCTCTGCGTGTAGCCAGTGTCCTGAATCACTGACAGTTTTAAGTTGGGCCAGTGGAAAGTACTGAAGTATCTCAGGGCTCAGTTCTTCTTTAAGATAGTTGGAGTTCTCTCCGCGTAAGAATAAAGTTGATCCCACATATGCCTCATCTAAGGCCAAAGCAGAAGTCAAGTCATCATAGTGATCCAATAAAGCCTCATGATTGAACTTCCAGGCAAAACTCCCATCAATACGACGCATTATATTTTTTAGTAAAAACTGTATGATAGAGGGTGAAGAAATATATTTACCCAATTCCAGTTTTAGTTCGAAGCGATTCCTGTATTCTTGAGGATAGAGTTCTCTTAATACCTGAAGTATAGAACCGTGTTGTCCCACCACTTTCTCTATCCCAATATCCAGAATGATAAGTCCATCTACTCTTTCCGGCATAGAACTAGCATAGAGCATGGCCACTTTCCCGCCCATAGAATGACCAACAAAATTGGCACTATCCAGGTTTTGTTGGTCCATAAATTGGTCAATATCTTGAGCCATCTCTTCATAATTCATAGCTAACTCATGCGGGGAGCTGCCATGATTTCGTAAATCAATAGAATATACCGTAAAATTGCTAGCCCAACGATTCGCTAAAGTGTGCCAGTTGTCCAATGACCCGAATAATCCATGAAGAATAATCAGGGGCGGTCCACTACCATATTTTCTGTGATGGAGCTTCATTATTTGTATTAGTGGTGTGTGGGTCCGCTATTTTCTTCAAGGATCCTGACTGGCGAGTCAACTTTAATTCGGCCACTATTCAAAGCTACAAGATTCATCCCAAACATGACCTGGTCATCTTGCTTACGATAACTGGCCAGAGTCTTCAATGGTTCTTTTGATGATTTTCCCGTTTTTTGGTCTATGGTGGTTACCTGGCAGCGAGCGCACGGCTTGACTACCATAAACTCAACTTCCCCAATACGAATTCTTTTCCAATGATCCTCCGCGAATGCCTCAGCTCCACTGACAACCAGGTTTGCACGAAAGCGATCCATACGTATTGGCACATCAAGTCGGTGATTCAGGTCATCCAATGAAGCTTGATTGGTGAGTAGGTAAGGATAACCATCTGCAAAGCTAACTTCAAAAGATTGATCCCCAGGTAACTGTTCCTTCTCCAGTGGTCTTATAACAGTATCATCCATATAAACTAACCGGACCTTGCGATCTAATGCTTCACTGAACCACTGGTCAGATATAGCGGAGACAAGATGACTTCTCACAGAGTCTTTCCATATATGAGCTTTGATTTGAGAATTACTTTTAGAGTCTAACGGAAAACTATGGGGTTTTAATCCAGGATAAGTGATACGGAGATTGTCAGTGCCCACACTGATCTTGAACAGACTCAGAGTAGGTGATTTTCTTTGGGAAACAAAGTCACCATTTTCTTCAATCAGCATCCAGCGACGATCAAAAGGAAACCCACGATCCTCTACTTTGGCGTGCTCCAAATTTATCCCGGAACAGGATTTAATGGGGTAGATGGATATTTGCTTAAGTTTGTTCACAAAAAGACTATGGTCAATGAGTTATCTTAAACATTAAAATGAAAGAAAATACAATCACCCTCTTGAACGATGTATTCTTTCCCTTCCAGACTGATCAAGCCCTTTTCCTTGAGTGCTTTTTCAGAACCATGGATCATAAGATCATCAAACTTGAAGATCGCAGCCTTGATAAATCCACGCTCGAAGTCTGTGTGAATTTCAGCTGCAGCTTTAGGAGCAGTGGCTCCTTTGCGGATAGTCCAGGCACGGACTTCCTTTGGACCGGCAGTATAAAAAGATTGGAGCTTTAGAAGATCGTAGGCGCGATGGATCAGTTTATTCAAGCCTGGTTCTGGAAGTCCATATTCGCTACAGAATTCCAGCTTCTCTTCCTCATCCAGGAGGGCAATTTCCTGCTCAAGTTTTCCACAAAGCCGTAAAACGCCTGCACCCGTTGAGTTGGCGTAGTCAAAAAGACGTTGTGTTAATTCGCCTCTGTTTTCAGCCAAAATCTCATCCTCATCGACATTGGCCACATAGAGAATAGGTTTCATGGTCAGCAGGAAATATGTGCCAACACGTTTACCCTCCTCTTCATCAAACTCCAGACTTCTAACTGGTTTGATTTCATCGAGATGGGCTCGAATACGGGTCAACAGTGCTTCGTCTGCTTTGGCATCTTTATCACCGGATCGAGCCAGCTTGGTGACGCGGTGAAGCTGTTTCTCAACAGAGTCCAGATCTTTGATGATCAGTTCGCTCTCAATCGTTTCCACATCCCTAATAGGATCTATACTACCCTCCACGTGAGTCACATTGTCATCCTCAAAACAGCGAACTACATGGACAATGGCAGTTACTTCCCGGATGTGCCCCAAAAATTGGTTCCCCAGACCCTCGCCTTTACTAGCCCCTCTTACCAGGCCGGCAATGTCTACGAATTCCATCACGGCGGGTGTGGTTTTTTCAGGCACATAAATTTTTGTCAAAGCATTTAGCTTATCATCTGGAATAGGAACGATTCCCACATTCGGATCAATGGTGCAAAAAGGGTAGTTCTCTGCCGGAATATCCGAGGCAGTTAATGCATTAAATACAGTTGATTTTCCTACGTTAGGAAGTCCCACTATGCCACAGGTTAAGGCCATACTTCTTTCCTTCTAAAATTGAATATCAGCGGTCTAGCTGATCATAATTGATAATAATATCGTGCTTGGGACGAATCCCCTTCAGGAGAATGTTGCGTGTTGAGCTATATCTCTCTCGCTCCATATCAGCAGCTACCCTTGGTTTGATCTTCACATAATCAAGTGGGGTACGCTTTCTGTCGATTAATCTGACTAAAGTCCACATCTGTTTGTAGCTGACGGGACCGGCAACCGTTCCCTTTGAAATACTTCGGGCCAGCTTATAAATGCCAGTATTTCTATGTGATGGACCCAGCCAAATTATGTTTTTTGTTACGATTTCTTTTGGTCTTCCACTACGTATTTCACGGAGCACCTTGCTTGCGGAGAGGCTGTCTTTAAAGGCGAGTAATTCGAGTTGGAGACTATCAGGTGCATGATAACGATTCATGCGGTGTTCTGTATAAAAATCCTTTTGCCTTGAGCTGTCAAAGGTCATCGTATCAGCCTGGACACTCACATAAATTTCAGCCAGCAGCTGCTCTTGAGAATCCCGAACTTCTTCAATCACATCAATGTCATCTTGAAAACCGAGTCGTATCGCTTCACGAGAGAGCATCTCATTCTGGATGACATTTGAAGCCGCCATATAGAGGTTGCTCTGGAGTATGGTACGATCGATATCGGGAAGACGTTGAATAATAGCTGCAACTGTCCAATTTTCACCATTGACGGTGAGTAAAGTTTCGTCTTTCAAAGCCTCTAGTTGTGAACCGGAGTTATCATATTCAGCATTAATTAAAGCTAGACCTTCTTTAGAGTTTAGCCGGGTTATTACCTCTGGCCAAACTAGCTTGGTGATCTCTCGATTAAAATTGATCTTATATTGACTCATAAAATCGTTGATTACCTGCTTACCCAAAAGGGCTGCACGACGATCAACAATCTTATTATAGATTAAACTTCTGCTTCCCTGAAAATCTTCCTCCGTGACAAATAATTCTTCCTGAATATCGTCAAGGGCTAAAATATGCCAACCATACTGACTTTTAACAGGCTGGGAGATTCGTCCCGGGGTCAAAGTGTAGAGCGTGTCTTCAATGGTCTCATCCAAATCCCCAAAAGTAATCCAGCCCAATGCTCCACCATTTTTAGAAAGGATTGTATCAGCGAAAGCATCTTGTGCCAACGTGTAAAAAGAAGCCTCCCCCGAGTTTAGACGTCTTGAATAATCCTTGATCTTCGCCTCTGAATCAGCATATAAGTGACGTGCAAAGAGCGCTTTCCGTCCACGATTAAAGCCCTCTCGCAACTGTTCCTCAGAGGGGACCTCAATTTTTTTCCTCACCCACTCGTCATAAACTTTTCTGGACAAAGCTTTCCGTTCGGCTCGCCCTCTGGCATTTTCGATGCGGGCGCCGGTATCCAAATTTGCCTCGTGAGCGCTCATAGCCAGCAACTTTTGTCCGATGAGAATATTCATTACTTCTCTGCGGGTTTCTGGACTGTCAAATTTATCACCATATAACAACACAGGGAGAAAAGCCCTTTGGAAGCTAGTTTCACTAATTTCAACGCCATCTACTGTGGCAAAAACTGATTGTTGCTCAGCCGGAGTTTTTTTGTCTGAGGAGCAACTTGTTATGAGTAATAGAGAGATAAATACAAAATAAAAGAAGAACCTGAACATTATATGAGAGCCTCACATATTTTTTCGAACCGAGATAGATTTTCTACCGTTCCCAGGGCGATCAGTTTGTCATTTGCTTTGAACTTATAACTTGGATCAGGATTAAAATTTGCTTCTCCAGCCAGTTGTTCAACAGCAGTAATTATGATGTTGTAATTCTTTCTGATCTCAAGCTCAATAATGGATTTGCCTTCGGCTCTGGAAGCTGACTTAATACTGATTGTTTCTAACGCCAGATCCAGATTTCCTCGATTCATGATCAGTTCAATAAATTCGACCACTCCTGGAATCATGGCCTGTCTGGCTAGTTTCGTACCGGCTGCTTCATAAGGATTGATCACCTTGTCAGCTCCAGCCCGTTCCATTTTTGGAATAGATGATGGACTGGTTGCCCGGGTGAGGATATAGAGATCACTTTTTAAACTGCGTGCTGAAAGGGTGAGGAATAAATTGTCCTGATCGTCCTTTAGCACACCAATAAGGGTTTTTGCCCGTTCAATACCTGCCTGATATAAAATGTCATCTTGGGTTGCGTCCCCCTCAATAAAGATGAGATCTTCATGCTGCATAAGGGCAATTTTTTCAGGTTCTTTTTCGATAATAACAAATGTTTTCTCAGCCGCTGATAATTCTCTGGCAATAGACTGTCCCATCCTACCATATCCGCAGAGGATAAAGTGATCATTTAATTTCTTAACTTGTTTCGCCATGCGAAACCTCCTATAGCGTTTGAAGTCAACAGCTTGTTTTGCAATATGACCGGCGATCATGAAGAATAATCCAATCCCTGAAAACATAACGAAGATGGTCCACAGATGTCCCAGGTCAGACATTTCCCAAACCTCCTGGAAGCCCACAGTAGCTAGAGTGATTGAGGTCATATAGAAGGCATCAAACCATCTCACATGTTCAATGACGACAAAACCTGCGGTACCTAAAAGGATGATGCCCAACAAGCCTAAGATCAAATATTCTATTCGCGTATCTAACATGCCTAAATATTAGGATGACAGGGGGCGCTTGGCTATAGAAAATAGTGGGTCAGAAATCAGGAGTCAGAAGACGGAAGATAGAAGACGGAAGTCAGTAGCCAGGAGTCAGGAGCTAGAATTCAGAAACCCTGTTCATCGTAGTTGTAACGTAGATGAATTGGAAACTTGAGATTTGCCCCGTCCCGGACATTGAGCTTGCCGAAATGCAGGACGGGGGTACAGAATAAGAAAGAAGTGCAAAGCTCCTCCCAGGGTCGTCATCCTGAGCCCGTCGAAGGATAGAGCCTAGGATGGTTTAAATGTAGAAGGAAACTGGAGTTCTTATTTTTTTAACGAATTGCACGAAGATTACGAAATAAATCTTTTTGTAACCGCAGAGATCGCTAAGAACGCGAAGGCTACTAATAGTTAGTAAAAAATTATCCCGTCCTGGACATTGAGCCTGCCGAAATGTAGTGCGGGGTAATTGTTTCTAATCCGAGATTGTCTAAACTACCTAAATTGCTAGATTAGCTCTATGTTTAACAAATCCAATACCCCTATACTTACGAGACCGTTGGTTCACTTTCTCATTTTCAACTTTTCACTTTTAATTCTACTCACAGCATGCCCTGACCCACCGGAAGAAACATTCTGCGGACAGGGAATGATCCTGCAAGCTGACACCTGTGCCTGTATTCCTAATTCACATCCAATAGATGATGGTGAGTCATGTGAGTGTGATAGTTTGTATCACTGGAACGATGAGCTAGATGAATGTGTACTCGACACAAGTACACATGGGTTCACATGGGAGATGTTTCTCATAGGGGGAAACCTGAGCTATTTCATGGATGTTGAAATTATCAATGAGAATGATATCTGGGCAGTTGGAGAAATTCATACTGATTCAGCACTTTATAACGCAGCACGGTGGGATGGTGAGCAATGGGATTTAATAGCAATTGCTCCTTTAGGGTATGTAGTACGTAATAGCTCAATTTATTGGATTGAGTCAAGTGATATCTGGTTTGGGAATGGCTCACTTCCAATTCATTGGAATGGTGAAACCTACCATCAGTTCACACCAAGGGATGATAATTACCCTGGGGGTAACGAAATTTATGGTATATACGGAACATCATATTCTAATATGTATTTCGCTGGAGCAAATGGGTCAGTGGTCCATTTTGATGGACAAACCTTCACTTCTCTTGATACTGGTACAGCAACTGATTTACGAGAAATTCATGTTTCAGATGATGGTGAATACATTTTTTTCCAGGGGTATCATAGTAGAGGATATGGCACAGTACTGTTACAGTTGCATGACGGAATGTTCACAACGATTTATGAATGTGAGACCTACGATCCAGGAGAATCAGATTATGGGTATTTATTCGCATCATATCTTTGGGACTCAAAACTTATATCAGTAACAGCAACTGGTATATGGGAATATAATTACATCACAGAGGAATCATCACTCATACCAGACTCCATCACTAACACTGCTAACAAAGCGATCAGGAAAATTATTGGTAATAGTGAGAATGATTACATCCTTGCAGCAAATTGGTGGAAGTTTTTCCACTATAACGGTAATGATTTTCACTACAATGATGATCTTCTTCAGATTATAGGTGAAGGAGGTTCAAGATTATATGGTGGAGATATGAAGGGCGACCTAGCTGCAGTATGCGGGACAGTGCTTAACACTGCTACAGAAGGATATGGGGGAATAGCAATTGGAAGACGATAACGATTACAAAGGAGATTGTGGGATGTGGAAAATATTCCGAAGATTATTTATGGGGTTTTAACGATTATAGTATGCAATTAACTCGCTAAGCGCATCGTTTAAAAGTCGACTAGTGTGTTGTTTCTAAAACTGATCCAATTAGTCTTTCCAATTCGACAGAATGCAGATTAACAAAAACCCTATACCCATATACCCACTAAAACCTATACCTGCCTCTTTCAGACCCACTACTTTTAACTTACATTGTTTGCTGATGAAAAATGAGCAAGCCACAAGAAATAATTTAATAAACGAGAAATTTAAGCGGAGAGTGTATGTCGAAGATTATTGATGTTTTAGGACGCCAAATTATGGATTCCAGGGGGAATCCCACTGTAGAAGTTGATGTCTATTTGGAAAGCGGGGCTTTTGGTCGAGCCGCTGTTCCTTCTGGTGCATCTACTGGTGAACATGAAGCCATGGAGCTTCGGGATGGAGATCAATCAAAATATCTTGGTAAGGGAGTTACCCAGGCTGTAGCCAATGTCAATGACATCCTGGCCAAGGCTGTCATTGGGATGGAAGCAGTGGAGCAGCGGGAAGTTGACGAAAAAATGATTGCTGCTGATGGAACTGAGAACAAATCCAAATTGGGTGCAAATGCCATTCTTGGTATTTCATTGGCTACAGCAAAAGCAGCCGCCATGGATTTTGATCTTACCCTCTATGAATATCTTGGTGGAGACGAGGCTACCTTATTACCTGTACCTATGATGAATATTTTGAATGGTGGAGAACATGCTGATAATAACGTAGATTTTCAGGAGTTCATGGTTTTCCCTCTAGGTGCTGAGACATTTTCTCAAGCATTACAAATGGGCGCGGAAACCTTTCATCATTTAAAATCCGTCCTTCAGTCTAAGGGAATGAATACATCAGTTGGAGATGAAGGTGGGTTTGCACCAAATCTTAGATCCAATGAAGAAGCGGTTGAGGTCATTCTCGAAGCTATCGAGAAGACTGGCTATAAAGCTGGTAAAGACCTGTTTATCGCCCTTGATGTGGCGTCCAGTGAGATTTATGACCCCAAAACCGGTCTTTATTCTCTAACAGGTGAAGGACGAACTCTGAACTCTGAAGAGATTGTTGATTTTTATGCTGATTGGGTTTCAAAGTATCCTATCGTCTCTATTGAAGATGGTATGGATGAGAACGACTGGGAAGGCTGGCAAAAACTGTATGCTAAACTGGGTGATAAGATTCAGTTGGTGGGTGACGATCTTACCGTAACCAATCCTGTCAGACTTAAAAAAGCCATCGATATGTCAGCTATGAACAGTATCCTGATCAAGCTGAATCAGATCGGTACTTTGACTGAGACTCTTGACACTATCAATATGGCCCATGAAGCAAATATGACCTGTGTGATATCCCACCGTTCGGGTGAGACTGAAGATACAACCATTGCGGATCTTGCAGTTGCTACAGGTGCTGGCCAGATCAAAACGGGTTCAGCTTCTCGAAGTGACCGAATCGCTAAGTACAACCAGCTGCTAAGAATCGAAGAAGAGTTGGGTGACCTGGCAACTTTTAAGGGTCACAAAGCATTAAACCCTAAATAAATCCAAATAATTGTGAACTTTCTGAGCTCAAAGTCTTCGCGCAGTCTTCCCGACAGAATTGTCGGGAAGACTGCGGCGATCTCAAATTTTCTGGTAAATATGAATCCCGAGATTGCCGCGGTCGGTTTCACCTCCCTCGCAAAGACTATTCAAATTGATTATTGCATGAACGAGACAAGATAATCATGGCTCAAAAGAGAAACATCAGATCCCGTAAAGCCAAGCGTTCAGGGACTATTTTCGAGAATAAAGTTGCCTGGATATCAGGTGCTATCATTTTTTTCATACTAATCCAGCTTTTTGTTTTCAGGGATGAGGGTCTGTACAGTCTATTACAATTGAAACAAGAAATACGTGATATGGAAACTCATATCAACCGCCTGGAAATTGAGAAAGCTGAGCTGGAAAGTGAAAGAGATCGTCTACTCAATGATCCAGACTATCTGGAACGGATTGCTAGAGAACGCTTTCGGATGGCAAAACCAGGTGAAAAGGTATTTCATGTGGTGGTAGATTCCAAAAGGGTTGAGGGAACGCGATAATTTGCTGGGATCTCACATTTAAGATTATCTGGCCCCTGAGCTCGCCGAAGGGCCCACAAAAACATCTTGTCAAAACTCTTTTACTTGTAATCCTCAGCATGACAGTGACCCTAGGAGCAGAACAGGATTCACTGGCATACACTTTTCGTCAGGACAATTTATCAACTATCAATGACCTTCAATTTGACCATAAAATTAACATGGGCTCTACAGCCATGCTAATCAATGAGAAGTTACGTTATAAGGTGTTTGATCATGAAAGCAATACTGCCCCGGGGAATCAATATTCGCTTGAGCATAAGCTCAGGAGTGATCTGCTTTGGGGACCTAAACAGGATCGAAGTATCCGACTTGAGAGTAGCCTATATCAGGATCACCGAACCGGGCTCGCTTCCACAATCAAGAATTGGGCTCTACTGGGTGGCCTTAGAAAAGGGGAAACTTTTTCACTTTTCCTTGGTGGACGATCCGTGGAAAGATATGGTATCCTCGACCAAGGCTGGGGTTCTGAAATAGACATTAACAAAACCTGGCAGTCTGAATCTCAACGCTCAGCCATCTTACTATCAGGGTACAGGGATGAATTGGCCGAACACCTGAACCATCAAGTTGACACCAAGATGGATTATATGATCAGGTTCGGAAATATCTCATCACTCCAATCCTCTTTACAGGTAAGGAATCGTAAGCAGGAATTTTTTACCGATTCATTGGGGAGTTCTCAGAAACGTGATAATGAAAATATTGTTTGGCAGAATCACTTTACTTACAAACTGGATAAGCATTTAAACCTCTTCCATTATCTAACTTGGGGAGATGAGCTTACCCAGATCAGCCAGAAACGAATTAATGAGACAGAGACTGTAAGTCTTCCGGGAGAGGAGCGTAAACGTCTCTCATTGGTCAATGAAACAGGTGTAATGTACAACAAGCCTAGTTTTACCTCACTAACAGCATTTAAAGTTGAAAACTCCCAAAATAAATACTTCATAGATTACACTCAGATCCTTTACCAGCTACGTGAAAATCTGGTTTGGGAAGTCCCTATGCTAATCGACTCATTAGCATGGAAGAACACATTGTCCCGACTTGAGTATGATACTCCTGACACCAATAATGATGATGATCGTGATGAGTGGCGATTTAAAACTGATTTGAGTTTTATCTGGCAACCCAGCCCATTTTATCGACTTGAGTTTGGGACAAAACTAAGTTTGTTTCACCTTATCTATATTTTCAATACCCGAAGTTCAGAGAATTACTGGAATCGTAATCTGGTGTTATGGACAGGATTCAAATGGAGTCGAAATAGCTGGGAGGGTGATGGTCGAGCCCAAGTTCGAAGCAATTATTTTGATTATGACTATGACGATCTGTTTCTTGAAACCGATCAACCGACTCGGAGTTTTGTACATCGCTCCCTAGATCTTCGCAAACAGCTTAGTTATCAGATAAATTCGAGATGGTCAGTTGTTTCAAGGGTAGCAGCTCGCTGGGAAGATGAAGGACAATTGGATTGGGGTGCATTCGTCCAGCAAGTGTCTAGTGAAAGAGAACAACTGGAATTAAGCAGCCGTTTGGATTTTGACTATATGGATTGGAAGGGCTGGATTGGTTATCTAACTCACAAGCGGACAACGATTTACTCATCGGCCAGCCGGGAAGATGATCTCTGGTTTGGAGAAGGCCCTTTATTGGGAGTCAGGCATGCTTTAGGCAGCCGCTTATTTCTAGATGTTGATGCCAGGTTTATTTCAGTAAATGATCGTGAAAGGGAATATCTGCTTCCAAAGGTCTATGTGTCATTAGCCTATAAATAAGTCTATTCTGATTGTGCATAGGTCTAAGTAAATTATTTTTTGGCCACGGATTTACGCAGATTGTCGCGGATTTCAGCTAAAAAGATAAGTACTAGCCTTACTCAGGCTGACGCAAAAAGTCTTTTTACCCTACAGCCCGGAAAAGACTTATCAGTGAAAATCTGCTTACACGTGCGAAGCTCGTCATCCTGAGCCTGTCGAAGGATAGAGCGGTGGTTGGTGCTTATCTGTGGGTAAAACGAAAAATAATAGTTGAATAGATCCATTTATCTCGGCAAAGGTTTCTCAAGTTCATCGATACGCTCATTCATGTTTTCTAAATATCCGGCAAGATGAATCTGGACATCTCTGATGGCCTGGTTATAGTAAAATGGCCCGACATGTTCACTGAAGTAATCCAATAAAAACTCGGTCTCAAAGTTCCCTAATTCCTGATTCAATTCATTCTGGAAATAAACTTGAATTTTATTGATCAATTCATCTTTAGTCTGACGTGAGAAAGTTTGATTCATAGAAAGATCCAATTTTAATTGTTATTGCTCAGGTATGCCAACTGAGTTAACATAGGCTACACTTTAAAAACATTCATCAAAGTTAAATTTAGGTAAAATTATGTCACTAGGTAATAGAGCATTGCTTTTGCTATGCCGTTCCCTTGTTGCATCACTCCTCTCAACATCGCTTTATGCTGCGTTTGAATTCAGGGGTGTTGGTTGGTCTGCAGCAAGTGGAAACATCAAAGTTGTGGGAGATCTCCAATTGGAGCGATTTCTGGAGAATCCATCATTATTGAGTTCAGAGACCCCTCCGCAATTTGAGTTTCAATATCATTATCCATTCAGTGGACTCGACCTGCAAGCCAGCTCGCTGCTTGCTACTGCAAATCTCTGGAAGCAACCTGTAGTTAGCAGGATTGCCTATTTTGGCGATGAGATATATTCAGAGTCCATGATCCATGTCGGGTCATCATGGTCACTTGACTCTACTTTTAGAATAGGGGCAAGCGGGGGCCACTTTCGGGTTGGTTTAGAAGGATTTGATCCTCAATCGACTTTCACTTTATCCACAAACCTGTATTTTGAATTGCATGATAAAATTCATATTGGATCAAGCCTGCAAAATTTGCTTCAGTTAAAGAAATCGTTCCAAGTTCCCCAAAAATTTATGATTGGAATTGAATACGATAGTGGTCCATTTCTCTTAATGTCAGGCTTTGAGAAAGAAGCTGCTCTACCAGCAGAGTTTTCATTTGGTATCATAGGTACTGCCTGTGAGAGACTACAGATTGCCTTTGGATACAGAGAATTAAGCGGAGCAATCTCTACTGGATGGCGACTCAAACTGAGTAACTATGTAGCTTACTATACTTGGATCTATCACCCGGATTTGCCCAATTCCCATGGATTTGGAATGGAACTGCATCCATGGTGAAGATCTGGATCACTTCCCTGGTCATCGTTATGTCCATTGGCGCCCAAACTGAAGGTGAATTCACCCCAAATGAGCTAGACGACCCAGATGAGAATGGGTTCTACGACGCATTACTCGACCAGATATTTACTCCAATAAGTATGAGTGCTACTGATATAATCCTAAGACAACGTCTGCAATACAGCCCAAGTATGAATGGGTGGAGGATACTCAATAAAGGCAGATTTATTAACCCTAATCTGAGCTTTAATTTTCTCCTTGAGCAGGACCCAACTGAGGGTAGTCTAGCAGATCATGCAGTGTTTACTCTTAGCAGCGATCAAGTGCCAGGTGTGGATAAATTGCTTATCGGTGATTTCAACCTAAGGTGGGGAGCTGGTTTTCTACAGAGTCAAAATACCAGACGATCCAGCCTGAATCCTACAAGTTTGACATCAAGGATACTTCCAAATATTAGACCTCATTATTCCACTAGAGAAACAGATTATTTCCACGGTCTTGCCATCGAAAAACAGATGAACAGTCTAAATACGGTCATGTTCGCCTCCAAGAGAAGGACCCTTGGTCAAGTTAAGGATGGAACTTTCCGGGAAGATACGGACGGAATTCACTCTGCTGATCGAACCTATGAATCCCAGAGTATTATTGATTTTGGATTCGCAGGAATCTATGATTGGAGGACTCTTACTCTCTATTCAGCAGTTCGTATGAATTCTTTTGAGGGAAAATCAACTCAATATGAACTGGGGGCTCACTGGCAATATTCTGGGAATCAGCTTTTTCAAATATTCATAGATAATTTCAATCCAGCGCGGAATCAGTCCATCATAAATTGGTATTATAAGACCAAGACCCTGGGGCTCTCAGCGCAATATAGATATTTTCAATCATTTCAAACTCAGACGTTCGGTACTGAGCTTGCTCAACTAGGATCTACCAGTAAGAGCGAACATGGATTCTCTCTTAGATTATTAGTAAGCCCAAGGAGAGGCTTGAGGCTCAACTACGCCATTGATCTGGGGCAATCACGAAATGAAACTACGCTGTACGAGACGCGGAGTTTGAATCAGCATAAAGCTCAGATAAAGTTTGCTCGGTCAAACCGTGAATGGCAATATGACTGGAGCTATAAGTTTGACGGCCCCATCTATCCCACTGATCTTTGGCAAGGGGAGATGGATTTCTTAAAAATTACAAAGTATGCTCTGTCCTTAAATGAACGATTTTCTCCAAGTCTGTGGTATCGTGTAAATCTGAAGGCAGCTACCAATAATGAACACTGGTCCATTTTGATACAGCAAAGAATGGGCTGGCTTGTGCAAAACTGGAAATTGGCAATGGGATATGTTCGCTACAACGTCCCAAACCATACTCTACGAATCAGTATCTATGAAACTGGCCTGGTTGAGAGTTTTAATTTTTTCACCGCATTCGCAGATGGTCAACGATGGTTTCTATACCTCCGTTACAGTTCGCGGAGACAATCTTCCTTTGAATTTCAAATAGCGCAGACCACGGCATTCCCGCAGGAGAGCGTTGTAAAATATCCAAGCCTTAGCTTTCAGTTGTCCATTGTCTTATAAAACTCCACCGACTAATTTCAACGCTGAATATGAATCGATTATCATCAATAATATTTGTTATTCTCTTCCTGGTAACTGGTAGCTCACTGCAAGCTAGGCGAACAGAGCTTATTCTCCAAAAAGCCTCTGATGACCGATACATACCAGCCATACCGGTTCAAGTTATCAATCAAGAACAATTCGTAGCTGTCACTGATGTCTTAGAAGCATATAAAATTTCGGCATTTATTAATCCAGTGGTTCGTAAGTCGGTCTTCCGCATCGGTAACTTGAAATTCAAAGTGACTGCTTATAATCGCTACCTCATGGTTGAGGATAAGACTTTCCAGATGACTCAAGCCGTAATCATTTTTGATGGTGAAACCTATTTACCTATGGATGATTTTGTCAGTATCCTCAAACAGGTTGGTTTGGTTTCAGGTGTTACTATCCTTTCCGGTACAGATACAGCCGACCTGCTGGTCAAAAAAACTGAAGAGATTCCTGAATTATCACCCTATGATATTGTTTCCTCAAGTATTGAAGAGCGTCAAAATGGAACCGTCATACGTATTAAGACAGCAAATCGCTATGATGCCAAATCTGTAAAAGCCTGGATCAATCGCGAGGAATGGCTTTATGTAACTTTACCTGGAGCGACCGTAGACAAGACTGGAATTGATGATACTGTTATACCAAATAAGAGTACAATCAGATCCGTTACCGCTGATCAGCTCAATGGTACATCGCAATTGACTTTTAGATTGAGAGGAACGGTAGAGGGCGTAGATGTCATCCATCGAGCTTCACCGCCTGAAATATTACTCACTATTCGGCGACCGTATGTCATCGATCAGAGTCATTATCTGGATAAAGAACGTGCTAAATGGAAGCTTGACAAGATCATCCTGGATGCTGGCCATGGTGGACATGATCCCGGTGCAAAAGCCAATGGGGTTAAGGAAAAAGATATTGTTCTCGATGTAGTAAAACGTTTGGGTAAACTGATTGAAAAACGAACCGACATTGAAGTTGTTTATACCAGAGATAGCGACAAATTTATCCCTCTACGGCAAAGGACAAAAATCGCAAATGAAGCCAAGGGAAAAGTATTTTTAAGTGTCCATGCGAATGCCAATAAAAACAAGAAGGCCTCAGGTTTTGAAACATATTTGATAAGACCTGGAAAAACGGACGCTGCCGCTCAAAAAGTAGCAGAGGCAGAAAACGCAGTTATGAGACTCGAGGAAAATTCAGGTAACTATGTTGAGTTAACTGACGAGCAATTGATCCTAGCTACCATGATGCAAAGTTCATTTATGCAAGAAAGCGAAACCCTGGCTGACTTGGTTCAAAGCGAATTTGACAAGAAACTGGTGGGTCAGAATCGAGGAGTGAAACAGGCTGGTTTTATGGTTCTCATTGGAGCAACCATGCCCAACATTCTTATCGAATTGGGTTTTCTCACGAATAAAAATGATGCACGACGATTAAAACAGGCATCGTATAGACAAAAAGCAGCGGAAGCGATATTTAACGCCTTAATGAAGTATAAAACACGTCATGAAAAGCTCTTATCACCATGAGCCAACTTAGTCCAGATCAAGCCATTGGAGTTTTTGACTCAGGCTTGGGAGGTATCTCAGTTATCCGGGCTTTGATCGATCTATTGCCTCACGAGCATTTGGTTTATTTCGGAGATACTGCTCGTGTTCCTTATGGTTCCAAATCGAAAGATACGGTAGTTAGATTTTCACATCAGATATCTTCTTTTCTAGTTGAGAAGAATGTCAAAATGATTGTTGTAGCGTGTAATACAGCTTCTTCAGTCGCACTTGAATCTCTCCAGAAGCACTTTGATGTACCTGTGGTTGGTGTTATTGACCCCGGCTCAAGAGCTGCAGTGAAATATAGTGAAAATGGTCGTATTGGTGTAATTGGGACCGCCTCAACTATTCGTTCCGGCGCCTATAAATCTGCAATCCGTGAACTGAATGCAGCAATCGAAGTGATCGATCAATCTTGCCCCTTGCTGGTTCCACTGGTTGAAGAAGGTTGGCCTCAAGATGAAGTTATTGAAAAAGTACTCAGAACCTATTTAAAGACATTTGAGGCAAATAAACCTGATTCCCTCATTTTGGGTTGCACCCACTACCCCTACCTGAAAGATGCGATTCAACAGGTCATTGGACAAGATGTTAGACTCGTGGATTCTGGCGAAGAAACTGCGGCTGAGGTGCAACGGGCTCTGTCTGAATTAGGCTTACTGAGCAAAGAAACCGCCGATCCTGGAAAACATAAATTTTTCGTATCAGATTTCCCTCAAAAGTTTGAAGAAACAGCATCACGATTCCTTGGCCGTCCTCTGGAAAATCTGTTCAAAGTTGAGTTGGAAGTTTTAGAAGCCTATAAATAAGTCTGCTCTAAATATCATGGGATATTATCGAAAGTATTTTACGCCATGAGCCAGAACTCAAAAGCAATTTTTGACTATATTTTCGGCTTGACAACTCCCGGTGTCAAGCTTGAACTCTCCCGAGTCAAACAATTCATGAGTCTTCTGGGAAACCCTTACCAGGCTTATGATGTTATCCACATTGCAGGCACAAATGGTAAAGGCTCTACTGCTGCGATGATGGCGGCCATTCTCAATACCTCAGGCATAAAGACGGGTCTATTTACCTCACCCCATTTGCTCAAACCCAACGAGAGAATTAGGATCGGGCAGGTCATGATTCCTGATGAATTCATTATCACAAAGGTTGAATCCTGGAAGAGTCACATTGATGAACTGGGGATCACTTTTTTTGAAGTATTGGCCGCTCTTGGAATGGTTTATTTCAAGGAACAGGGTGTGAAGTATGCCGTTTTTGAGACGGGTCTGGGGGGACGTCTTGATGCGACGAATGTTGTTGACCCAATCATCAGTATCATCACATCAATATCCATGGATCATGAGAATATCCTCGGGGATACTCTGGAAAAAATTGCATTAGAGAAGGCTGGGATCATCAAGAAGAATAAACCACTAATCCTGGCAAAGAATACCCCAGATGTGATCCAATTGATGAAAACCAGATGTGAGCAGAAACAATCAGAGTTTGTCTACGTCCCAGAGCTTACTCAGATCGAGAATGTGGTTTATGAGCGAACCTCACAAGAAATCACAATTAGGATCAATGAGCAATCTCTGCGATTCAATTTGCCTCTCTTGGGGAAGCATCAAGCTGAGAATTTTTGTAATGTCCTGGCAGCACTAGACCAGATAGGGTTCGTCCTAGACCCGATAAAGATTCAGAAGGGTCTGGATGCCTTACAATGGCTGGGTCGGATTCAAGCCCTTCAAGAAAACCCTTTAATTCTTTATGATGTCGCTCATAATTCAGCCGGACTTGAGAGCTTAATGGACTCTCTGCGCATGACAAAAATGGAGGACTGCATATTGATAGCAGCCTTCAATGCCAGGAAAAATGTCTCGACCATGCTTGAGTTGTTGGAAACATGGTCTGGCCCAATCTTGTATACCGCCTTTAAAGGACATTCTGCCCTGGATGCAGATGCATTACGGAAGCTGGGGATCAATCCCAAGCAAGTATTGGATGACCCTGAACAGGCATATGCCAGTGCTCTCGAGATACAAACAGATCTGAATCAGAGTATCTGTTTCTTTGGTAGTCACTATTTAGCTGAATCACTTTTTGAATTGTTTAACTTTGATACTTGACAGATACCGGGTGATATTAAATCCCACGATATTCCCCCAAATTAACTGAAAATAAAAGTTTAGAATTTTAATTGACAAGGTATAGGTCGGGTTTAAATTCACATTGTATCATATGAACTGATGGTACTATGACAATCTCCCAGAAAAGAAGAATTATTTCACATCAAAAATTTTAATAATATCGAAAACAAAAGAACAGGTCTATTTCAATGAGTTATAACATTACCCAACTTCGAGACACGAAGTTGAAAGAATTGGCAGATATTGCCCAGAAGCTAGAAGTCCCAGTCGTCGCATCACAAAAAAAGATGGATTTGATTGAATCCATTCTTGAGGCTCAAACAGAGAGCGCCGGAATGATGTTCTCCACTGGAGTCCTGGAAATTCTTCCTGATGGATATGGATTTTTAAGAGACGCAGACAATAATTATCTAGCAGGTCCACACGATATCTACGTTTCACCTTCCCAAATCAAACGTTTTGCACTTCGGACTGGTCATATTGTCTGGGGTCAAGTGCGTCCTCCAAAGGATAATGAACGCTATTTTGCGCTGCTGAAAGTGGAGGCTATCAACTACCTGAACCCAGAAGAAGGTCGAATCGTACCTCGTTTTGATACGCTTGTCCCGCTCTATGCTGATAGTAAACTCACCTTGGAGAGAGGACCCAAAAGTTACTCCATGCGCGTCATGGATCTCATAAGTCCAGTTGGAAAAGGTCAGCGTGGTTTAATCACTGCCCAGCCAAAAACTGGAAAGACAATCATCCTTCAGGACATTGCAAATTCTATTTTGGCTAATCACCCAGAAGTTGTGCTCATTGTATTATTGATCGATGAGCGACCTGAGGAAGTGACAGATATGCGCCGAATGGTAGATGCTGAGGTTATTGCTTCGACTTTTGATGAACCGCCGGAGCGGCATGTCCAGGTTGCTGACATGGTTTTAAATAAAGCGAAATGTTTGGTCGAATTTGGAAAAGATGTGGTTATTCTATTGGATAGTTTGACCCGTCTTGCTCGTGCCCACAATGCTGTCATTCCCCATAGTGGTAAAATTCTCTCTGGTGGTATTGACTCAAATGCTCTACACCGCCCCAAGCGATTTTTTGGTGCAGCTCGAAATGTTGAGCATGGTGGTAGTTTAACAATTATGGCTACAGCTCTGATTGAAACCGGTTCCAGAATGGATGATGTTATTTTTGAAGAGTTCAAAGGAACGGGAAATATGGAGCTCGTTCTGGATCGTCGTCTTAGTGACCGTCGTATCTACCCTGCTATTGATATCAATCGCTCAAGTACGCGAAAAGAAGAACTCCTTTTAAGTAAGGCAGAACTGTCTCGTACCTGGATTCTAAGAAAATTACTCAACGAAATGACTCCGATTGAAGCGATGGAATTCTTACTGGAGCGTATGCAAAGGTCAGAAACGAATAAAGAATTTATCCGCTCGATGAATTCATAATCGCGATCGGATTCATCTAACACTTCCCAAAACAATTCGCTAAATTTCACTTATAAGAACTTGGGTCGGCATTATGGCTGATTCAAGTTCTTATATGATGTTTTTACAGTCACCTTTCACTTGCTATGGGAGGGGGCTAACGGATATATTGCGCGGCTTTTTAACGGAGGAAAGTAAAAATGGCATTTGCTAAAAGAATCAACGCTTTACAACCATCAGCAACTATGGCGGTCATGGAAGCTGCTGCTCGACTCAGGGCAGAAGGTGTTGATATCATTTCATTCGGGGCAGGGGAACCAGATTTTGATACTCCAGATCACATCATCGCTGCTGCGAAGACCGCTCTTGACGAGGGAAAAACGCGATATACTCCAGCTTCTGGTACACCTACGTTAAAACAGTCTATTGTGGACAAGCTTAAAAGGGACAATGGGCTGGACTATTCGGCGAATCAAATTGTGGTATCCAATGGTGGTAAGCATTCATTGTATAATATCATGATGACACTCTTCGAAGAGGGTGACGAGGTTATTCTTCTTTCCCCATACTGGGTTACTTATCCTGAACAAGTAAAGTTAAGTGGTGCCACTCCGGTCTATGTTGAAACCCACGAAGCTGATGAATTCCAGATCACTAAGGAACAGCTATTGGCTGGCGTGACCGATAAAACCAAAGGTATAATCGTTAACACACCTTCCAACCCAAGCGGTGCTGTATTGAATCGTGAGAGCCTCCAGGCTGTAGTAGATGTATCAATAGCTCATGATCTTTGGATCATCAGTGACGAGTGCTATGAATTACTGGTCTATGGTGGTGAACATATTAGCCTCGCTAGCATAGAAGGGGCGTATGATAGAACGATTACAGTCCAAACCATGTCTAAACCATTTGCCATGACAGGTTGGCGGATAGGGTATACTGCTTCTAGTCCTGAACTGGCAAAAGCCATGGGTAAATTCCAGGGACAAGCTACAAGCAATCCAAATTCAATTGCCCAATATGCTTCTGAAACTGCGCTTAATGAAGAACCAGTATTTTTAGAAGACTGGCGAAAACAATTTGTAGAACGAAGAAATTACATGGTCAAGGCATTGAATGAAATGTCTGGAGTTTCTTGTCTCATGCCCGAAGGTGCCTTTTACGTATTTCCAAAAATTTCAGGGCTGTTCGGGAAAAATGCAGATGATATGACCATTGAAAACGACATGGATCTGACAAAATATTTATTGGATGCTGCCCATATTACAGTGGTTCCGGGCTCAGCTTTCGGAGCTGATGAGCACGTGAGGCTGTCTTATGCAACATCCATGGAAGCTATAAAAACCGGTTTGGATAGATTTGCCCAAGCCGTTGATAAATTGAAATAACGAAGGGAGTTATTATAAAATGAAACCAGGAATCCATCCTAAATATGAATTGAACAAGGTGGTTTGTGCCTGTGGAAACAGTTTCGAAACCTATACTACCGTTGGTGAATTACATATAGAGATTTGCAACGAATGTCATCCATATTTCACCGGAAAACAAAAACTGCTGGATACTGCCGGCCGTATTGACAAATTCCGTAAAAAATACGGTACAACAGCAGAAGCAAAATAGTATCCGCTATCAAGTTCAACTGATGCTGAAACATACATTTCGCGTTATGTTTCAGGCATTTCTCGCTGCCCAGCAATCAATTCTGGTTGGTGGACAGGCTATCATAGAAGGTGTTATGATGAGAGTGCCTGGTGCATATGCAATTGCTGTGCGCAACCCTAATGGTGAGATTATTATCAGGCGTGAGGAGTTCACCTCACTCACTGAAAAATATGCTGCGCTCAAGAAACCTGTTATTCGGGGCATGGTTGCACTATTTGAATCGATGAAAATGGGTATTAAAACCCTCAATGATTCCGCTGAGATCGCATTTGAAGAAGAAACACCAGCTGAAATGAGTTTGAAAGATAAGATCCTTTCTTTTCTCGGGACACTTTTAGCGTTGTCCATTGGGCTAGGACTTTTCTTTATTACACCTCTGTTTGTCACTGGTAATTTACTGCACTTGTCTGATACAGCCTTTACCTTCAATATTGTATCTGGCATAATCAGAATTTTGCTATTTTTAGCATATCTCTGGGCTATTTCCATGATGAAGGATGTAAAGCGTTTGTTTCAGTATCACGGCGCTGAACATAAAGTGGTCTATACTTTTGAGGCGGGAAAAAATCTGGATTTGGAATCGGCAAAACCTTTTCAAACCCAACATCCTCGTTGCGGTACCAGCTTTATTTTCATCGTACTACTATCTTCCATCATCATGTTTGCGCTGATTGACAGTGTGGTCAAACTATTTGTGGGTGAAATGACCCTGCAAATTCGATTGCTCAGTCATTTACCGTTAATTCCTCTGGTAGCTGGTGTAGGGTATGAAGTCCTAAAATTGACTTCAAAATACCGCCATATCGCCTGGGTTCGTGGCTTGGCCGCACCGGGTATTTGGCTACAGAATATTACCACCAGTGAACCCGATGATGATCAATTGGAAGTCGCTTTAGAATCTCTTAGACATGCTTTCGGAGATGATCTGGAAAAGTATCAAGGGCAAACCTATATGGCTGAGGCCATTGACTAATGCTACTTGATAAGCTGCCTGCCTTAAAGGAAAAATTCAAGAACCTGGAAACTCAATTATCAGATCCTGATCTCATGGCTAACAATCGCGAATATGCGAAGGTGGCGAGAGAGCATAATGATATGTCCAATGTGCTGAATGCCTTTGGTCGTTATGAAATTCTGATGCAGAATATCGAGGAAGATGAATCTATTCTCAAAGGGGATGATGACGAGCTCAAAGAGATCGTCCGTGAAGAATTGGATAGCCTTCTTGCAGATCAGGTGAAGCTAGAGGACGAGTTAAAAATTTTACTGATCCCCAAGGATCCAGCCGACAGCGGTGCTGCAATTCTGGAAATTCGAGCTGGAGCCGGTGGTGATGAAGCAGCCTTATTTGCCTCTGAACTCATGCGAATGTATTTACGCTATGCTGAGAATAAAGGATGGAAACACGAGATCATCACCCTGAATGAAATTGGCGTTGGTGGTACCAAAGAAGCCATTATTCAGATTACTGGTGAACTGGCTTATGGTACCTTTAAGTTTGAAAGTGGTGTTCACCGAGTCCAGCGTGTACCTCAAACTGAATCCAGTGGACGTATTCACACATCAGCGGCTACTGTAGCTGTTCTACCAGAAGCTGAAGAAGTAGATGTTGAGATCAATACTGGTGATTTGAGAATAGATACTTTCCGTGCCAGTGGTGCCGGTGGTCAGCATGTTAACAAAACTGAGTCTGCCATCCGTATCACCCACCTTCCTACAGGCATGGTTGTATCATGCCAGGATGAATCATCCCAGCACAAGAATAAAGATAAAGCCATGAAGGTTTTACGAGCTAGAATGTTGGCAAGTGAGCGTGAAAAGCAGAATAGTAAAGTTGCTGCAATGCGGAAAACTTTAGTCTCTAGCGGTGATCGCAGTGCTAAAATTCGCACCTACAATTATCCCCAGGGAAGAGTCACTGATCATCGTATCAACCTAACCCTCTACCGTTTGGAAGAGATTACCAATGGAGACCTCTCAGAGCTCCATGATCAACTAGTTGCAGCGGAGATGGTTAATCGCCTGGAGGAACTTTGATCAAAGGCTCCACCCGCTCCATGCGTACCTGGCGCAAGTTTCACCGATATACATTTGGTTATAGTAAATGGCTTAGTCTGGTTCTAGTCTCCCTTCTGATTATTATTTCATTCACCGGTATTTTACTGATTCATCAGGATGATATAAAACCTTTGCATACAAAAAGAGTATCTCTCAATGCTTTACCTGATCACTATGAAGATCGATTAGATATTACCAGAAAAAATCAAGGGACGAGTGAAGTGTTTGCTACTGAGCAGAGTGTGCCATTGCGCTGGGTAATCCTTGATCTGCATACAGGAGATTTTTTTGGTAGATATGGGGCTCTCCTCTATGATTTACTATCCATAATAGCGATAGTATTGGGGACAACCGGTATTTATATGTATTTTAAAATCAGAAAAAATAGTGTTTTCTAAAAGGAGAGTGCCAATGTTTAAAAAGTTTGCTGTTCTCGTTGTGATTGTGATTGGTTTAGTGTCAATGACCTATAGTTATGAGACTAAAAAAGCGGTAGGTGACAAGTTCGGACAAGATCTAGCCATTTCTGAAGTAATCACGGCAAATACCATGTTCTCAGAAGCAGAGAGCTTAAATGGAAAAATTATCAGAGTATCTGGAACCATTAGTGATCTCTGTAAACATAAGGGTTGCTGGATGCAGGTCAAAGATGGTGAACAAGTCCTAACCGTCCGTTTTAAAGATGAAGCATTTACACTTCCCGCAGATGCAATTGGTCGAAACGTTGATTTTGAAGGTCTTTTTATTGCTGAGAAAGTTAGCGACCAAAAGGGGGCTCATACTTGCGCCGAAGGCGGTGAGCATGGTGACGGCGAAGCTTGCGAAAATGAACGAGCTGAGAAGCATGCCAGAGCTGCAGACATGCGATATAGCTTGATCTCCACAGGATTAATTTTACTCTAAGAGAAGTGTTTTTTAATGAATGCTAATATCTGTTGATTAAAAAGAACTGTAACGAATGAATAGGATTTGCATCAAATCAAACGTGAATTGACAAGTGAAGAGACGCCGGAGCTGATCCAGGCTGCCCGAGATGGAGATCGGAGAGCACAATCACACCTCGTGAATATGTACTCTGCCAGATTGTTCAATTTGGGTTTGCGAATGCTGAGGAATAATGAAGACGCTGAAGATATGCTTCAGGAAACTTTCATTACAGCATTCCAAAAGATCGATGCCTTTAAAGGTAAGTCCAGTTTTTATACCTGGATCTACCGTATCGGTGTGAATACAGCCCTCGGTAAATTGCGAAAGCAATCGCGGATGAAGATATCCTACTCTATCCAGGAGCCAGATTTCGAGAATCTCCATGGCCTGGAATTATCAGACTGGCCTGAGTATATCGAAACGAAGGTGAGTGATGAAGAGTTTAAGATCGCACTCAAAACATCATTGGACGATCTGGATGACAAATATCGATCTGTCTTTGTCCTACGTGATTTAGAAGGGATGTCTACAGCTAAAACAGCAGAAATGTTGGATCTCTCCGAAAGTAATGTGAAAGTGAGACTCATGCGTGCCAGGCTTTTTCTGAGAGACAGTATGAGCACCTTTCTCAAACGTGAAGGTTGGTTGGTAGAATGACACCGAAAGTTAATAAAGAATTGCAAAAGAAAATTTGCCAGGATTTCGGTGCAGATATTGATTCTGAATTGTGTCAGGAAGTGGGTTCCTTTATGGAAGAATGTCCTGAGTGCAAAATTTTCTACGATACCATACAACGCTCTGTGAAACTGTATAGAGTTGTTGAAGACGAGTGTGAATTACCCGATGCCGTTGCCGATCGTCTCTTTAAAGTATTAAATTTAGATAACTTGAAGAAAGACGCTTAATAATTATGTCAACGGTTGCAGCACAAGATAAAAAAGTTATTATGTTTACAACGCCCACTTGCTCTCATTGTACGACAGCAAAGCGATATTTGCGTGAGAAAGGGATCAAGTTTAAGGAAATTGATGTGAGTAGAAATCAAAAAGCTGCTCAGGATATGTTGAGAAAAACCGGCCAGCAGGGAGTACCCCAATTGTGGATCAATAATCGCCCTGTGGTTGGGTTTGATAGGAATAAAATTAATAGTTTGTTAGGTTTATAGGAGAAGAAAATGAAAATTCAACCTTTAGATGATCGTGTTTTAGTTGTACCTGCCGGTGAAGAAGAGACAACCGCTTCAGGAATTATTATTCCTGATACTGCTAAAGAAAAACCTCGTCGTGGTACAATTGCTGCCGTAGGTAATGATGAGGAACTTCAGGAGTTGGTGAAAGAGGGTGATGTCATCCTGTATGGTAAATATGCTGGCGATGAATTGTCATACGATGGCGTTGATTACCTGATTCTAAATCGTGGAGATATCTTAGCAAAACTTAGCTAATTTCG
>CAZOBQ010000011.1:0-38168 GCA_964578155.1 uncultured Lentisphaeria bacterium
CCCAGGGTTGTTCTTTTTGGTGCAACTCATATTGGGCGAGATATAGCCCCCCGAGTTGCTTCCCACACCCGATCTGGCTTGACTGCAGACTGTACTGAATTAAAGATTGAGACCCTAACCCTTCGTAAAGTTGAACATCCTGACCTGTTATTACAGATCAGACCGGCCTTTGGTGGAAATATTATTGCTACCATTATTTCTCCAGATGTGGAGATCCAAATGGCAACCATCCGTGAAGGTGTCATGGAAATGGGTGAACCTGATTCCTCCCGGACAGGAAAGTTGATTCCTATTCCTATAGAACTTGATCCCGTGGAGATTGCGGTCAAGATCATAGAAAAACATCAGCAACCCTCAGCCGTGAACCTTAAGGCTGCTCCAATTATTGTTGCCGGTGGATATGGCGCTGATACACCAAAGAAGTTTCAATTGATCAAAGACTTAGCAAAAGTTCTAGGTGCAGATGTGGCCGGATCCAGAGCAGCCGTTGATGCTGGCTTGATCGAGGCAGAACGGCAAGTAGGTCAAACGGGAACCACAGTCAGGCCAAAACTCTATATTGCTATTGGAATTTCCGGAGCCATCCAGCATAGGGCAGGCATGCAGGAGTCCCAAAAGATCATTGCTATTAATAGTGATCCTGAGGCCCCTATTTTCGGTGTAGCCCATTATGGTATTACCGGAGATCTTGAAGAGATAATCCCGAAATTGATTGCTGCTTATAAAAGCCAGCTACATTAAGGACCAGATATGTCAAATTTTTTCACTGAAAATCAAGATATCCTGTTTCAGTTCAATCGCATTGATCTGGAAGAGATCATCCGAGTCCGCGAACATGATTATACAGAATGGGAAAAGTATCCCTTTGCTCCGAGAGATTATGAAGATGCCAAAGATAATTTTCAGCGCATTCTTTCCGTCGTTGGAGATATTTCCGGTAATTTTGTTGCTGAACGTGCTCGTGAAGTTGATGAACTTGGCTCCACCTTTGAAGATGGTAAGGTAACCTACGCCAAGGGTCTAGAAGAAGCCATGGAACGTCTTAACCAGGCTGGTCTCATGGGATTTATCCTGGAGCGAAAATATGGCGGTCTAAATTTGCCTATTTCTCTCTATATCTTTGCTATTGAAATGGTTTCTCGCGGGGATGCTTCCCTGATGAATCTGTTTGGTCTTCAGGATATTTCTGAAACTATTGAGAATTATGCCACTGATGAAATTAAAGATGAGTTCCTACCAAAATTTAGCAGTGGTGAAGTCACCGGTGCCATGGTTCTTACTGAACCAGATGCCGGCTCCGATCTGCAAGCTGTGAAAACCAGAGCATATCAAGACGATGATGGAAATTGGTTTCTGAGCGGTGTCAAACGTTTCATTACCAACGGAAATGCTGATGTCAATCTTGTCCTGGCCCGATCAGAAGAGGGCACCCGCGATGGTCGTGGTCTTTCTCTCTTTGTGTGCTATGGCGATGACACTGTCCAAATCAGACGGATTGAGCATAAGTTGGGTATCAAAGGATCACCAACCTGCGAGATGCAATTCCATGATACACCAGCACAATTGATTGGTGTCCGCAAACGCGGTTTGATCTCGTACGTCATGGCCCTGATGAATGGAGCTCGATTAGGAGTTTCTGCTCAGGCTCTGGGAATTGCCCAGGCAGCCTATGTTGAAGCTCGTCGATATGCTTCTGAACGTGAACAATTTGGCAAGCCTATTCTGAATTTCCCTGCCGTCGCTGATATGTTGATCAAAATGAAGGTCGATCTGGAAGCTGCCAGAACCCTGATCTATTCCACGGCTCACGCGGTTGATATGCTCAAAGTATCTGAGATGAAGTTGGCGAAGCTCAAGGAATCTGGTGAATCTATCTCTGATGTACGGGCAGAGTTTAAGCACTGGAAATCAATGGCTGACTTTCTTACCCCGCTTTCTAAATTTGTGATCACTGAAAAAGCGAATCGTATATGTTACGATGCCATTCAGATCCATGGTGGTACCGGATATATGCAAGAGTTCAATGTAGAACGCCATTACCGTGATGTTCGGATTACCAACATCTATGAAGGTACAACCCAGTTACAGGTGATTGCTGCCATTGGTGGCGTCATTAGGGGTGTTGCTGATGAGCAATATGATACTTATGAAGCACGTGAATATCGCCATGAATCCCGACAGTTAGCCAACAAGCTGAAGAAAATACGTAGTCTTTGCATGAAGTGTAAAGAGTATGTCCTTGATAAGGATGATAAAGCCTACCAGGAATTGCATTCAGGTGAATTGGTGGAGATGTATGGGTTTATTTATGTTGGATATATTCTGCTGGATGAAGCTGCTGAAGAACCTCGTAAAATGCTTATCGCAAAGAAATATATCATGGATGCCATGGCAACTTCGCTACACCATACGGAATCTATTACAAGAGGATTTGATACCTTATTTGCTGATGTGGAGCAGATACTGACCAAAGAGTAGATTTTTTTAGCCACCCCTCTACGCTCTACGAGCTCCGCCGGGCAGGCAGATAAACATGCATCTACGCTATGCTGGCTTCGCTGGACAGGCAGATTAAAGCTGAATCTTTTGATGGCTCTTTTCAATAGCACCAGACTTTAGTCTGGTGGTTATTCGTACTAAAAGTAATGGGTAACCGTTTCAACGGTTTAATGGGCTAATTAGCATAAACGACTGTTACTTATCCCTCGACTCCACTTCGAAATGCTCAGTACATCGTGCTCGGGATGACAAATTCGGGAATTCTGGACCCTGAGGCTCTCGAAGGGACCATTTGATCTACCGAGCACTTCAATCAGTCTTCGCTCTATCCTTCGACGGGCTCAGGAAGACGAGCTATACCACAGCAGGCAAACTCAGTTATTAAATTATCATTCTACAAATAAAAACAGCCCCTTTTCAGGGACTGTTTTTGTATCTATTAGAAATTCCTAAAGGAAATTAACCGGCGTTATCTTCTCCACCATCAATTCCGATGATGTTCCCGGTCATCCAGGTGCCCATGGCCGCTAAGCCTAGCACTGCGTCAGCAACATCTTCCGGTGTGGTCAAACGACCGCTTGGATTGGTTTGTAAGGCTTTGGCGATCATTTGCTCGTTGCCTGGAATCTTTCGTAAGGCAGGTGTATCAGTTACACCGGCACGAAGTGAATTTGCCGCGATCTTTTTAGGAGCAAGCTCAAAAGCGATTTGACGGATATGGGCTTCAATGGCGGCTTTGGCAGCTGAAACAGCACCATAATTTGGCCAGGCTGTGTGTCCACCGGAACTGGTCATACAGAAAATATGTGAGCCTTCATCCATGAGCCTGTGACCGACCACATCCTGAGTCCAATAGATCAGGGAATGTGCCATGACATCCAGGGTCATGTCCATTTGGTTCTTGTGAACCACACCACCGGGACCTGGATTGTAGACAACGGGTAGTAAGGTGCCAAAGGCTAAGGAGTGAACCAAAACTTGTACGGTTCCAGGCGTTTCAGAAAAGGTTTCTCCCATCAGTCTGATGGTTTCTTTACGTGCCCGAGTATCAGCAGCGTTGATGTTAAAGAAGACTGCTTTGGAACCGGAAGCTTCAATGTCTGCTTTGATAGCTGCCACGTTAGGCATGGTTGCTTTACGATCTAGGTGTACACCAAATATATTATATCCATTAGCAGCCAGTTTCCGGGAGATTGCTCCGCCGAATCCACTTGATGCTCCTAATATTAATGCCCATTTTTGCATAATCTTTCCTTTCGTTAGCCCCCGTTAACTTGCGGAGAATATAGATTAGAACCAAAGTATGCAAAGTAGTATGTTCATTATCCTTCGACCCAATCAGCCCCCTAGAAATTCTGGGAGAGCTTGTGTACCATAAGCTGTAGATAAGCTTTAGCGACAATTGATAAGGGTGGATAAAGGAGGCTAAGTATATACTAATAAGACTTTACCTCGAATTAATGTAATAAATATGTAGAGTCTGAAGGTACCCGCTAGGATAATAAGATAACTGCTTATGTATATATCACAGAGTGGATAGGGGGAGCGGAGAATGAATTGATTTATGCATCGAGATACTTACCTCTAGGGTCAGGTATCTAACCTCCAATTCGTAATTCCTCATTTGTAATTATCAATTACCTCTTTACCATCATACCCAAAAACGCTAACTTCCCGACATACAAACAAGGAATTGTGGTGGATCTTATGCGGAACCATATAAAACCCGAAATAAATGACACATTACTGTATTGTGCTGAGTATCAGGTAAATATAGGAGCAGTTAAAAAGTTCTTATGCGGAAAGCATGGACTGTTTGGGATTTTATGCGGGTCAGTATATACATAGTTATGTGTAGTTAAGGCAAATCAATGCAGATCCAAATCACATGTAAGACAGCACTAGAGACGTTTGAGCATATTACTCTCTCAACTCATGGAGATGATTTTGAGAGGAATTGGGCAAGTTTTATTGATGGAAAATTTCCCAGCTATACAACCATCTGGAAGATGCTCGTCTTTCCCTTTCGTGCTTCTTGCGATCAGGTATTTCTCTCAATGGATCTACCTAGAAGTCATGAGGCTCTGTGTATTTACAATTATTCCCTAATGCGTACACTAGTAAAGCTTGAGCGAATAATAAGGGATGCGCAAAAGCGAAAGAAGGAACACGGAGACACATCAACCGACTTATTTGACGACCTATTTACCCGCTTGGTGACTGGTTATGATCAGCTTGATCACTTCCTCTCAGCTTTTTATGCCTGTGCTATTCTCAATTCAGCAGGTGATGGAATAATGTTGAGACGATGGAAAGAAGCTCCAGGATTCGGGAAAAAATCAAGCGTTTGGTATAAGGAACAAGTGTCTGACGACATTGCGAAATCCATTAAAGCGTCAAATAATAGAGTTAGAGCATACCGACACAATATTGTTCATGGTCCAAAATGGCCAGGCTGGCTGGATCGGATTCCAAAAACATCTAAAATTGATGACCAGTTATACTGGAGTGATTGGTTGAAGTTTACCATGGATACAGACCATTTTGAACGGGATACCGTAGACAGATTTGAAGCTATGGAGATTGCATATAATGATTTTACTAATGAATTGGATTCATTTCATGAATCACTAGCTGTCTACCTAAACTCGAGAGGGACAGTCTTACCAAATCAGGACCTTGCATTGCTGAACTCTGTTCTCGATGGTTTTGATAACACAGATGGAGTGGGTGCCTCCGCGAGTGTTCATTCTACAATATTTAGATTTATGAAGAAAAATAAACCCACATAACAAGCGCCAGCTACTGACTCGGTAAATGAAGAGATTACAAAGATATATTAATGATTTGAGCCTCGCAGTAGAAGCGCAGGGGCGTTATATTTATGAAAGACAAGCATTCAATGGAACTTAAAAATAGATTATTACCAATTTTCATCTGCCTTATTGTTGGGCTGATATCTTCTCCAAAGGTCTATGGCTGAGGAGTCCCATTACCGGGCGGTCCGCCCCCACAATGCAATGACAAAGGAACCCACGGTGAAGGGCTTCAAAGGAGTAAGCTTCAACTTGGATTTGGAGTGGGTTCACTGAATTCAACACTACGTTTTGACGACATTTCTGATGTTGATATTGAAATGAATACAGTATCTCTCTCCGGCTCATGTGCAATCAATGACAACTGGACACTTCGCGGTGGGCTGGGAGCTATTCTGGATGGTAGATTAAGACCTGAAACAGGGCTTTCCCAGAATGTGACCCCGGGAGGCTTGATGGCCATAGGTATTGAATACCTTATGACCATGGGAGAAGGTTATACACCGTATGTCGATGTATCGTTGTTCATAAGTGGCTCTACAACTGAAATTGAAGATCCGATTACAAAAAACAGAACGAGATATACTTCTTCAGATCTTCGTCTGGGTGCTCGTACCAGCTGGAACGTTAAGAATAGGGTCTTCCCTTATTTCTCCGCCCGCGTATTTGGTGGACCGGTGAACTGGGTGTTAGATGGCAAGGATGTTATCGGAACAGACATCAATCACTACCAAATTGCCGCGGGAACAGCAGTACAGTTTAACCGAGTGGGAACATTTATTGAGTGGGCTGGAATTGGTGAAAAGGCTCTGAGCATAGGGTTAAGCTATGCTTGGTGATTGAAAAATTAAAAATAAAGCAGTTTATACTCCATAGCAAAAACCCGCCAACAGCGACGGGTGAAGCGCAGGAGGGCTGAAGCCTCAAGCGTTAGAAATATCCCAACATAAGGGATCATAACTTATGAAGTACAACAAAGACAGAGTCGAAGAAACTGTGCTGGCCTTACTCTATCTCACCAGCTCCCATGATCAATACGGGACCCGAGCCTGGAAGGGCTTTGATGTGGGTGTTTTAGAGAGATTGTTTGAGAAAGGCTATATCAGCGATCCACAAATCAAGTCACCCACAGTTGTCCTCAGTGAAGAGGGTGCTAAACTTTCAAAAGAATTCTTTTTCAAGGTATTTGGGACAAACTAGGGAAAGGGAAGTTTTAATGACTTTAGGAAAACTTAAACTCACTAAGATGACCATAGAGCAATTTGAGGAATTTAAAATTAGATCAATTGCTTCTTATACCATTGATATCCACGAGAGTTATGGATTGTCCAAGGAAAAAGCACTTATCCGATCCCAAACTGAAACAAATAAACTTCTCAAAGAAGGCATTGAGACTGAAGGGTTTATTTTTCTATCCATCATGAGGGAAACTCAACCTGAAACTATGGGACACCTCTGGGTAAAACTCTATCCCAAGACCAAAGAAGCCTTTATCTATCATATCGAGATCTATGAGGCTTATCGAGGTCAAGGTTTTGGGAAGCAAGCCCTGGACCAACTTGGGACCTATTTGAAAGGGAAAGGTATAAACAACCTCAGATTAAATGTATTCAAGAGTAACACCATCGCGAAATCACTCTATGAGAAAACTGGGTTTAACTCTATCAGTACTCAAATGATGAAAGATCTGTAAGCATACACGCTCTACCCTTCCCTTCGACAAACTCAGGGCAGGCTTCGGCTCAGGATAACGAGCTTAGATGCTTGGGGCTATATAGAGTGCCCGCACATCCCATTCGTAATTCCCAATTCTTAATTCGTAATTAAAACAGTTTCCCCTGCCAGGTATCCCGATGATTCAACTCCAGATCCATGAGATGGGTCAGTTTGGGAATATTATAGCCCCAGCGAGGTGCAATGAGGATATCATCCGGTGCATCGCCAAAGAGTCTCTGGATCACAATCTCAGGATTTAAACGTTCCAGAATATCAGCCACTAACTCGATATATTCATCTGCTTGAAATAAGGGGAAAGGTTCGTCCTGATAACGTTTTGCCAGAACAGTATTTTTCACCACATGAAGTTGGTGAATTTTCAAAAAGTCCAGCTGTAGGTCATTAGCCGCCAAACCCGTCTCCAACATCATGTCCCTGGTTTCAATGGGAAAACCCAGAATAATGTGCCCCGCCGTCTTGATCCCGTACTGTTTGGTCAATTCAACCGCTTTAACCACAGACTCGTAATCATGACCGCGGTTCATCCACTCCAGAGATTTATCGTGAACAGATTCAATCCCGTATTCTAGTGTGACATTGACTTTTTCATTCAGCTGAGCCAGGAATTCTAAGAGTGGTTCATCCACGCAATCACTGCGTGTTCCAATATCCAGACCTACGACATTGGGATAACTAATAGCTTCCCCGTAAAGCTGTTTCAGCTTTTCTAGTTCATCGTAGGTGTTGGAGTAGGCTTGAAAATAGGCGATGTATTTTTGAACATCATAACGATCGATCATGAAGGGAATAGAGGCTTCCATCTGCGTGGGAATAGACATTTCCTTATCAATATAATGAGGGACAAAACTGTCATTATTGCAGTAAATACAGCCGCCATATCCCTTACTGCCATCACGATTTGGACAGGTAAAACCACCGTGCAGTGAGACCTTCCGAATTTTCTCTCCATAGAGGTTTTGTAGATAATAATTGTAATTATGGTAGCGCCGATTAAGCCAGATTTTTGCTTGATTTTCAGTGTCAGGTGGTGAATTTGCACTCATGTTGGTATTTAACTATTTTTCATTGAATGTCGAGTCTCTTTTAAAGCTCACATTGTTCACCTAAGTCCCAAGGGAAACCATATGACCGTCCGAATGATCATTATTTTACTATCGCTAACTGTGCTATTTGGGCAGAAGAAGATAGCACGGGTGGATCATCCTCCCATCGATGAGCAGAGCTCACTCATTAAAAGTAAGACCTATGATGATGTGTACTGGGTTTCCAATGATTCGGATACCAAGCCCTATCTCTTTCCACTAACATTAAAAGGTGAAATCATTGTTCCCGATTGGATGAAACGCCGATTTAACGATAAGAATGGGAAAATATATCCAGGAGTTGAAATCCTGGGGGCAGTCCTTTTCGATTGGGAATCCATGGCGGTTCTAGGTGATACTCTCGTGGTTGCTGATGTGGGAAACAATGGTAATGCACGACGTGATATGGGAATCTATTTTATCCTTGAACCCAATCCCTATACTACCCCACAAACACGTCCCTATGCCTGGTATCCGGTTCGTTACGAAGATCAGGAGCAATACCCCGCAAAAGATTGGGAGTATGACTGCGAATCTATCTTCACCTTTCAGGGGAAGATCTACTTCCTTACCAAACATCGTTCTGATCAGCACATCATGAAATCGGCTCCAGCTACCAAACTCTACCGAATGGAAACCCGCTATACAGACAGGACAAATGTCCTGAAGCTGGTCAATCGCGCTGAGAACTTGGGCGGTTGGATTACGGATGCTGATATTGCACCAGATGAATCCGGAATGGTCTTTTTAGCTCAAAATCCTCTGGCAACAACCATTTGGTATTATCCAGCACCCAAAAAAGGGGATGATTTTTTATCAACAACACCCAAAAAATTTAATCTGATCAAAGCAGATCAGGCCGAAGGGGTTTGTTTTAAAGATGGTAAAACCATTATCGTAAGTAATGAACAGCGGGATTGGTTTGAAGTCAAACTGTCAAAATTTAAATAGTAATCAGGAGTCATAAAATTACATGAAATATGAAGATTTTAGCAGCATGAACCATACACGATATAGTGATTTTACACTTCCGGGAGTAGGCAAGAATTATGCTCCGGACCTGAAGTTGGAACCGATCCATACAACGGTTCATTTAACTGTGGATCTCAAAGCAAAATCCGCTGCAGGCAAGGCTGTTATCACCATCAGGGCAAATGTTGAAGGAGCCCATGGCTTTGGATGCTGTAGATTTTGATGACCTCAGCGTTAAAGGCGAGGGAGGACAAGACCTCTCATATAGTTATGATGAAAAGATCATCACCATAGACTTTGCTAAAGTATTTTCAGCGAGGGAAGAGCAGATACTTACAGTTCATTATGCCATACAGGATCCAATCTCAGGTCTCAAATTTTCCAAGCCGGATTCACAACGTCCCGAATTTCCATTCTACGCTATTACTGATAATGAAACTGAACGGGCCCGCTATTGGTTCCCCTGTGTGGATTTTCCAAGCATTCGTCCCAAAATGGAATACTTCCTCACTGCTCCTGAGTCGCTAACCATTCTTGCTAACGGCGCGCTTATCTCAGAAGAAACCAAAGATGGTATGAAAACCGCTCACTGGAAATTGGATTATCCCTGTCCCAGCTATCTCGCTTGTTTCGCCATTGGTGAATTTTCTGAATACCAGGATGAGCCCTTACGGGACATGCCCATCGCGTATTATGCAGATAAATCCTACACTCCAGAGCAATTGAAGCGAACCTTTGATCCAACTCGTAAGATGTTGGTTTGGATGGAGAAAAAATTGGGTATGAACTTTCCATATCCGAAATATTTCCAGATTGCTGGCCGTGAAGTTGGCGGTGCTATGGAGAATATCTCTCTGGTGAGTTGGGATGATAAATTTATGCTGGATGAGACCATGGCTAAAGAATGGAAATACATCATGGACCTCATCAATGTCCATGAGATGTCCCATTCCTATTTTGGTGATGCCGTCGTCTCCTACGATTTCGCGCATGTCTGGCTCAAAGAGAGTTGGGCAACTTACATCGAGTCCGTTTGGTTAGAAGATTCTGAAGGTCAAGATGCCATGGACTGGCAACTAGCAGAAGAAGCTACCGCTTATATGGGTGAAGCCAAGAAAAGATATGTCAGGCCAATTATCACCCGAGAATATGATCATAGCTGGAATATGTTTGACGCGCATCTTTATCCTGGTGGCGCATGGCGTTTACATATGCTTCGTCATTTGGTGGGCGATAATAAATTCTGGGCCGGTGTCCAAGATTATGTGAATACTTATGCCGGAAAAACAGTTAAATCTCTGGATTTCCAGCGCTGCATTGAAAAGCATTCAGGTTTGAATCTGGATAGCTTTTTCGATATGTGGTTCCACTCAAAAGGATATCCAATCCTGAAGGTTAGTTTTGAGTATGATAAAGACAAGAGTCGCGGGAAATTCACCATCGAGCAAACTCAAGTTGATGAAAAGAAGGGTATCAAACTTTTCGATATGGATCTTGAAGTAGCCTGGCAGGATGCTCAGGGTAAAGATCACATTGAAGGACTCCAGCTTACCAAAGGAGTTCAAATATTCCAGATCAAAATGGATGAACCCAAGCATGTGAGTTTAGATCCTCATATGAAAGCCCTCTTTGAAGCTGAGTTCAATCCTGGTGATGACAAATTGCGCCATCTTCTGGAGCATGGAAAGACGGTTCGTGAACTGATACAGGCCATGTCTGAATTAGCCAAAACCGGGAAGCGTAAAAATCTGCAATCTATCAGAGAATATCTGAAAGCTGAGAAGCGTTGGGGCCTGCGGATGCACGCCTATCGATCTCTGGCAACAGTTGGGAACGAATATGCTTTTGCTCACCTGGCCGAACTGCTTGTTGCAGAAC
This sequence comes from uncultured Lentisphaeria bacterium, assembly GCA_964578155.1. Taxonomy (GTDB): domain Bacteria; phylum Fidelibacterota; class UBA8477; order UBA8477; family JABMPR01; genus JABMPR01. The sequence continues at coordinate 10,985 of CAZOBQ010000011.1, forward strand.
AGGATCCAATGGTCATTGAAGCAGCAGCCCGAGCTTGCGGGAAGTATCGTCATCCCTTGTTAAGAGAAGCAATTTTGAATAAACTTCAGCAATCAGATTTACCCTATCGTGGACAGATGATTCTGCTTGAGAGTCTTGGCAAACAACAGAATTCTGAAGACATTGCTCTCCTGGAATCCTATACGAAAAAGGATGGCTGGAGAAATTTGGTTCGCGCTGGAGCTTATCTAGGTCTCGGTGCCAGCCGATCTGAGGCTGGTTTGGATGCATTGCTATCCGGGATTGAAGCACCGGTGGACTTTTTTGATGAGAAAGTTGCACGATTAGGAGCAGTGGCTTCTCTGTTGGACTGGGTCTCTCCTCATCTCAAAAAACAGGGGACTCAGGCATTGTGTGAGGCAACTCAGGATCCCAGCTACTTTGTCCAGCTCACTGCAGCCCGTCAACTCGGCGGAAAAAAATTGCAGGAGGGACTTCCTTATCTGAATGCGCTTTTGAGTAAGTTTGCTGCCCAGGATCACCCAACAATAAAACGTCAGATCAATGCTATCCAAGCTTCGGGTAAGGGTAGTGATCAAACAAAACTCCAGAAACAGCTTGATGAAATGAACGAAAAACTGGCTGGAATGGAAAAACGCCTCCAGGAGGTCGAAACTGAAAAATAGAAATAATATATATCTAGGAATAATTCTCCTGAGTTTGGGATTGATGTTGGGCTCATGTTCCAGCAAATCGGAGACAATGAGAGTTGAATTGGAAATTTCAGAATTAAGATGCTATGACGGCTTACGGATGTTTGAAGGACGCATCCTGGAGTTGGAAGGCATCAAAACGGTTACGGCCAACATTGAAAGCCGTACTACTGAGATCACCTTTATGACAAGTCAAGTATCTGCCGATCAGATAAAATCCCACCTTAAGGAATTTGGTTTTACCATTAATGATGAAGCAGGTAACTCTGTAGCTAGAGGTCGCTTACCTGAGTGCTGTTTTGAGGACAATTAAATTTCCTATGATGGTTTAGGATAGATATTCAATCACTAAAACTAATATCACCGTCTTTGCGAGGAGGAACGAGCCTGTCCTGAGCGAAGTCGAAGGAAAGCAATCTCGGAATTGAGATTGCCGCATTCCTTTCAGTCACTCGCGAAGACGTTAGCCAAGATTATATAGTTGTACAAAAAGGATTCACAATATGATGACCCAATCAGAATTCCGTGCCTGCTTTGATGTGGCAGGTGAACGACTTTTCTTCAATCATGCAGCTTATGCACCGCTCTCAAAACCGGTTGTGGAAGCGATGAATGGTTTCTTTCTTCATCGTCAGCAGGGCAACTCGAAAGCCTGGGCTATTGCAGAAAAGCACGTAGAAGGCTTGCGCAGTAATTATGGCGGACTGGTTGGAGCACCGGCTAGCAGAATCGCCCACATGGCAAACACGGTTACCGGTGTAAATGTCTTGGCAAATGGTCTGGATTGGAAACCCGGCGACCATATTCTACTCTACGCTGAGGAATTTCCGTCAAATGTCATGCCCTTCCTCAATCTTCAAGAAAAAGGAGTTGAAGTTGAATTCCTGGAAGCAAAAGATGGAAGAGTCACACCTGAAATATTTGAAGCAGCTATCCGTCCCAAGACCAAACTTATTTCCATCAGCAGTGTCCAATATCTTACAGGCTACCGTGCTGATATGAAATCAATTTCAAATCTATGTCATTCCCATAACATTCTTTTTGCTGTAGATGCAATCCAATCAACAGGGGTGATTCCAACTGATGTCATTGACCTGGGTGTAGATTTTATGGCTGTTGGTGGACACAAATGGATGATGTCACCACTGGGAACCGGTTTCCTGTATTTAACCGAAGAACTGCAATCTCGATTGAAGCTTGCCTATCGTGGTTATATGGGACATGTAAATCCCATGGATTTTGGTAATTTTACCCAAGATTTAAGTCCTGATGCCAGACGTTTTGAATTAGGAGCCTTCAATGCAGGTGGTATGGTTGGTGCTGAAAAAGCGACTGAAATGTTACTGGATTGTGGAATAGATAATATCTACCATCATGTCCAGTCCCTAGTCAAACTATTCAAAACAGGTCTAAATGATCTTCCTTATGAGCCTATTTATCACTTCGAAGATTCAGAGTTAAGTGGCATTTTCATGTTCACCCATCAAGATGCTGCTAAGAATGAGGCCGTATTTGATGGTCTGACTGCTGCTAAGGTGAATTTTTCATTACGAGGCGGGGGATTGCGTTTCTCTCCCCATTATTATAATACAGAGGAAGAAGTGGAGCAATTACTCCAAATCCTCAAAGAGCTTTCCTGAATTGAAATACCGTCTAAGTGATTGGGCTTAGGTAGGAAAGCACTGCCACAAAATGAAAGATGCTTCCTGCCATGACAAAGCCATGCCAGATGGCATGATTAAAGGGTAGTTTTTCCCAGGCATAAAAAATCACACCGCCGGTATACGCTAATCCTCCAGCTACAAGCCACGCTAGACCCATGACAGGTAGAGCTGCTATTAATGGCTTGATTGCGATAATGACAACCCAGCCCATTAGAATGTAAAACCCTGTGCTTACGATCTCATATTTAGGACCGAATACGATTTTAAAGGTAATTCCCAATAGTGCTAAGACCCAAATGAGTCCAAATAAACTCCAACCCCAGGGGCCTCTGAGAGTGACTAACAGGAATGGTGTATATGTCCCTGCAATGAGGAGGTAAATTGCTGAGTGATCGAATATTCTTAAGATCTCTTTGACACGTTTTGACCTGAACCCATGGTAAAGCGTAGATGCCAGATAGAGCAGGATCAGGGATGATCCATAAATACTAAAGCTAACGACTTGCCAGACATCACCATACAGGGCTGCACGGACCACCAGTACAACCAGGCCGGCAATACTGAGTCCTACGCCAACACCATGAGTGATCGTATTGGCAACTTCCTCGTAATGGGCTAGATTTTTTTTCATAGGTGTCTACGACTTACTAATTTCATCAAAGAAGTATACAATACTTTCAATTCCCTTATGGAAATTGAACAGACTAAAATTCTCATTGGGCGCATGTGCTTTTTGATCGGGTAGACCGTAACCCAGAAGTAAGACAGGAGCCTGTATAATATCTGAGAAGACCTTCACGATGGGAATGGAACCACCTTCTCGAAGAAAATCCACCTCTTTACCAAATGCTTTTTCCAATGCTCGCACACCTGCTTGAAGACCTGGATTATCGAGCTTGGTTACATAGCCAAAGCCGCCATGCATGGCATCCACATCAGCTATCATACTTTCGGGTACCAGTGATTCAATATAGGCTTTGAATTTTCGGGAAATATCGTCAGGATCCTGATTGGAAACTAAGCGCATGGATACTTTAGCATGAGCTTCTGCAGGAATAACGGTTTTAGCACCTTCTCCCTGAAATCCACCCCAGATTCCATTAATATCAAATGTGGGTCGAGCCCATAAACGTTCTAGATAATCGAAACCTTCTTCCCCATAAAGGGCAGGAGCATCAATTTCCCCGGCAAAAGCTGTTGGATCGAATGGAAGCTTGCCGAGCTTATCATGTTCATTTTGAGAAATAGGTAAAACATCATCATAAAACCCAGGAATAAGTATTCGCCCCTGATCGTCTTTCATCTGGGCCAGTATTTCAACCAGCGCATTGATGGGATTTTTCACCAGACCACCAAAAGAACCCGAGTGCAGATCCGTGTTGGTCCCTCGTAAATTGATCTGAAGATAAGCCAACCCTCGGAGACCATATGTAATGCCCGGGTAGCCTTCTCTGAACATAGGTGTATCTGAGATCACTACGTAGTCAGCGCTTAGCATACCTTCGTGTTTCTTTATAAAACTTGCCAAATGTTTTGAGCCAACTTCTTCTTCACCTTCAAAGAGTAATTTGACATTTACCGGTAATTCACCCAGCGTTGCAAGTTGAGCTTCAATGGCTTTTAGATGAATGTAGATCTGGCCCTTGTCGTCAGCAGATCCTCGTGCAAAAATCTTATCGCCTTTAATCACTGGGTCAAACGGTGGTGAATCCCATAGATCTAATGGATCCACAGGTTGAACATCATAGTGTCCATAGATGAGGATGGTTGGTTTCCCGGGAGCATTGAGCCATTCAGAATAAACGACTGGATGGCCACCTGTCTCCATAACCTGAGTATTTTGCATCCCAATCTTATCCATCTCAGTCTTGAGCAATTCAGCCATAACTATCATGTCGTCATCGTTCTCAGAGTTGGAACTGATACTGGGTATTCTCAGGATATCAATGAGCTCCTGCTCAAATCGGTCATGATGCTGTTCTATAAATTCAAGGGTTCTCTTCATTCAATTAATCCTGTAATTCAGCAAGTTCTTTTTGGACAAACTCAACCAGTTCTTTTAATGTTCCCTCTGAGAAGTCAAATTTTATTCCCATAGTATCCCAAACTTCAGGTAATGGTTTTGAACTACCCAGACTTAAACCCTTGATGTAGCCTTCAAGTGCTGCTTCTGGGTTTTGTTTGAACAGTCGATACATTTGTAGTGCACCCAATTGGGCAATTCCATACTCCACATAGTAGAAGGGCATCCCGAAAATATGCAATTGTTGCTGCCATTTATTGCGACGGTGATGATCATATCCTTCCCAATTAACTAGACCTGAAGTAAAACGTTTGTTCAATTCATCAAAATAATCATCGCGTTGCTCAACGGTGTGATCAGGGTTCAAATATATCCAATGTTGAAAGGCATCTACTGTAGCACACCATGGAAAGAAGGAAATAATATCTTCCAGGTGCTCACGGCGAGCACGTACATGGTCTTTTTCGTCATAGAATTTATTCCAGAGACCTGATGTAAAGAGTTCCATACTCATGGAAGCTGTTTCAGCCATCTCAGATGGTGTATCACGGTAGTGAATCAAGGGCTCATTATTTGTCAGGAAGGTGTGCATGGCATGACCGCCTTCATGGCACATGGTGGTGACGTTACGATGGGTTCCTGCTGCATTCATAAATATGAAGGGCATGCCTGTGGTTTCAAGACCGTAGTTATAGCCACCGGGAGCTTTCCCCTTGCGAGATTCAAGATCGAAGAGATCTGCAGCCTGCATAGCTTTTAGATTTTCGCCGAATTGAGGTTGAAGTTCACTAAAAATAGCGATGGATTTCTCAAGCAGTTCCTCACCAGTCGTGAAGGGTTTCAGCGCCTCCTGACCTTCAGGCTCACCTGCCATATCCCAAGGCCGGTAATCATCAACAGCCAGGCCTAGTTTGTCACGATGCCTTGTAGCAATCTCTCTAGCCAAAGGAACAATGTGCTCTTCAATCGCATTCTGGAAATCTACTGCATCCTGTGGTGTATAGTCAAAACGCTGCAGAAGATCATGCATGAAATCGCGGTAATTATCATAGTCAGCATTTTTTGCCGTTTCTACACGTAATTTCAACATGTCATTGTAGATCAAGTCGGCATCAGCTTTCACTGAGTAGCGCTTGTCATTGATAGACAACCAAGCCTCTTTTCGAATAGCTCGATCAGATGATTGTAATCTGACTGATGCTTTTGGCATTGGCATTTCTTCGCCATCCAGAGTTACAGTGAGTCCACCGGTAAGCTGATCATATTTTGTACTGTGTTTTGATATTTCTGCCGATAAGACTACATTTTTTTCTCGAAACAATTCCAATTCACGTTTTAATTTTTTCTTGAGTTGACCAAAGCGATCATCGGGAAGGGCAGCAAAGCTAGGATGACTCACAATTCGCTTTTCAATGACATTAGCTGCTTTTTCAAGTTCAGGGGATATTTTGGTAGCAAATAGCTCATGGCGATCCACATAAGCCTGATTGTCAGTTTCTCGACTCATATTGATGTAGGCCCAGGCGTTCTGCTCATGAAAAACGCTTAAAGTTTCACTATAATGAAGAATGAGTTGTGACAGATCATCACTCCCATTGATTTCGTTATTTATTAATGAATCAAAATATGGTTTAAGATCATCCCATGAATTAATGCTTAAATCAGTAGGAATAAAGTTGCTAGGTTGGTACATAATTATCTCCTGTTACATTCTTTCTATTCTGGGGCATGTTACACGATGTCAACATGGAAGCAAGGGCATTTTCTGTGCCAATGTGGGGATAAAGACTATTAATGATATTTCTTTGAGATTAATTAATATGCTGGCAGTCAGGGGACGACAAAGGAAAAGGGAATTCAATGGAAAAAAGGCTCAGCTTTCTCGACAGATATCTCACCTTATGGATATTATTTTTTATGGCTGCAGGTGTAGCGACAGGATATTTCTATCCAAGGGTAAGTGTCTTTTGGGATAGTATGCAATCTGGGACCACAAACATTCCTATCGCCATTGGTCTGATAGTCATGATGTATCCACCCCTGGCCAAAGTCAGGTACGAACGGCTGGGGAAACTATTCAGAGATATACCTGTATTGAGTTTCTCTCTGATCTTGAATTGGATCATCGGACCCTTACTTATGTTTCTTCTAGCCATCACCTTTTTACGAGATTATCCCCATTATATGACTGGACTGATCCTCATCGGTTTAGCACGTTGTATTGCAATGGTCATTGTCTGGAGTGATTTGGCCGGTGGTGATCGTGAATACACTGCCGGGTTAGTGGCTCTCAATTCTATCTTTCAGATTCTCTTCTTTTCTGTGTTTGCCTATATCTACCTTGCTGTGTTTCCTGTCTGGTTTGGACTCCGATCTGTGGTTGCCACCATCTCTATGGCAGATATCGCCCAGAGTGTAGGTATTTATTTGGGAATCCCCTTTTTTGCAGGGATGCTCACTCGCTTTTCTTTGATCAGGTTGAAAGGGGAGCAGTGGTATAATAAGGTTTTCTCTCCGCGAATCAGTCCGCTAACCTTGATTGCTCTACTGTTTACCATTTTTGTTATGTTTTCACTCAAGGGCGAGCTCATTGTGGAAATTCCATTTGATGTGCTTCGAATAGCACTCCCCCTAGTGATCTATTTTATGGTCATGTTTTTTCTAACCTTTTTTCTGTCCAGAAAATTTAAAACGCCTTATGAGAAAGCCGTATCTCAAGCCTTTACCGCAGCTAGTAATAATTTTGAATTGGCCATAGCCGTGGCAGTTGCTGTTTTTGGTATCAATTCTGGGGAGGCATTTGCCGCCGTTATTGGACCCCTGGTAGAGGTGCCAGTGCTTATTGGCCTGGTAAATGTAGCATTGAGGTATAAATCCACATTCCATATCGCAAGTCCAAGCTGAAGGGAACAACATGCAAATCGGACCCTATAAATTATCATCTCTAGTGACTTCCACCTTTGCCCTGGATGGAGGTGCCATGTTTGGGGTTGTTCCCAAGACCCTTTGGAGCAAACAGGTTGATGTGGATGAGCAGAATCGTATCAATATGGTTACTCGAACTCTTTTACTGGAATCAGATGATCGCAAGATTCTCATAGACACGGGTAATGGCGATAAATGGCAAACCCGTATGCAGGAGATGTTCAAAATTGACACCAACGGATACATCCTTCCACAGAGTCTGGGGGAGCAGGGGATTGCAGTGGATGAGATTACGGATGTGATTTGTACCCACTTACACTTTGATCATGTTGGTGGAAACACACGCATCGAAGGTGACAAGATTGTCCCGACCTTCCCCAATGCAAAATACTGGGTGCAGGAAGAGAATTGGAAGTTAGCAAATAAGCCGAACGCCAAAGATCGCGCCAGTTATCTCTCAGAGAATTGGGCGGTTTTAGCCGAAAATGGGATGCTCGAAATTTTAAAAAATGAACAAGAATTATTTGATCATATTCGACTTGAGCTAGTTCATGGTCATACACTTGGCCAGCAGTTACCGATTATCTCAGATGAGAGCACAACGCTGATATATGCGGGGGATCTCTTCCCAATGAAAGCACACATTCCCATTCCCTGGGTTATGGCTTATGATAATGAACCGCTTCGTAGTATTGCTGAGAAAAAGAGAATCCTTCCCGACCTTTTAGACAGAGATGGCATCATCTTTTTCGAACATGACCCGGAAGCAGTGGCTTGTAAGCTGACTTCAACTGAAAGAGGGATCATTGGCGGGGAGAATGTTGAGGTTTGAAATACTATCATGTGGGTATTGAATAATCGTGATCTTACCTCGTCACCCCGAGTCCATCGACTCCGCTCTGGGTGACAGAATCGAACCCTGAGGCTCTCGAAGGGTGTACATTCATCATGTGGACATTTCGAGAGCCTCAATGTCCGGTCATGTAGCGGTACAAGGTGCATCTTAATAATTATGCTTAAACATAAAGATCTTCAACACATTGGCAAACAGCTAGGCATCCACAAGCTTGGTGTGTCAATGGCAGCTGGCATTCAGTCGGATCGTCTTAATGAGTGGTTGGGTAATAATTACCATGGTCAGATGGGTTATATGGAGCGTAATATTGAGAAGCGACTTGACCCGTCAAAACTACTTCCTGAAGCTCAATCAGTTATTTCAATCTTTGTGAATTATCACCAAGAAAATGAATCCTCAGTATTGGATGGTGTGATCTCAAAGTATGCCAGAAGTCGTGACTATCATACTGTTCTAAAGGATATTTTACATGAATTAGCAGGCCAGCTTTTCGCAGATAAGATTCGTGGTTTGAGTCGTAAAGAACGCGCAAAAGTGTTTCGCGTATTCGTAGACTCAGCACCTGTCATGGAAAAGCAGTGGGCTGCAGCATCAGGAATTGGTTGGCAGGGGAAACATTCAAATATTATCACTCGGGAATATGGAAGCTGGGGATTTCTGGGTGAGATCATCACGACTGAAACTTTTGATCAGTACGATCTGTCTGTTGCCGATCACTGTGGAACATGTACTGCATGTATCGATGCATGCCCTACAGATGCTATTGTGGAACCCTATAAAGTTGATGGCTCAAAGTGTATATCTTACGCAACCATTGAATTATCCGAGGACCAAGTTATTCCCCAGGACGTACGAGACAATATGGAGGAGTGGCTTTTTGGTTGTGATATCTGCCAGGATGTCTGTCCTTGGAATAAATTTGCCAAGCCCAGTGATGTTGAGGCACTCATTCCTGTAGAAAGCTTACAAGCTAGTGAGGTACCAGATTTCCATACTTTAAATGAAGATCAGTTTGTTGAATTATTTGGAAGCACGCCGCTTGAACGACCCGGTCTAAAAGGATTGCAGAGGAATCAACTTAGACAGGATTGATCTCTTTGATCAATTCTACGTTCCAGGTCTCATCCACCCAGATAAGCATAATTTTCATACCCAGGTTCCAGGTTCCCATGATCTTAGCTGCACGCGTTAAATCTTGCAAGTGCTTCTCTTTTGAAACAGGATTCCCAGCGCAATCGTGATGGGCAACCAGAGCCAGTTCAGTAGATTTGTGTTTATCCCGTGAAACCATAAGTCTTTGCAGGATAAGTCTAGAGGCAGTAGCAGTTGATGCCATGATTCCATCAGGTCCTGCTTCAGTAATAACATCGATGAATTCGGCACCGGTTTGCTGTTTCATCCATGCGTTTACAGGATCTTGAACACGTCCATCCATACAATTGATCACAGTCGCAAATTTTGATGCCATTTCAGGGTTCCTTTATTTGGAATCGTTGTTGTTACCGCGCTTAAGTTTGTCTTTCAAGCTGGAAATTCGCTCATAGGATTCATGAATCCGGTCAGCATCAATTTCCCCTTCTGCGATGGCCTGCAGAATCACCTCTCGAATATGGGCCGGAAGATCATCATCGAGATCAAGCGGATCGGAGAATTGCAGTATGTCAGATCCTGAATTAACAGCTGCAATAATAATCTCATCCAGGCTAAACCGTTTAATGATCGCTCCCATTTGAAGGTCATCTGTAATGACTACGCCCTGGAATCCCAATTTGTCGCGTAGGTTTTTTTGGATGTGTGCGTATGAGAGAGAGGCTGGATATTTCGCATCCAAATCATGATTGAAAAGGTGTCCCGCCATGATCATGTCTACTGAAGATGACTCAATTAATCTTTTGAAAGGTATTTGTTCCTGGTCATTCCAGCTGTGGGTGATATCGGTCAGGTCATTATGGGTATCCTCGCGAGAACTTCCATGTCCGGGATAATGTTTTAAAGTGGTAAGTACAGATGCTTCATGGTGAGCATCTACAAAGGCTTTGCTATAGTTATAGACAGTCTCTGGGTCACTTGAAAAACTGCGCTTCAATTTGCCAATAGCAGGGGAGCTGGGATTCGTATTTACATCAACAACTGGTCCCAGATTTAAATTTAAGCCGGCAGTGTGTATCTGATCTGCCATACCCAAGTAAATTTCACGAGCCTCTTCTAATGAAAGATTATTACCAACATAAGCAGCTGAGGGGAATTCATTGAAACCCTGAGATTTTCTTAACCTGCGGACTTTGCCACCCTCTTCATCAACAGCCATAAAGAGAGGCAGTGTCGGTGATAGATTCTGAATTTCATTGATAAAGTTCTTAAGCTGGGACTTGTTTTTAATATTGTGCTTGAAGAAGATGATCCCGCCAATCTCTCCATCGCTAACCTGTTGCTGAGTTTGAGCCATGAGTTCCATATCAAGTTGAGTTCCACGGATACCCACCATGAGCATTTGTCCAATCTCATGTTCTAGTTGGATTCTGCCCAGAGAATCCAATGCGACTGAAGATTGACCGGATGCTGATACCTTGGGAAATAGGAACAGTATAACGAGTAGGTATGTGTATTGACGAAAAGACATTAGCACTCAAAGTAGCTGAGAACGGGAATGGATTCAAGGATTTGAAGTTAATCCGCAGAGATATTCCTTTAATAGGATATCAATATTACTGATGGCTGAGGCGCTCGAAGCCAGCTCTCTCTTTAAATACTAGCCATTCCGAGAACATTTCGACAGGCTCTGTGCAACGCTTCAATGCCCGAAGACTACAAATTGCTATCAAATCTCTGCCAACCGTACAGAGTTAATTGAAATTAGGATAAATATGAGCCAATATGGCACTATTGTGACAAAAGTATTGATCATGATTTTTGAATATATGCCATTATGGCTTAAATATCATGTTGGCACGGGTTTCGAATAAAGAAGGGCGTGTTACGAATTGAAAATTTGATTTAAACTAATATAAAGGAGATAGCATCATGACCCTCGTAAAAATAGCAAGACCTAGAATGAACAGAAGTTTTGACCATATGATGAACAACTTTTTTGAGGATATGAACCACTCGACACCGCGCAGCAATGTGTGGCGTCCTGCCATGAACGCTCATGAGTTGGACAAGAGTTTTGAACTTTCATTTTCTCTTCCAGGTTTTGAAAAAGATGATATTACAGTTTCTGTAAAAAAGGACACGCTCACCCTCAAGGCTGAAAAGGCAGAGGTCAAAGAGGACGAAAATGTCCAGTATCTCTCAAAGGAGATCGCTCAAGGAACCTACGAACGTAATATTGATCTTCCTGAAAACGTGAATAGCGATAAGATCTCTGCCGAATACAAGAGCGGCATTCTGAGCCTGAGCATCCCTAAGACCAAGGAAGCTCTTCCCAAGGAGATTGCCGTCAGTGTCAAATAAACGGTATGGATTGAGTATAAAATAATAGCTGCTTAATCGCATACCACTGGTCAAAATAAAAAAGGGCTCGATATTCGAGCCCTTTTGTTCTCTATTTTAACAGAGGATTATTTACGACCAGTCACCAGATTGTCGACGACTGATGGATCAGCCAAAGTGGAAATATCACCCAAGCTATCCAATTCATTCTCGGCGATCTTACGTAAAATACGACGCATGATTTTACCAGAACGGGTCTTTGGTAATGCTGGTGTAAACTGGATCTTATCTGGTTTGGCGTGAGGACCGATTTCTTTTCTAACAGATGCTGCAATACCTGCCATAATCTCGTCAGACCCCTCAATACCTGCCATAAGTGTTACATAGGCATAAATGCCCTGGCCCTTGATGTCATGCGGAAAACCAACAACAGCAGCTTCTGCCACGTGTTCAGCTTTACCGATGGCGCCTTCAACTTCTGCAGTTCCAATTCTATGACCGGATACGTTGAGAACATCATCAACACGACCCGTGATCCAATAATCACCATCTGCATCGCGACGAGCTCCATCACCAGAGAAATAATATCCTGGATACATGGAGAGATATGTTTCCTTGAATCGTTTGTGATCACCATAAAGGGTTCTCATCATACCTGGCCAGGCAGCTTTCATTGCCAGCAGCCCTGATTTGTTATTTCCTTCGATTTCTTTACCATCTTCAGTTAGAAGTACTGGTTGGACACCAAAGAATGGGATGGTTGCACTACCTGGTTTCAAGGGTGTGATTCCTGGAAGAGGCGTGATCAGAATACCGCCGGTCTCTGTCTGCCACCAAGTATCCACGATTGGACATTTACCCTTACCCACAATATTGTAGTACCAGTTCCATTCTGGCTCTTTGATGGTTTCACCTACCGTACCCAGCAGTCTCAAGGATGAGAGATCATGTTTCTCAACCCATTGATTGCCTTCACGCATGAGAGCACGCAAAGCAGTTGGAGCTGTGTAGAAAAGATTTACTTGATGCTTATCAACTACTTCCCAGAAGCGACCAAAGTCAGGATAATTCGGTACACCCTCAAACATCATGGTGATTGCACGGTTGGCCAGTGGACCATAAACAATATAGGAATGGCCTGTTACCCAACCAATATCAGCGGTACACCAATAGATATCATCTTCATGATAATCAAAAACGAGTTCATGGGTGAGAGCCGCATAGGTCAGATATCCACCTGTCGTGTGAAGAACACCCTTAGGTTTGCCAGTTGATCCAGAGGTATAAAGAATAAAGAGCGGATCTTCGGCGTCCATTTCTTCAGGAGGACAAATGGCTTCAGCTTGTGCCATTCCGTCGTGCCACCAAATATCTCTGGGGCTTACCATATTAACTTCAGCACCCGTTCTTTTAACAACCACGCAAGTTTCTATGGATGGTGTTTCTGCGAGAGCTTTATCTGCATTTGCCTTCATGGCAATATCAAGTTTGGTACCGCGAACACCGGTATCCTGAGTGATGAGCGCTATACATTCAGAGTCATTGATACGATCACGGAGAGATTCAGGGCTGAAAGCACCAAAAACGATGGAGTGAATAGCACCTATTCTAGAGCAAGCCAACATGGCGACCGATAGTTCAGGGATCATCTGCATATAAAGACAGACACGATCACCTTTTTTTACACCCCTGGCTTTGAGAACATTGGCAAATTTTTGAACATCCCCTAGAAGTTGATTGTAGGTGAATTTCTTGTCTTCATCTGGGTTGTTGCCTTCCCAGATCATAGCTGTTCTTTCACCGTAGCCATCTTCAACATGGCGATCCAAACAGTTGTAGCTGACATTTAGTTTGCCACCTTCGAACCATTTGATATCACCTGCAGCAAGATCATAATTGGCAACCCTATCCCATTTCTTGAACCAGGTTAGGCGTTCGGCCTGTTCTGCCCAGAATCCATCAGGATCTTGAATAGAGCGATCATACATCTCCTGGTACTGTTCTTTGGATTTAATGTGGGCGTTTTTAGTAAATTCAGCTGCTGGGTTAAAAATCTTTACCTCACTCATGTTCACTCCTCTATCATATTATACGTATTATTAGATACTGATTTTAATCATTGCAAACAATGCGCCAAAAGTTTCAATACCAAAAGGTGGTGATATTAATACTTATTGTTAAGCAAATAATCTAGCTTCGAAAGCCAGGAGATACAAAATTATCTAAAAAAATTCAGGATTTCGTCTTCTAAAGCTTTATCATCACTGTTCTCTACCTCTACCAGGAAATAGTGAACAGGCCATTTGGCCACGACTTGATCAAGCAAACTTGGCCTTACTGTCCAGATCATACGTCGGTTTTGAGCGACCAATGCTTTTACGCCTTCAGACCAGCCTTGGTCATCTAATTCCAGGTGCCCTATTTCATCAATGACCACGACTGATGAGGATTTAACCAGACAATCAGCTAGAATATTTTGCCCAAATTCTATTCCTGGTAAACGAAAATTAAATGGGCCAGCCTTGATCTTTGAGATGGGCGCTTTGCGTTCACACAACAATTCAGATTTCCTCGATTTGAGATCAAGAATATGATAAGCATCTCGCTCATCGTCAACCCACTTTCCATCAGTATAGAATCCAGAGAATGAAAACGCTTTAAATTTATCACTATCCAAAATTCTTTTTACCAGGTTGGTCTTACCCGTTCCTTGACTTCCACTCAGGAGGAGGACTTTCGCTGTATTTATATGTTCTATACGTAATTGCTCCAAAGCACCTAATAACTGATTGAGTAATAGAAATGGGTGCCGCCAGATATGTTTTTTGTCAGAAACTAATTTAATCAGTCGAGGAAGAACCTCAAAGGCGACCGACATTGCTTTAAAGAGAATCCCCATGCCCCTTTGATTGAACCAGCTCATGATCACCGGATTACGAATTTCAATACTTAATGCAGAAAAGCCAAAGATCACAAGCAGGGCTCTAATGGACATATTCCAGCCTGCATGAAAACCATTTATGATGGCTTGTTGATTTTCCCACCCTCCAAGCAATAGACCAGATAGAACCATCAGGGTTATTAATTGTATCCATATTTTTGGATTTTTTAAACGCCTGAGAGATCGCGCATATCGTATAATATTGAAACTAACATACAGTACAACCAGGATACTACCTGCGAGTAGAGTCAAATCATCCAATCGTATTAATCCAGCTATAAGGATCAATAAATTGATAAAAAGTAAGGGCAGTGAGTATTTTTGAGAGACCGAAGTGGCGAGTAAGTCTTCTCCAAGAGATTCAGTGTTCTCATCATTAGGAGCCAGTAGGATTGTTTTCTGATGACTACTTGTTCTTACAGCTAGAGCAGCTACCAATGCACCGAAACTTAGATCAATGATGAAAATAAGCTTAACCAGATCAACTGGAACCGCCTCCGTGATCTTCAAACTTCTAGCAGCTACGAAGTATAACTGCTCATAGAGCTTCACAAAATCAGGACCGTAGGTCATGAGCATGACGACAATCTTTTGGAATAAACTGGAGGAAACAGCCAGGGCTCCACCAATTAAAAATCCCACCCAGTGACCTCTGAACAATCTCACTGAGACCTCAAGGATCACGCCCTCCATCAATATCCCGACCATAGGTCCAAAAATGATAGCAGAAGGCGATATTGACTTCATAGCTGCTGTGATCAATGCAGTGCGCCAGAAGATACCCTTGTCCGGCCAAAGCTTGTATCCATTGATCATGAGGATGACGCCAAGTGCTGCCAGTAGGGTTCCTGTTAATGGCATATGCAGGTTATGCAGGAAACTTCCCAGGAGAATCTCTATGGAAGCCCAGAGACTCCCAAGCATAGCCGCTTTTAACCAGATATCTGGGAGCGGTTTTTGACGTACCATCATCATATGCACGCCGCAAAAGTTAGTTCAATTGAATTGTTAAGAGCCTGCAGAGGCTCAATAATACATGTATACATCTAGTTCTCTTTCCAAATACGGGAGCAGATTTACCCGTTTCCAGGAAAACCGTGTCGGCCTGAGACCTTATCACCTTTGACGTAGGTCTTGCGGCTGAGAGAAGGTTTAAATAGCCTGACGAATCTAACACAATTCCGCGCTGGGCAAATCATTTCTAGACGATTCTTAAGGTGAGGTTTATATTAATTGTCGAGGGGCAACTCATAAACTGATTACAGTAAATTAAATAAAGGGGTTTTTAAAAATGGCTAAGAGTGTCAGAGGCTCACAAACAGAGAAAAACCTGCTCATCTCATTTGCAGGGGAATCACAAGCACGCAATCGTTACACCTTTTTTGCCAGTGCCGCAAAAAAAGAGGGTTTGGTACAAATTGCCCAAATCTTTGAAGAAACAGCGAATCAGGAAAAAGAACACGCCAAGCGGTTCTTTAAATTTCTAGAAGGTAGTGATCTCGAAATCACAGAAACTTTTCCTGCCGGTGTTATTGGAACAACGCTTGACAACCTAAAAGCAGCAGCAGCAGGCGAGGAACATGAATGGACAACTATGTACCCTGAGTTTGCCAGGATTGCCAGGGAAGAAGGTTTTAAAGCCGTTGCCAATGCTTTCGATGCTATCTCAATCGCCGAAAAGCAACACGGAAAGCGTTATGCAGATCTTGCTAAGAACCTGGAAGAAGGAAAAGTTTTCAAACGGAATGGAAAAATAGTCTGGCGCTGCATCAACTGTGGTTATCTCCATGAAGGTGAAGAAGCTCCAAAAGTTTGTCCAGCCTGTCTCCATCCTCAAGACTATTTTGAACTACTAGCTGAGAATTGGTAGGAAATATTCTGCTAGTAAAATGAAGTCATAAAAGAGCCCCGGTTTTCAATGGGGCTCTTTTATTTAGCTAAAATCCAGGTCAAAGCTCCACCAGGTGACTCCTAGAATTCCAATTCCCAATACTAAAAATCCAGGATGAGTCATAACAAAAGGTAGTAGTGCTCCAAGTTCTACAACGTGAATAGATATATTTGCAGTCCCCAAGCTGATGAGGTCTTTAAAGAAATAAATGAGTCCTAGAGCCCACACGACTAGGAGTGAATTAAGCGCGAAAGCGAATTTATCGTAGGGTGATACAGCTACGGATTGTAATTGAATCGGTACAGCTAGGAGTCGTTTTTCCAGGTGAGTGGGCATGGTTTCCCAGCCTTTATCCAGCATTGATTCAATTTTGTCATGACCATCCATTAGATCTGGTTTCATAACTCCACCTCCTTTAGTATTTGGCGTAAATTCTCTTTAGCCCGACGTAAATGTGATTTTACTGTATTAACAGGAATTGCCATGATCTCAGCAACCTCAGTATATTTGAATTCTCTCAGGTAATACAAAGTAATTGCATCAGCCTGTTTGGGTGGAAGACCGGCAATAGCCTTTCGGATCTGATACTTTTCAGAATCGGTCTGAAATAATTTTTGCACATCACCAGAATCATCAGAGATTCCGATCTCATCGTTTTCATCAAATGATTCAAGTGGCATTGAGATTCTGGATTCTTTCATTAGAAGTGTATGGCATACATTGAGAGCAATTCTATAGATCCAGGTTCCTATTTGAGCCTCATTACGAAAACTGTGCAAACCCTTATACACACGAATGAAAGTCTCTTGCGTGATATCCTCTGCTAGAGTGACTTGATTTGATTTCATTAAAGCAAGATTAAACACTCGATCTCCATGTTCTTTTACTAGAAGTCGGAATTCTTTATCTGTGTTTTTTTGCATTCCTTTAGATAATAGGTCTCTCATCATTCATTAGACAATGTAAACTCAAGAAATGTTGCACAATGAGGGAATATTCAAACTTTTAAAACTTATTTTGGGATTTCTGCAACAATCTTAAATCAAAATGGGTCAAACACTATGAAGCCAAAAATAAACATTCTTAATAAGGAGTTTGAATTATGCATGAAGAATTTATCCCAATCGTCCTGTTCCTCGTAGTAGGTGCTATCACTATTGTAGCTCTGATAATGCGATATTATAAACGACAATTGGAAAGTCAGGAAATTATTGCCGCAATTGAAAAAGGGGTGGATGTGAAATTCCCAGAGAAAAAGCAGAATCGTCTCTTGCCTGGATTGATCTGGACCTTCTCGGGTATTGTTATGACTTTGGCCATGGCAAGGGTTGTTCCAGAGGATGCACCAGCAGGGATATGGATCTGGGGTCTCGTTCCTGTTGCTGTGGGAGCCTCGTTCCTCATTGTCTATAAATTACAAGATTCGAAGGAAGAATCTTCTGAGGACTGATCCACAAACTCAAGATAAATAGCTTATTGAAAAGAGGTGGGATTTCCTGCCTCTTTTCGTGTTACAAAAGACTATAGTTCTCAAATTCAGATAAAATATTTCCCCTGAACCTTTTCATTCCTCCGTCGTCTAACTAGATTGAATCGAAAGCTGAGGACATGAATTGAAAATTAACTTATCTGTCACTGTACTATTGTTGCTTATGCTGGCGACTTCAATGTTGGCACAATCAAACCATGGCCGTATGAATGGCTTCCTCCGCGATGCAGAAACCGGTGAACCTTTACTCTACGCCAACGTCAGTCTGAAAAATACAGGGATTGGGGCGGCAACAGACAATTCAGGCTACTATATCATCACCAATATACCTCCCGGTGAATATACCTTACAGATCATGATGATGGGATACGCCCGTACAGAGAAAATCGTCAGGGTTGTTGCCGGACTGGAAGAAAGAAACGATTTTGAGATCAAACCTTCTTCTATTGAAGGCGAAGAAGTTATTGTCACTGGCGATCGGCAACGATTTGAGAAGGAAATTGAAGTCAGTGCAGTTAGTCTCAGCATGCGAGATGTAAAGCTCATGCCTGCCTTTGTTGAAGCAGACATCTTCCGGACAATTCAACTTCTCCCTGGTGTACAATCATCCAGTGATTTTTCTTCGGCTCTGGTAGTACGTGGTGGGAGTCCAGATGAGAATTTGATCATGTTAGATGGGATTGAGATCTATAACCCGTTCCATTTAGGTGGTGTTTTCTCCACCTTCAATGCGGACGCCATAGCAGATGCTGAATTTCTGGCGGGTGGCTATCCAGCCTATTACGGAAACCGTATTTCTTCAGTATTAAGTATTACTGGCCGAGAAGGTGATTCACGCAAAAACAAATTATTCAAGGGCAAGAAACTGGGTGAGTTCTTTGATATCAGTCAAGTTCGAGGAGAGGTGAATCTCCTGAGCTCTAAACTCCTGGCTGAAGGACCACTCTATAAAGGTTCCTGGATGCTTTCGGGTAGACGAACTTATTTTGACCAGGTTGCCAGATTGTATTATTGGTACAAAGATGAACCCATGGACTGGCAATACTATTTCTATGATGTCCAGGGCAAAATAATTCAAAATATTAACCCGACGAATCGATTGACATTTTCTCATTACGCAGGACAGGATAGAATATCCTTTGAACTCGGCCGATCAGACAATGAGATCAACTTTAACTGGGACTGGGGCAATACTACCAATAGTGGAGAATGGCGCTGGATACCCAATTCAAGGTTCGTCTCTACCTTTTCTCTGGCAAATACCAGCTATGAGTTTGATGTTGAGATGGAAATTAGCGCCACCGATACATCAGGACAGTCATCATCCACCAGTTTTGATATTTTTAATAAGATTGATGACTGGACCATGAGAGAGAATCTTGAATGGTTCATTTCAAATGAACATACCCTGACCACTGGTTTTGAAATAAAAGATCTTGGGATCGATTTTGTAATGGCACAGGGTGATCAGAAGCTTCTGGATCAGCATGAAAAAAACATGATCTACAGTGGCGTACTCCAGGAACGATGGCAGCCAAATCCCGTTATCATGATGCAGACGGGACTACGTGTTTCCAAATACTCTGCTCATGACCAGCTCTACTATGAGCCTCGATTAGGATTCAAATACCTACTGAATACCAATCTGGCGTTAAAAGGAGCCTGGGGTAAATACAACCAGTTCTTGTTTACTGCCCAAGATGAAGATGCCATCCTGAGTATCGTTGACTTCTGGAATTCTGTTCCTGAAAATTACAAGGCCAAATCAGTGGAACATTATATCCTTGGCATCGAGCAATGGATTGGTGAAGGCTGGTTTGCTAGCCTGGAAGGCTATTATAAACCTTATAGCAATACCCTAGTCATAAACCCAAATCAAAATTTCTTAGACCAGGATGATGATTATACAGAAGGCACGGCTGAGATATATGGAGCTGAGGTCCTGCTCAAGAAAAATAGTGGAAAGATTACAGGTTGGCTTGGTTACTCATACATGAATAGTACTCAGAAATTTGATTTTAATGGAGATGGGTTAATCATAGAGAGTGATGGAGAGATCTACAGCTCAAAGTACGATCAGCCCCACAGCCTAAACCTGGTTGTGAATTATGCCCTAAATAAGAAAAACTCCTTTGGTTTAACGGTGACCAATAGCAGCTCAAACCTGTACACCCCAACAATTGCCTCTCTATTTACGCAAAATGGTGCATATGGTGATTCAAATCCTTATGCTAATCAAACCAATCTCATGGGACCCCGTAATTCAGCCCGATACCCGGATTATTTTAGAATGGATGTGAGTTACTCTAGACAGATAAATCCATTTGGGATAGAGGGCTTGTTTAAAATTCAGGTCATTAATGCCACCAACCACTTTAATACTTTTGTCTACAACTGGGATTTTGAAGCCGGCACTGTAGAAGGGATCGGTATGTTCCCGTTTTTTCCAACATTTGGCGTAGAGTTCAAACTTTAGGTGATGAAGATGAGCATAATCAAAACTATGAGATATCGATTATTACAGTACTCGCTAATCCCTTTAGCCCTTCTATTACTACAATCATGTACTGAAGAACTAAGTATTGCTGATTTCGCTGATGCTTTTCAAGATTATGAACAGGAGCTACGACTTGAGGGAATTTTAAATTCCGTCGATTTTTCCAAATCTATTCTTCGTGTAGATAAAACGATCCTGATTACAGATACCACCTTGTACAATGGCATTGATGACAATGGTGATTGGGTGACTTACACTGATGTCAACGCAAATGGAATTTGGGATGAAGGTGAACCTTTAAATGATGATATAGGTATTAAAGCCCATGGCCCTAATGGGGAGTACGAGGGTCGAGGGAATGGGATCCCTGATCCAGGTGAACCCCATGTAGATGATTATATTGAAATTCTGCCACAGATACACGATTCTACACTGGTTTCAGTCATCCTGCGAGAAACGGGCAATCAGGTATTCGTCGCCGAATATGAATGGTCTGACAGTGCCGGGTATTTTGATGAAGGGTTTGGAGATCAGGGACCTCCATCTGAAATAAAAGATGCTACTTTTATCAGATACTACTATGGCGGTTATATTCCAAAAATAGAATATACCGGAATACAACTGACCAATGGTACAGAGTACACCATAGAGTTGACTACTACCGATGGTAGAATAATTTCTGCCTCCACAACACCAATCGCACTTCCATTAAATCTACAATGGCCGGGGACCACGCTGAGCGTTGACACAATATTGGTTTCAATAGATAATTATGCCTCGCTAACATGGAATACACCCATAGAGACAAACTTTTGTGGTGTTATCATAGATGAGGTACACCCGGGAGACTCATTAAGAGGCTTTTATTCTTCTATGGCTGTGGCAATCAATCTAGATAATGAAACAGGCCTGCCAGAATATCCTGCCAATTTTATCGGAATGCCACTTGGTCTGTATAAAATGACTTTAGCCTCATATAGTATGGATTATGGTAATTATATTTATTCAGGATTACCACTCAGAGACCGGGCGCTCTCAAATTGGCGAGATCAAGCAGGAAACGTTGTACTGGGAGCCTTTGGAGCACAATCTCCAGTAGAGTTTTATTTACGTTTTCTTGCCGCGCCAGATTCAACCAGCGGTTGAAGAAAGAACTGACGAATATCTGATTCACCAGTTAGGACCATCAGTAGGCGCTCAACACCTACAGCAATTCCACCCGTTGGTTTCATATTGCCCACTGCATTGATCAAATCTTCATCAACAGGATGGGCAGGATACCCTAGCGCTTGACGCTCACTATTTGCCGAATCAAAACGTCTGCGTTGTTCATCTGAATCCGTCAATTCACTGAAAGCGTTTCCAATTTCAACGCCCCGGATATAAAGCTCAAAGCGCTCGGCCCAGATATTCTCAGGTTCTTTAAGTTTTGCCAAAGCGGCCATACTGGCAGGATAATCATAAACGATCTCTGGTTGGGTGAGTCCTAACTTAGGCTCAATCTGTTTCATCCAGACTCGAAAAAATATATCCTCAAATGAATCATCACCAGGAATCGATTCATTCAGAACTTGAGCAGAGGTATTGCGCCAGTAGCGCAGGTCAGACATCCCCCTTGCTAGATCAAGCTCAGCAAGTTCTGAAAAACAGGTTTTGATGGATCGCCGTTTGACCCCGGAGGTCCATGAAAAACCTTTTGGAGTATAGATAGATTCAAATTGGTTAGATAAATATTCTATAAGTGATTCCACATCATCCATAATATCCCGGTAATCGCCTGGGCGATACCACTCTAGCATGTTGAACTCGGGGTGATGTTGGAGTCCTAATTCGCCATCATTCCGAAAAACTCTGGCTATTTCAAACACTTTGTCAAACTCACCACCCCCCAGCGCCTTCTTTATAGAAAATTCCGGAGAGGTTGGTAGGTATAGGTCATGAGGTTTGCCATGGTTGTCCATGTAATTCGTCTTGAATCCATGTAGATGAACTTCCATTCCCGGGGAGGGTACCAAAAGGGGAGTTTC
Source organism: uncultured Lentisphaeria bacterium (assembly GCA_964578155.1). Taxonomy (GTDB): domain Bacteria; phylum Fidelibacterota; class UBA8477; order UBA8477; family JABMPR01; genus JABMPR01. The sequence goes on from CAZOBQ010000011.1 coordinate 33,422, forward strand.
TAATTCGAAAAAATCTTGATCAGAGAAAAAGGTCCGAATCAGATTTATCAATGCTCGTTTCTGCTCAAGTCTCAATTTGTTCATGGCAGCAATATGGGGACGATGATGCTGGTTTCAAAATCGTCATCGGTGATTATGTTAGGATGCGGAGGTAAGAGTGAGAGAATCATTAAAAAATAAGCAAGAACGCATAAGGCGAATTATTAATCGTCTATATACTGAGTATCCAGGCTCAAAATGCAGTCTTGCCCATGAATCACCCTTTCAACTGCTTATTTCAACCATGCTATCGGCCCAGTGTACAGATGAGCGGGTAAATATGGTCACTCCTGAATTGTTCAAGTTTTATCCGACAGCGCTTGCCATGGCAGCAGCGCCTGTCGATCATTTAGCTGAGTTGGTCCGGTCGACGGGATTCTTTAACAGTAAATCCAAAAACATGAGTGCCTGCGCTATCATGCTCATGGAAAAGCATGGCGGGGAAGTCCCTGCGGATCAGGATGCCTTAGTGAAACTCCCTGGCGTTGGACGTAAAACTGCCAATGTTGTGTTGGGAACCGCATTTCATGTTCCAGGGGTTGTTGTTGATACGCATGTGATCCGAATTGCCAATCTACTTCGTATGACCAATCAGAAAGACGCAGTTAAAATAGAATTCGAGCTGCAGAAAATAATTGAGAAAGAACATTGGGTCATGTTTACACATTTGATCATTGATCATGGTAGAGCCGTATGTATAGCCCGTCGTCCACAATGCCACACATGTGTTTTAGCTGAATATTGCCCATCAGTCTTACCCCATGAAGTAATCAAGAAGGTCTCCCAGAAAAAGAATTCCCCTTCTAGGAGGGGACAAAGGGCTGGGTCCTAGCATGGATACAGGTCTAAGTTTCCGCGTTACCGGAAGAGTTCAAGGAGTTGGGTTCCGAGCTTTTGTTCAAAGAACGGGTCAACAGCTGGGACTGACCGGGTGGGTCAAGAATAACATTGATGGCTCAGTAAGCGGGATTGCTGAAGGTGACCAAGGTTTATTGGTAGAATTTATAAAAGCAGTAAAAATTGGAAATCGTTGGTCCAGTGTGGAGGGATGTGAAGAGCTGGTTCAGAAGTTCACCGGGGAATTTCAGGGTTTTGGAATTCGGCGTTAGGATTTTCTGCTGTTAGATTTATTTAGACTGGGTGAAATAAAACTCGTGACTAAGGGATTATCAGATGAAACCAACATTTTTTGACAAGAAAACTTGCGGAACATGTAAAAAGGCACAAGCTTATTTGAATGAAAACAAGGTAGAGTTTGAAGTTGTGGACATTATTAGCAATCCGCCCGATAGAGCACTTCTAGAGAGATTTATCGATGCGGACAATGTGAAACCATATCTGAATTCACGTAGTGCAATATATCGTGAGTTAAAACTGGGTCAGAATATTCCTGATAAAGCTAGGGCTATAGATCTGATGCTACAAGACTCTAACCTGATTAAAAGACCCTTTATTGTGAGGGGCGCAGCAGGTTCTTTTGGTTTCACTGCAGAAGAGTTTGATGAAAAGTGGGTTAAATAAATTTTAAATTAAAAATAAAGGATCAATTATGGAAAAAATTATTGGTGAGATTGAAAGAAGTGAGACTGAAAAAGTCATCGTGCAGGTAAAAGAATTCAAGGGCCGAACTTATGTGGATTTTCGTATTCACTATTTAGCTGATGAAGATGAATGGCGTCCAACACAAAAGGGTGTAACAGTTGCTCCAGCACTCTGGGAAGAGTTCAAAAAGCATGTAGATGAGACTGATAAATTTCTCAACGCAGAAGGCTTAGTCTAAGCGTTTATCCTTAGTAACTCGCGCTTGAGTTGCATCTTATCTGTAAAAAACTGACGGTAGATAATGGCTAGCATGATCATGTTAGCCAGTGTCGCTGTCGTGAACCACATATACATGATCATAATCTGATAGCGAACAGCTATGAGAGGGTCAATACCCGCTAGAATCTGCCCTGTCATCACCCCTGGAATTTGTACCAGTCCAACGGTCATCATCCCATTGATATTTGGAATAAGAGCTGCATGAATTGACGTTTTCATGGCATCGAACACAGCTAGTTTGGGGCTTGCTCCTAATGCCAGCAGGGTTTCAATCTCTTTTTCGCGATGTTTCATCTCACCCACAAAACGGTTCGCAGTTAAGGATGTAGAATTTAGCCCATTACCGATGATCATACCTCCAATTGGAATAGCTGCATAGGGAGAGTACCAAGGTTCCACATCCAGAATAAATAACAGGATAGTTCCCAGAATAAGGAATGCAGACCCAAATAGAGCTATCAACATAGCTGGAAAGAAATGTGGAATCTCATTCTTTTGCCGTCTCGTGCCTTCATAGCTGGCGATGAGAATCATGATAATCAGTAAGGAAAGCATAAATGCCCAATGCTGCTGATCAAAGAACCAGGTGAGGACATAACCCATGATTGTCAGTTGAGTAAAAGTTCTGAATGTTCCAATGAGTAGAGTTTGTTCTAGTCCTAGTTTCCACTTTTTGATCAAAAATAGAGAAAGTGCGATAAACACCAGTGAAACTATAACATCATTCCAGGCTAAGACGTAAAAATCAGGTCTCATCATGATCTCCATGCCGCAATAATCCTGCAGACTCAAATGCCCGCTTTGCATCGAGAGACTTAAAAGTGCCATCGCCAATAAGTTGACCCTGGTTTAATAAGATGACCCGTTTTGCATATTTTCGCATAAGCAAATGGTCATGTGAAACGACGATAATTGTCAGCTCAAGCTTTTGACGAAGCTGTTCTACCAAATTCATGATCGCAATAGCCAACTTGGGATCAAGATTTGAGGTTGGCTCATCCAGTAACAGAACTTGGGGTTTATTCAATAGGGTGCAAGCTAAAGCCAGGCGTTGCTGTTCTCCACCAGAGAGATCATTCGCATTTTTTGTTAGCTTGATATCGTTGAGACCAACTTGTTCTAGACTTGAGATAAGCTGGTGGTCTAGTAGCTGACTGATGTTATTATTCCAGCGCCCGGCAGTTAAGAGATTTTCCTTAACACTAGCACTGAAAACCACCGGATTCTGAAAAAGAAAGCCAACATTTTTCCTTAAGGAGGGAATATCTACATCAATCGGTTTACCCCGAAACTTGATCTGGCCAGAGCTGGGGCTACTCAGAGCATTAAACATTCTAAGTAATGAACTTTTACCGGCACCGGATGCTCCCAGGACGGAAAGGAATTCACCCCTTTTGACGTTAAAATTCAATTTATCCAAAATGTTAAGCTCCCCAACTTTCATGGAGACATCATTAAACTGGAAAATTGGTTCACTCTTCATGCAGCTATAATAGGTATTTACATCCATGAAAGAAATGATATATGGAAGAGGCTTGAAACTTGAAACTTGAAACTTGATGACTGTAGAAAATCACACAATATTCTGGCTGGTGATCAAATCTGATAAAATGACCATGAAGATGAAGCAGCTCACCAAGCCTTAGACATTGAATCTGTGCAAATCTGTGAAGATCAGTGGCTAGTAATGAAGTATTCTGGCAGATATGATAAAATATGATGGGTCAGTGTTTTTTGTTTCGCCCATTTGACAGGAGTTTACCTTTGAGGCGAAAAGGGAATGAGGTTCCTGCTTATCAAGGAAACTAATCACCAGTTTGTTGGTTAAAGAATTGTTCGAATTGAAATCAGAATTGAAAGTGAGAGTATGTCAAACATATTAGTTACTGGTGGCGCTGGATACATTGGCAGTCATACTGTTCTAGAGTTACTTAAAAATGGTGATCATGTAATTGTAGTAGACAATCTTTCAAATAGTAAATACGAATCCTTGAAGCGTGTTAAAGAAATAACTGGAAAAGAGATCATTTTCCATGAAGGTGATCTACTGAATAAGGATGATCTGGAAACAGTTTTTGAATCGCATGATATTGATGCAGTCATTCATTTTGCCGGATTGAAGGCAGTTGGTGAATCTGTTTTAATCCCACTTAATTATTATCAAAATAACCTGAGCGGTACTTTAAATCTCCTTGAGGCTATGAAATATCACAAGGTAAAACAACTGGTCTTTTCCTCCTCAGCGACTGTGTATGGAGACCCGGAAACTGTTCCCATTACTGAAGATTTTCCTACGTCTGCTACCAATCCGTATGGACGGTCAAAATTGATCATTGAAGAGATGCTAGGTGATCTGTATAAATCTGACAATGAGTGGGATATAATTCTGCTACGCTATTTTAATCCCGTCGGTGCCCATAAAAGTGGTCGCATTGGTGAGGATCCCACTGGTATACCAAACAATCTTATGCCATACATTTCTCAGGTGGCAGTGGGGAAACTTGAGCAACTCGCAATCTTCGGTGATGATTATAAAACACCTGATGGGACGGGTGTTCGTGACTATATCCATGTTGTTGATCTAGCGCTGGGTCATCTGAAGGCATTGAAATATCTTTCCACTCAACCTGGTCTTAAAATTATAAATCTTGGAACAGGCAGGGGATATAGTGTGATTGAGATGATTAAAGCATTTGAGAAAGCGTCTGGTAAATCCGTAGCATATCAAGTTATTGAACGTCGTGATGGTGATATTGCTCAATGCTTTGCTGATACTTCACTGGCAGCAGAGATCTTAGGGTGGCAAGCAAAGCGCGGATTGCAGGAGATGTGTGAAGATGCCTGGCGTTGGCAGTCAAACAATCCGAATGGGTATCAATAATCAGCC
>CAZOBQ010000012.1:0-31739 GCA_964578155.1 uncultured Lentisphaeria bacterium
AAAGTATCTCTTATTTATTTAGATCAAATGAACCGAATTGGTCTGACGCCGCACATCGTACCATTAAAATGGTGTACCTGAAATAAAGTTTACCCATTGTAGCCCGAAGGGCACAGATGGATGGTGTATTTGAAGTAGTATCAAGCGGTTTTTCATCAGATTATCATAAATATACGACAAAATATTGTCGTATTATGATGACATCTCTTCGTATCCTGGATTTCTGAGTATTTAGCTAACTTAAATGATATCAGTCATATATAGCTTTAGGATAATCATCAATATCGCTGGCACAATTTTTGGATATTGTGTTTGTAGATGAGACTGCTCAAACCATATCTGAAACCAGACCCAAAGTCTGGAACAAATGGATTTACCTTTGTAGAAGTAATGATCATTATTTCGCTTATTGGTGTACTTACTGCTGTTGGTACACCAGTAATAAATAGTAATGTGAAGAAGGCGATGCGGGCTGAGGCAGATGCTGCCCTTGCCAGTATCAAAATTCAACTGGATGTCTACTGCACTGATAACAGGATATCTACGGATCAATTCCAAGCTGACTACATCGTTGGCGCTCCCTGGAATGATTTAGAATCAGGTGAACTTACGGGTAAGTATTTCACAGATTCCTCGTACACCTACTCTGGCCATGCTGAAGGCAAACGATTCAAAATCTACTGTTCCACGGCCCCGTTAATGAAACAGGATCGAACCCTTGACCAGGATGGTATTCTGCGGAACGAATAGAGGATTTATTGTTTAAGATATTCACCAGCCTACAGTAAATATTTTCCGCTAACTCCGATTCCAATACTTCTGCTGACTAAATAGACTTTTTCAGCTCAGCCCTTTGTTTAATAAATGGCCAGCCCACTTCTTTCGCAAATATACTCTTTGGTCATATCATAATGATATGATATTTCATCATAATGATAGTAATAATCAACCCGTTTCTTAATTCAAGCCTATCTCTATATAGCTGTTATACATACAGTTAAGAATGATTATGTGAATTTGGCATAAGCATTGAACTATTAGCTGGCATGAAGATGAATGAAAACAACCGAAAGGGATTAAAAATGAACAACAAAAACACTAGAATCAGCACTATTATTGGAACACTCACAGCATCTGTTAGCGGCAGTGCATTAGTTTACAGTATTTATTTAGTATTTGCGATTACCATCTGAACATTGACAATTGAATCAACTAGATTACAAAGTCTTGATCTAGTTGAGATTGCTCAGAGCACATTGTAATCTTTTCAAAATTACTCTGCCCCTCTAATTCTCGTTCCAGGATGTTTCCTCGGAATAACTTGACACTAAAGTACCAAATCGTTCCAACTCAACCTCCACTATACGCTAATTACAACTAGAGCCAATAGAGCTCATCCTGATAGTCCTCGGTTTTCAGGGGCATCATTATCGAATAAAAAAATCAGGAGACAGCAGCTGCCAGACTGAGTGGTATAACAAAACTCGTCACATAATTCATCAATCGTAAAAGGCCAAATGAAATCCCTACTATGCGGTGGGAAGAACTGCTTACCAATTTTCCAGTGAGTAATCGATAACCCAGATAGAATTGTACCAGGTAAAGTATAAACACTAGGCCAGACACAAAAATGTGAAATATCAACATTGGAGGTGGACCAGATAAAGTGGTATCGATGGCATCACGGGTGAGCTCAAGGTAAAGCACTATCCCAAAATCTAGCAAAAATGCGAGTGTCATCAATGGCCAATGCCGTGACGGTGTTTTACGTTGTATGATCCCTGCAGCGATTAACACGAGAACTACTGTGGATAAAATATTAAGAGTATTCATAAGTATAAAATAAATTTCATACCGTCAAACGCACGCAAATAATTGACCACCATCCTGTGGGTGATCAACCTTAAACAAATTCCCAATCTATTGTATCATTAGTCATCCAATATTGATGGAAAGAGGAGTCGTCAATCTCTCATTACAGGTTTATTAGGCCGTACAAATAAGATGTATGACCCCCTGGTCACATTAGTACCGATATTCACATTCTCCAAACTGGACTATTTGTCTGTTCAGTGACAATTGAATGTGGTGGATAAGCTTATAATGTTCCATCATGAAATTCTTGAATTACATACGAGACATGCAATCTCATTTGCCAGATATAAAACATGTAAAGACATTCGTATTAAGTTTTCTGCTTATCTCAAACACAGCCGCCCAAACATTACCCAGTCCAGAATATGTTGTAGGAGATACACTACCCACCGAAATGCTCAATAGAGCCTTGAAATCATGTGACTTTACTCAAGGCACATCCCTGGCTTATGAACTATCAGATAGCGGTGGAAAAAATGAGCTCGTTTGGTTGACTTTCTTTGGCTCTTGGTGAAGTATCTGCTGGTGGGAGGTTCCCTTCGTGAATATGATCCATGAAAATTATAGTGCTAAAGGCTTGAAAGTTATCTCAATGGGTCGCGATTGGGATTTACCCCCTTTTATCACTTGTGAAGATTGGGCCAACATGGGAGCAACTAATCTCATAGTCGATGATGAATTATCAGATTTCTTTCCGCTTTTTGGAGGACCTGTTTATCCTATCAACGTAGTTATCAACCGGGACGGAGTTATCATCTATGCACGATTTGGACTTTTCGAAGATGAACTGATCGAGCTATTTGATTCAACCCTTGAACCCACTTCGATTGATATGCCTGATCATAAATCCACGGTTCCTGAAAGTATCAGACTCCTCATTTCATATCCAAATCCATTTAATCCAAGTACGATGATTAGTTATGAACTGGCTTCGGTTGTGCATACTACTCTGACCATCTACGATGTCACGGGTCAGACTATTAAAATCCTCATTAACTCGACTCAGGGCCCGGGTCTGCATGAAGTAGTGTGGGATGGTAGGAATCAAGCGGGTGAGCACATGACAACGGGTGTCTATTTCGCCCGTTTACAAGGTGGTGATTTCAGTAAAAATATAAAAATGTTATATCTCAAATAATCACTGGGAATATATAGGCCGGTAATGATTATAAAAATGGGTATGATGCCTAGCCTTCAAAACTAAGTTAACTATCATTAAATTACATATTCTGAAAAGCAGGAATTAGCTGATGAAAAGAAACAACGTTCTCATCATAGATGATGATACAGAACTTCGTAAATATATCGTTTCTACCCTGAACAGTTTAGGGTGTAAGACCATAGAAGCCAGTGATGGGGAAGAGGGGCTCGCATTTTTTCAGGATTTCCAGATCGATCTGGTGATCACAGATATCTATATGCCCAAGATGAATGGTATCGAGCTTATCCAAAATATACGGCAACTAGACTCTAAGATAAATATTGTGGCCATGTCCGGAGATTTTCGTAACCACAATCACAATTCATTGGAATGGGCCAAGGCAATGGGAGCTCTTGAGATCATTGAGAAACCTTTTGACCATCAAGATTTTGTAAGCAAAGTTCAAGCAATAATTCATGAGTAATCACTTCCTGGAATAATATGCATGAACAGAAGAGCTAAGTCATAGTATTTGCTAATACTAAGCCTCTTAGCTATCTTTCCTTAGTTCTTGTAGAATTGACAACGCTGAGCCCATCGATCAAAGTCATCCTCTTCAATATTGTCTTTGGCGAATGTCCATAATAAAGGGGAAAATATCACTTTTTACTGGAAGGTATTATTAAGGCTAACTTTCCTTTGCATACTAACTATTCAGGTTGGTAATGACTGCTATGCCTCATCCAATAGCCAACAGGAACATCCAAAAGTTCTCTTGGGGATCATCAATGATAGTGTGATTGGGAGCCTGGGAAGAGGACAGGAGGGAAAGTACCTGGGTCCGGATGATTTCCTGACGGTGTCATCCTTCTTGCAAGTGCACTACAAGACCTGGAGAGCAGCGATCATTTACAATGATATTACTTCAAGAAAATACCACTATCGCTATGATCTGATCACCACTAGTCTTTCCCGGGAATGGGAGTATAAAGGTTTGAAGATTGTACCTAAAATCGGAATGGTCTGGAGAGATGATTTTAGGGGTGACGATGTACAAAACTGGTTTCATCGCCTACGAGGCCTGCCTGAAGTGGACTTTCCATACTTGAGTGACGGTCTAGGGCTTGTAGGAAGTGTAGTTGGATCCTGGGAAACTGAGGTGAAATCTATAAAGAATGGACTCTTTACAAGTACGCTGGAAGTGCATCTGGCGTCGGATCTCATCCCATCAAGAGTGACTCCCATGTTGGGCTATCAAACTGGATTCTGGAATGACAAAGTACAGCTAGAGTTGTTGGCAGGAGCTCGATTCTATCTGAATCAGATTGATAATTATTCACAGTTTGTCAGATCTGGTCCAATTTGGGGTGGCAATCTGAAAACTAGAATTTATAAGGATCTCTATTTTGACATAGGAGTAGCATTATTCTCCGTCCAGAACCTTGAAAATGACCCTGCTTACGCCGACAGAGAGTTTAATTATATTCCCCAAATTGTTTCTACTATTTCGTTGAATAGCGCCTGGTACAGATTTTATAATTTCCTGGAATACTGATACTGGATTGAGTTAAATCAGCTAAGATTCTAATGTTTTCATGATGCTAGGTGAATTTATTCAGAAATGCCTACCAGACCATTGGGATATAGCCCTCTTTGATCAGGTTTGATATCAGCTTACCAACATATTTCACTTCCACACCCAATGCCTCAATTTCTTCGGAATGATCGTCTCTATCCGCAATAAATTTACAAGCAACCGCAGTTCCCTCTTCACTCTGGTATTCTCGCAGGAGCTCTTGTAAGATAGGATCTTTGAGAAGCAGTGACTCTGCGGGACCAAAGAAAACCAACTTTACTTCTTCTAACCAAGCGTGTTTGAGTGCGTTTACAGCGTACATAGTACCCGTCTGGGCTTTCCCTATGTCACTGGTACTGATGATGATAAGCGCTTTATTATTCATGTGATTCACTATAGTTCCTATGACTTAATTCATTTCCAAGCTCGAATTTAAAGTTTCAGTTTTCAAGCATTCATCATCAATACAATGCGCCCTTTTACTGCTGCCTGCTCAATTAATTCATGGGCTTTTAGGGCATCTTCCAACTGCATGCGTTGTTCTATGCTTGGTTTAATCTTACCCTCTTTCAATAATTTGAATAAAGCTGCCAGGTCCTCCCTGAACCAGTCCGGATGCTTTTTACGTAGATCACCAATTGAATAAAAGGATGTCCTTTTACCATTGGGCAGTTTATCCCAGAGAGCAACTTTGATAAAATCTATAGCTACATTGCCTCCTCGACCCATGGCTTGATCATAGAAGCCATAGGGAATCAGAATTCCACCTTTTTTCAAAGCATTGAAGGAACGTTTGAAATTCTCACCACTAACCGCATCAAAAGCAGCATCAACTCCACCGAGTTTCTGAACAACATCTACAAAATCTTCAGTATTGTAGTCAACTGGAGTAGCTCCCAATTTGTTCACCAATTCATGTTTTGATTTTGAGGCAGTTCCGATCATTTTCAGGTCAACTAGCTTTCCTAATTCAAGGAGGGCTGTTCCTACTGCACCGCCGGCGCCATGAACAAGAATTCGTTGTCCCGGTTGAACTTTGGCAACACGGTGAAGCATTTGATAGGCCGTGAGATAAGAAAGCACCATACTGACTGCTTCAGCAGGATCAAGGTTTGTAGGGACGTTAACCAGTGAATCAGCAGGTCGGATCATATATTCGGTGTAGGCTCCCCAGACAGTGAGGTCGGCCACCATTTGCCCTATTTCCAAGCCTTCCACATTGCCTCCAAGCTTATCAACGAGTCCAACCATGTCATAACCGGGAGAGAGCGGTGGTGTCTCTTTGAAACCGTAATAAACGCCCTTGCGCACCATAGTATCAGTAAAGGTGGCACTGGCTGCTAAGATTTTTATGCGGACTTCATTTTCACCTGGTTCTGGTAGTGTAGTTTTTGTCACAAGTTTTAAAACTTCAGGTCCGCCGAATTCATTGAGAATTATTTTTTTATAGTTCATGTGTTTCCTCTGTTATACTCTGGATATATAGCTTAGTCAAAAAAACTACATCAATTGACAATACCAAGTAATATCATAAATACATTTGATGTTTTATTATGTTATGTGACAGGTATGATTTATTTTGGGGAATAATTTTAACATTAGGCGGAAACATTATATGGAGGCCGATCATGGTTGAGGATAAGACAAAAAGAAAATCACACGAACGACGAGCAGAAGAAAGGCGTCAAAGAGAACTCCCTATTAAAATGGAACGGCGTGGTCAATTGGATCGCCGCACTGGTGTAGATAGGCGACTAAGGCGTAAAGATTAAATCTTCATCTCAACAGAAAATGTACAGTTTGTCAGTGATTGCAGATTTTCTCTGGCGACAATCCAAACCCATCCTCAGTCGGATGAAACTTACCTTTACTTTGTAGAAAATCCATCAATTGATCCGCTGACATTTTGTCAGATGAACAAGTGAAAAATGTGGTCTCTTCCCCAAATTGTGCATGAATAGCTGTGCGTAAAGATTTCCTATTATATGAAAGACCTGAATTCGCCATCATGTGCATGACTTCGTGACCGTGTATGTGACTCATATATTACCCCTATTCTCGTACAAAAATTAAACACTCACCATAGTGAGCAACATTTTTGAAGGTTCCAATGCCTCAAGTGCATGGTTTACCATGGCTGGCATGAGGATAATTTGACCCTCAGTGAGTGTGAAATGACTCTTACCAATTGTGATTTCCATTTTGCCTGATATTAGCTGGACATAGGCATCCATGGGACTGGAATGACCACTTAAAGCTTGTCCCTTATCGAATGCAAAAAGGGTAAGATTAGCCTGGGGGGATTTTCTTAAAGTCTTGCTGACAATGGCGCCAGCATTAACCTGAATATCATTCTGTAAATCTAGTAGATCACTTGCTTGCAATCCCTCGTGAAGCTCAATACTTGTTGCCATAAACTCTCCTCATCATCTCTGCCTACATGATAATTGGTGCCAACTATTATCATAATTAAAAGTTGAGGAGAATAATTACTTCTTAGGGGACTTATTTATACAACCATACTTTCCACACCACTGTCTTTAACAAACAGACAAGATGTGTCAACTGCAGAGGCCAGATCATGCATGGTATCACCATCAAGTTTATTGGAAATACCAAAAATATTTAGATCAGCCTGAGGTGATTCAGATAAAACAGCATGGAACTCTCCCACCAAAATTACCATCTCTGTGGAGAGCGGAAGTCGTGCTCGGTCAATCAATCTGGATTGTGCCGCTCTCGCGTTATCAATGTCATCCTCGCTACCTACCACAGTTATAAACCGGAGTTGGCCTCCCCAGTTACGGTTCAATTGAATTGTCATCAAAATCGCAAGATCTTTATTTGGGCTGGAGCGTCTAAGCCATACATTCAGGGTCTCTTTATTGCCCAGAGCCCGCTGCTCATGTCTCGAATAGACAGCCAGTCCCATTTTTTCACGAACTGCTATTGCTATCATGTCTTCCAATCGTGCATCCTTCGATCGGTCATGACTCATACTTAGAAACATGATATTCGGGGGGAAATACATACTGCGCATGACTTGAGCTGTAATGCTGATACCCTCCAGAAAATGGCGACATTCGATGAGTGAAGTTGTTACCAGTAAATCTTCATCTTTTAAGGCGGCGGATAATTCCACTAGTTGAGCTTCTTTTTCATCATGTTCCAGTGAATTTTCGTTGACCACTTTTCCTCGACCAAACAATCGATCACTAAAATTTCGAACGATGGAGTTAAAGCTTTCCTCAACTATCCTCATGGAGAAGAGTCTGAGCGTGCCTGCCGGGAAAACAAGGTCACGCAGAAAACCCATGCGATCTTCCCAGTTCAAGGGATTTTCCACCGGAACCATGATGTTTGGTTTCCAGGTTTTAGGATGGGATCTCAATTTTTCTGATTGTTTGGCTGACCATTCAGCCATAGCAACAAACATACCTGCTCTTATGTCTCCCCAGGGAGCTTGTAATCCACGTTTTACCTGAACTAGATAAGCTGCAATGATCAAAAGCCATGCTACAGCTGCAAAGATGGGGTTTACTAAAAACATAACGATAACAGCCCATAAAAAGCCGATTATGGGTATGCTGATATGAACTTTAAATCTGGGACGGAATGAGGGTATCCCAATCCCAAACTGCAATGCGACAGCAATGTTGATCGTAGCGTAGGTGATGAGAAAAAACATGGTTAAGAGCGGTGCAATTGTATTCAGATCACCCAATAATAAACTTACTAAAATGGCTGCTGCTGTAAATATGATCGAGTAAATAGGTTCACCGGCTTTACTCTTTTTTGCAAAGACCCGAAAGAATGGGATCACTTTATCAGCACCCATGGTCATGAGCGTTCTTGGAGCACCAACGACTGATCCTAAAGCTGACGACATAGTGGCACCTAAAACTCCGGCAGCTATGAGAAGTCGCCAGCGAGAGATGTCCATCATAATATTCGTATTTGCGATTAAGGCATCTGAAGTGGCAAGGTGATCCAGGTAATAGGCAACCAGGACATAAACCACAAACGAGACAGCGATTGCAGAAAGCATTCCCATGGGCAGAGATTTTTTTGAATCCTTAAGATCACCTGACATGGCGGCTCCTGCCTCAATTCCGGTGACTGCGGGAAAAAAGATAGCGAAAACTACCCAAAAGCTGGTTTTTGGAAATTCACCCCAGACTTGTATTTGTGCAGGAGCATTGCCGCTAGCGGCGAAAAACGAGACCAAAGATGCTACGATCACAAACATGATCACATACTGGGTTCTCATGGCGAATTGTGCCCCCAGGAGGCTCACAGCCAGCACGATAACCAGAACTGACACCCCAACAACAATAGGGTCATGAGCGGGAAATAAGGCAATCCAGGCTTCAGTAAAACCTGAGATATACATTGCCCCTCCCAATGTCTGTGAAAGGTAAAGGGGAATACCGACTGCACTCCCTGCTTCTAAACCCAGGGATCTAGAGATGAGAGCATAAGAGCCACCTGCACCAACTCGGGTATTGGTTGCAATTGCCGCTATTGATAGACCCGTCGTTACTGTGATTAATTTTGCCAGTACGATAATTAGTAATGCGCCACCCAAACCTGCATTTCCCACAACCCAACCCAGTCGCAAATACATGATCACGCCCAGGATGGTTAATATGGTAGGGGTAAAAACTCCGGCAAACGTTCCGAGTTTTTTCAAACGGAGAAGTATTTCGCTTTAGGATGATGAACAATAATAGCCGAGGTACTTTGTTCGGGGACGATTTGGTACTCTTCGGTTAATTCCAGTCCTTCGGCTTCTGCATCCAGGAGTTTAAACAGTAATTTCTGGTCACTTAGATCTGGACAGGCGGGGTATCCAAAGGAGTAGCGACTCCCTTGATACTTTTGCCGGAACAGTTCTTTGGCTTGCTCCCCATCTTCAAAATGAATGTTGAGTTCCTCGCGGACCTTTTTATGCCAATATTCGGCTAGCGCTTCTGCGGTCTCAACTGCAAAGCCATGGAAGTAGAGATAATCTGTATATGCATTCTTAGTGTATAATTCCTGAGCATATTCAGTCGCCTTTAAACCAACAGTAACAAGTTGGAAAGCCAAAACATCACGCCCACCGGAATCCACGCTTCGATAAAAATCAGAGATTGCTCGGCCCGGTCCTTTGTCTTGTCTAGGAAAATCAATAAAGTGTTTTGTCTCCTTGTCACCTGGGTTTTCATAGATCCAGAGGCGGTCACCTTCCGACTGACAGGCATAATATCCATAAATGACTTTAGGATTTAGTAAGCCTTCTTCGATCACTTGTCGTTGTAATTTCTCAAAAGTTGGATGGATAGTATCCTTCTCCAATTGAGTGTATTCCTCAGGACTTACTTTCCCTCTTTTAAAGCCCCATTGCCCTCTGAAAAGCGCTGCCTGGTTGATATAAGGAAAAACGGTTTCCAAATCCACATCATCAACAACTTTACGACCCCAGAATGGAGGTTCAGGGATAACTCTTGCCGGCTCAAGAATCTCAACAGTAGTTGGTTTCTGAACTTCTTTTTTCTGATGCATCGGTTTGGGTTTTACCTTTGTTTCAGTACCAAGAACTCCAGCTTCTAAGTCTTGCATGAATCTCAAACCGTCAAATGCATCTTTGGCATAACTAAGCGAACCTGGATAGGTTTTTCTCAGATCATGCTCCACATAGGAACGGGTGAGGGCAGCTCCACCCAGAATAATAGGTGGGTTCATTCCATGATCATTGAGGACATCAAGATTCTCTTTCATGATCACAGTTGATTTTACCAGTAAACCGCTCATGCCAATGGCATCGGCGTTTTCATCCTTAAATGATTGGAGCATGGCTTCCACCGGAACCTTAATTCCCAGATTCACAACGTTAAAGCCATTGTTGCTGAGAATAATATCCACCAGATTTTTACCGATATCGTGGACATCACCCTTCACTGTTGCTAGAACGATCTTGGCTTTAGCCACTGCATCTGTTCGATCCATAAAAGGTTCCAGATAGCTAACGGCAGCCTTCATTGTTTCAGCAGATTGGAGAACAAAGGGGAGTTGAAGTTTCCCTGCTCCAAACAGTTCACCCACTTCTTTCATTCCGTCAAGTAGAATAGTATTGATGATATCTAGGGCTGAATGGGTCTCAAGAGCAATTTTGAGATCATCATCCAATCCTGCCCGGTTGCCCTCGAGAATTCTTCGTTTGAGTCTTTCATCAATGGGGAGGACTGTCAGGTCAACTTTCTTTTTGACTGCCTCCAAACGACTTGTGTGGGATTCAATGAGCTCTACTAAGGGATCATATTCATCAGTTCTGCGATCCAAGATCAGGTCTTCACATATTTTTCTATCTTTATCTTTGATCTGATAATAAGGTCGAATTTTTCCGGCATGGAGAATTGCAGCATCCAGTCCTGCCTCAATAGCCATGTGCAGAAAAACTGAATTGAGGACGTGTCTACTGGCTGGTTTCAGACCAAACGAAACATTTGAGAGTCCTAGACTGGTAAATGATTCTGGGAAAGCCTCCTTGATCAGACGCATGCCTTCAAGTGTCTCTTTCGCGGACAAGCGGAATTCCTCATCACCGGAGGCTAGCGTAAATGTTAATGGATCAAAGAAAAGATCACTCTCTCGCATGCCGTGTTGTACAACTGCCAGATCATAGATTCTTTTAGCAATCGCCAATTTTTTCTCGGCTGTTTTTGCCATGCCTTGCTCATCGATGGTCAAACAAACCAAACCTGCACCAAATTCGCGGCAGAGTTTAATCACCTCGATCGCCTTAGCTTCGCCATCTTCAAGATTGATTGAATTGACTATGGCGCGCCCGGTAATTCGTTCCAAAGCGGCCTTAATGGCTTTCGTCTCAGTCGAGTCGATCATGAGTGGAATTGAAACCTGGCTGTTGAGTCGATCAACATATTCGGCCATGTCCTTGGCTTCATCTCGACCAACATAGGCAACGCAAACATCCAGGATATGAGCTCCCTCAGCCATTTGGTCTTTCGCCATATTGACCATGCCGTCCAGATCTCCACTGAGCAACATTTCTCTGAATACCTTGGATCCATTGGCATTCGTCCGTTCACCGATAATCAGTGGTCTGGGTTCCTGTTTAAACGAGGAAACATTGTATAATGAACTTGCCCCAGCTAAAAATTCGGGTTTACGCGGGGCTGGATTCAAACGCTCTGCTTTTTCAACAACCGCTTTCATATGATCTACTGTGGTACCACAACAACCACCAACTACACTGACCCCAAGATCGCTAATAAAATGTCCCAGATCATGAGCCAGGTCATGGGCTGACAGATCGTAAACCATCTCACCATTAATATTCTTTGGGAGTCCAGCATTGGGTATGACCGAAATAGGAAATGGAGAATGGGCAGATAAGGTATGCAAATGCTCACCCATGGCCACCGGACCTGTACCGCAATTTAAGCCAACCACTTCCAGAGGATAGGGCTCGAGTGTTGTCAGCGCGCCAAGCATGTCAGTCCCAAGCAGCATACTGCCCGTTGTTTCCATGGTCACAGAGGCCATCACAGGAATTTTAATCCCTTTTTCCTGGAGGGCATGAAAAACTGCATTCAGAGCGGCTTTTGCCTGAAGTGGATCTTGAACTGTTTCAACTGTCAGAACATCGACCTTACCATCGATCAAGCCGTAAACTTGTTCTTTATAGGCAATGTATAACTCACTATAGCTTATATGTCCAAGTGAAGGTAGTTTTGTTCCAGGGCCAATGGAGCCGGAAACATAACGAGGGTGAGCTGGTGTTGAAAATTCATCGGCGACTGATCGTGCTAATCGGGCTGCTTCAAAATTAAGTTCATAGACTTTATCTGACAGATCATAGTCGCTTAATACGACATGGGTCCCGCCAAAGGTGTCTGTTTCGATGACATCACAACCAGCCTCTAAAAAGCTGGCATGAATGGATTTTATTGAATTGGGATTAGAAAGAACCAGTAGTTCGTTACAACCGTCCTTTCCCCAAAAATCATCACTGTTCAACTGTAGGCGTTGAATGCTTGTGCCCATAGCCCCATCAAAAACAAGGACTTTATCTAACAAGCGTTGACTAAAAGATCTCAAGCTAATTCTCCTAATGGTGCAATTTTTGCTACCAATCTAAGACTATGCCAAAACACTATAGTTTGCCAGCTTTTTTCCTGACATTGTTTCAAACTGGTCTTACATTAAACCGATGTTCATTAGAATCATAATACCAATTGTCTGTTGCTGTTTGCTGAGTGCCTGTGATCCGGTTGGCGAAGAACTTGTGAACAATAAAGTGGCCAAAGATAGAATCCCTTCACAAGAGAGCTGGAATACCACCATCCGCATAAACTCAGTCGGCCAAGAAAATGTCCAGGCCCGCGCAGCCTATTCTGCCCACTATGATGACCCGAAAGAAATCCTATTTATCGGTGATGTTCAGTTGGACTTCTTCAATGAAGAAGGCGTGCATAGCTCAACCATGTCTGCTGATACAGGTCGGATTGATGATAGACGACATCTTTTTACAGCGAATGGGAATGTTTATGTGGAGTCGGACTCAGGAATGACTCTCTCAACGAGTGTTCTGTATTGGTACGAAAATAAAGAATCCATTTATACTGATCAACCTATCGTATTCACCAGTGAAACAGACACACTTTATGGTATTGGATTTGAATCTGATGCTAATCTGGAGAACTGGACCATCACAAAACCCACCGGTGTCACTTACAGAGAATTAGAAAATGAATGAGACCGTCCTAAAAGGTGAAAACCTATATAAACAGTATGGCAAGCGGACTGTGGTTGACAACGTGTCCATTAGTGTCAAAACAGGCGAAGTTGTAGGTCTTTTAGGACCCAATGGAGCAGGCAAGACAACCACTTTTTATATGGTCACTGGCATGATTCGGCCCAATGGAGGCTCAGTATTTTTGGGCGATAAGGAAATCACTCATGCTCCTATGTACCGGAGAGCCAGATCAGGTATCGGATATCTTCCCCAGGAGGCCAGTATCTTTCGAAAGCTTAGTGTTGAGGACAATCTGCGCTTGATTCTTGAGACACTCGACTTGACTAAGGTAGAACAGGAAGAAAAACTCGAGCATTTATTGGACGAACTTTCCATCACACATGTCCGCCAGAACAAGGGACATCAATTGAGTGGTGGTGAAAGACGGAGGACTGAGATTGCCAGAGCTCTGGTAACCGATCCTAATTTTATTCTATTAGATGAACCTTTTGCAGGTGTTGATCCTATCGCTGTTGAAGACATACAGCAGATCGTCATGACCTTAAAGACCAAGAATATTGGAATTTTGATCACGGACCATAATGTTCATGAGACCCTTTCCATCACAGATCGAAGCTATTTGCTTTTCCAGGGACAAATTTTGCTATCAGGTAATGCCGAATTCCTTGCCAATGATGAGCAGGCCAGAAAATTATATCTGGGTAACAATTTCAAATTGGATCGATAAACCAAGTGGAACTATCACAACATCTTGAACTAAAACAGACGCTGACTCCGCAGCAGATCTTGCTCTCAACCTTGCTACAATTGCCATCCATGGCACTAGAGTTAAGGATTAAGACGGAACTTGAGATCAATCCGCTACTTGAGATTGAAGAAGATATTGAGGAATTGGATAATCCAGAGGAAGAAGCAGAATCTGAAGAGCCTGAAATCGATCTAGATGATTACTTTTCAAATGATGGCTATGAGGCGAAAGAATTCTATGATAAAAGTTCTGAAGAAGTAGAGATTCAGAACGCCTATCAGCCAAGTCTGGCAGAAGATTTATTAGAGCAAATTGCTGTACTTCCAATTGAGGAGAGTGAGAAAAAGATCGTTGAGGAGATGGTCTGGAATATCGACGAACGTGGATATCTCATGATGGATCTGGAATATATTGCTGAAAAATTTGAGGTCACACTCGCGTTGGTTGAGAAACTCCAGTCCATGATGATGCAAATGGATCCATTAGGGATCGGTGCTCGGAGTCTTCAAGAATGTTTATTGGTTCAGGTAGAGAAGATCCATCCTAACACACCAGCTCATTTCATCATTCGAGATTATTTTGAAGAGTTCGCAAATAAACGCTTCGAGCGCATATTGCGGAAGCTTCATCTCTCAAGGAATGGCTTGAGGGAAGCGGAATCCTTGATCTCCCATCTGAATCCAAAACCTGGTGGTGGTTACCTGGATGCCAAAAACAATTACGTTACCCCCGATTTTTATATCACAGAACAAGAGGGCGAATTTGTCGTCACCTTAAATGATTCATTCATCCCTGAACTTCGAATCTCCGGTAGCTATAAGAATATGTTGAGTAACCAAAAGAAGTTGGACACAGATACAAAACTTTTCCTCAAAAGGAAGGTAGAATCTGCTAAGTGGTTTATCAATTCTATCCAAATGCGACGAATTACCATGTTGAAAGTGATCAACTCCATTATTGAGCGCCAACGCGGATTCTTCCTAAATGGAAAAGACTATTTGAAACCCATGGTCCTGCGTGATATTGCTGAAGATATCAGTATGGATATTTCCACCATTAGTCGTGTGACCAGTGGAAAATACGCCCAGACAGACTGGGGGACATTCGATCTACGTTATTTCTTTAGTGAGGGTATCGAGGCTGAAGATGGTGAGAATATCTCCACCAGGCGCATTAAAGAGCGCTTACGTGTGATCATTGAAGAGGAAGATAAATCCCATCCCATTTCTGATGAGGCAATTTCAAAAGTGCTGCAAACAGAGGGGTTCCCCATTGCAAGACGTACGGTTGCCAAATATCGGGAGCAGCTCAATATTCCTGTCGCCCGTCTTCGCCGTGAAATTTAGGTAAAAACCCATTCAATCACCTGATCGCTACGACGCGGCAGGCCCTTCTCCGCCGAGAAATCTAGATTTATCCTCGATATTGTCATCCTGAACACTTCGATATGCTCGCCCGGAAAGATTTGCCTGGAATTGTGATTCGATTTAATCAGGTATACTGGTTTGAACTCGGATTAGATGGTCTCGATCGCACACCCCAGGCGTAACCAAGAATGTTCACAACGATGTCTGCCAGTTTGTTCCCCATGCTCTCCATGGCAAAATCGAAGGGCAGAAATAGTTCAAGACCCTCCCAGAGCAGAGAAAGCGTTAAAAATGCGATCCAATTCAAGGGGGTGTATCTACCGGCAATGAACCAAATCAACAGATGGGCTAGGGAATAAGCATTAAGGATTCTCATGCCTATTGATACAGCCGTTTATGAATTTTTCGCAATACCAGCCATGTGTTCAACAAAGTCAGCGCCAGAATCCATATGAAGTGATGAAGGAGATCAATACTCCAGACTTGATTGAAAATACCCCTACTCAACTCCACCCCGTGGTAAAGTGGTGTAAACCAGGCAATGATTTGGATGATCTGAGGTAATTGAGACATAGGAAAAAATATGCCGGAGAAGAGAAAAAGTGGAGTTAGGAAAAGTGTGAAAAAGTAATTGAATAGTTCGATCTCTTTAATGAGTGATGTGAACATCAAACCGATGGTGGCGAACATGAATCCAATAATAAAGAGGAGTGGAAAAATAAGTAGGATCCCCCAATGGTAACCCATCCCAAAAACAAAGAGAATTGAAAAGAAAGCACCACCGTAGATCGTCCCGCGCGTTGCTCCCCAGAGCAGTTCACCCAGAGCCAGATCTTTGGGGTTGACTGGTGTGGAGAGAATGCCATCATAGATTCGATCAAAATTCATTTTCACAAACACATTGTAGGTCGTTTCGAGAGAGGCTCCCCACATAATGCTGGATACGAGTAAACCGGGAGCAATAAATTCTATATATGGGATGCCTTCCATCTCATTAATGTAGGCACCCAGACCCAGACCCATACCCAGTAGATACAGGAAGGGTTCAAAAAAGTTGGGAAGAATATTCAATTTCCAGGTTCGTTTATACACTGTGGCATTTCGTTGCCATACTCGTAGGGCTGCTGTGAATCTTACTTTAGGTGCTGAATAAGTCAATCTATGAGCTCCCTGCCCGTCAATTTTAGGAATACATCCTCCAGGGATGATCGACGACTGAGTAGGGTCTTCACGGGGATATCCATCTTTTGAATCTGAGCATATAGTGGATTCGAATTATTGGTATAAAGCAATAGTCGATCTGACAGAGATTCATGAAAATCGATCTGCCCCCTGACTTTCTCAAGAATGGATTCACGATGTTGTGCATCACCTCTTACCTCAACCACCTGGGGAGAGACTTCAGACTTGATCAGATCCCAGGGCGACCCTTCGGTGACAATATTTCCTCGATCCATGACAGCGATACGGTCACAGAGTTGCTCCGCCTCATCCATGTAGTGGGTCGTAAGCAGGAGAGTGACGCCCTGTTCGATCAACTCGTGGCATTTCGCCCACACATGGTGACGCGCCTGCGGATCTAAACCGGTTGATGGTTCATCAAGGATGAGAACATCAGGTTTATTGATCAAGGCTCGGGCTATCTGCAGTCGGCGCTTCATACCGCCACTCAGGGTGCGTACATTCTGTAAGCGTTTTTCACCCAGCTGGAAAAACTCAATCAGCTCCTCTGCGCGCCGCAGAGCTTGTTCCCGAGTAAGGTCATAATAACGAGCATAGACCAAGAGGTTATTCAGCACATTAAGATCATAGTCCAGACTGTCGTCCTGGGTAACGACACCGATGCTACGTTTGACGGAGCTCATATTGTGCTTCACATCCAAACCATTTACGGTGAGCTGACCTGAGTTTGGTGGTGTAACACAATAGATCATCCGCATGACAGTGGTCTTTCCCGCGCCATTCGGTCCGAGAAATCCATAGCAAGTGCCAGCTTCAATTTGGAAATCGACGCCATTAACTGCGGTCAGGTCGCCATATATTTTGGTCAACTTACTGGCCTTGATAATTTTTGAAGGGGTTCCCATGACTCAACTTAAACGAAAATCCTCAGGTCTGGAGATAATTTTCAAGCCCATATTAGGATACGAAAAAGGCTTGCAAAATGAACTTTCATGTTCTAATGTATCAGTGCAATGAAACAAGAATACACACATATTGAACTTGCTAATATTTTTGCCTCTATAAAAGAAGAGGAGCAGATGAGTAGACTGCTCCAGGATTTTCTCACACCTCAGGAACTTGAAGACTTGGTCCTGAGGTGGGAGATTATCAAATTATTACACACAGGGATGCCACAGAGGGAGATTGCTCAAACACTAGGTGTTGCTATCGGTACGGTATCTAGGGGAGCTCGTGAATTGAAATACGGTCACAATGGTTTTGCTCAGCTGTTGGAGAACCAGAAAAAGAAATCTAAATCATGAGCAGTTCTAACCATCAAATGACCACAGTCGCATTTTGGACCTGGCAAATTCATTTTTGCTAGGCTTCTGTTCAAATAATAATTAACAAACAATATGAACTTAAGGAGTTAACGTGAAGAAGATATTTCTTTCAGAAAATGATATGCCCAAGAGTTGGTATAATATTGCTGCCGATCTAAAGACAGCACCATTGCCACCTCTACATCCAGGAACCTTGCAACCATTGGGACCGGATGATCTTTCACCACTATTTCCCATGGCATTGATTGAACAGGAAATGAGTATGGAACGTGAGATCGCCATTCCAGATCCTGTTCAGGAAGGTCTCAAAATGTGGAGACCATCACCACTGATTCGAGCCACTGGATTAGAAAAAGCCCTCAAAACACCAGCAAAGATTTACTTTAAACATGAAGGTGTTAGTCCAGCCGGAAGCCACAAACCAAATACGGCTATTGCGCAAGCTTATTACAATAAACAAGAGGGTGTAAAACGAATCGCTACAGAAACTGGTGCCGGACAATGGGGTAGTTCAATGGCTCTGGCAGGACAGATGTTTGACCTTGAAGTAAAAGTCTATATGGTAAAAGTCAGTTATACCCAGAAACCATATCGCCGATCCATGATGGAAAGTTGGGGAGCCAAAATTGTCTCCAGCCCAAGTATGGATACTCAATTTGGTCAGAAAATATTAGCGGAAGATCCAGATAATACAGGTTCACTAGGAATTGCTATATCTGAAGCCGTTGAGGACGCAGCAACCAAAGACACAACTAAATATGCTTTAGGCTCAGTGTTAAATCATGTGCTTTTGCATCAGACTGTTATCGGTCAAGAAGCCAAAAAACAAATGGAGATTGCAGGTGATACGCCTGATGTGGTCATCGGTTGTGTCGGTGGTGGAAGTAACTTTGCAGGTTTGGCATTTCCATATCTAAGGGATAAGATCAATGGCGCCGATATCGACTTTAGAGCCATTGAACCAAGTGCCTGTCCTACTTTGACTAGAGGAAAATTTACCTATGATTTTGGTGATATGGCTCAAATGACTCCACTGGTTTCCATGCATACGCTGGGTCACACTTTTATGCCCCCAGGCATTCATGCGGGTGGTCTTCGTTACCATGGCATGGCTCCCATGCTTTCGCATGTAGTCAAAGAAGGTTTGGTTGATGCCTACGCCTACCAACAAGTTGAAGTTTTCGATGCAGCTGCGCTTTTCGCAAAGACAGAAGGGATTATCCCTGCACCAGAATCAGCCCACGCCATCAAGGGTGCAGTGGATGCTGCAATAGAAGCAAGAGAAGCTGGCGAGGAAAAGACAATTCTCTTTAATCTGAGTGGACACGGACATTTCGACATGACCGCTTATGATGCCTACTTCGCAGGAAAGTTGACAGATTATCGACCCACTGATGATGATCTGGCAAAAGGTATGGCTTCTACTGAGGGGCTACCAACAGTATAACAGAAATCGCCTGACCCCGGCAGTTTGTTCAATCCTTCTGCCGGGTCTCCTTATTCACAATATTTTTGACTCCATGGTAAGTTTATTTTTCGTCATCCCGAGCTGAGTCGAGGGGTAGCTTATCACTGTCACAAAAAATCGTGTCCCTCGACTCAGCTCGGGATGACGGCCAATTCATCTCAATTTCTTACATCAGAAAATATTGAATATCACTTAAACCTATCTTTACAGACATTCAGAACTATCTTAGCGCCCAATTAAAATAAAAACACAAAACCTATAGAAGAAGTTTAGGGAGAATAAAATGAACAAAGACGTACAAAAATTTTACGATAATCCAGAGATAATCCATAGCCCGAGTGGTCGCTTACTCAGAATTATGAGTGAGTACCTTGGACCGCAAGATCTTTTCCGAAAAAATAAAATCCAGGATACAGTGGTATTTTTTGGCTCAGCCAGAACTCAGCCCAAAGACATTGCCACGGAGGCTATCGAAAAAGCGAAAGCCAATGGGAGCAGTGTCGAAAAGCTAGAACTCCTGAAGCGAGATCTAGATATGTCACGCTATTACGAAGATGCTCGTGAGCTTGCTTTTAAAATGACCAATTGGTCAAAGAAATTAAAACAAGGGAAGCGCCGCTTTATTGTAGCGACGGGTGGTGGACCAGGAATTATGGAAGCCGCCAATCGAGGAGCAGCTGAAGCCAAAGGATTGTCGGTCGGTTTGAATATTTCTTTACCTTTTGAACAATCAGGCAACCCATATATCAGCCGTGAATTAGAAATGGAATTTCACTATTTCTTTATGCGCAAATATTGGTTTGTATATCTAGCTAAAGCCTTGATCGCTTTCCCCGGTGGTTTTGGAACCTTTGATGAATTGTTTGAAACCTTAACCCTTATCCAAACTAAAAAGACCAGCAAACAAATGCCGGTTGTTTTGTATGGGAAGAAGTTTTGGGACAAGGTAGTTGACCTGGATGCCCTGGGTGATTTCGGAACTATTGATGTTGCAGATTTAGATTTACTCTATCAGACAGACAGTGTTGACGATGCCTACAAATACCTGACGAAACAACTCTCAGATCTTTATTTGGATGAGCAAGATCAAAACGACTGATCAAACAGTGGGTAGATAAACTTCTCCCAGTACAACACTCTTTTTGGCACCGGTGACCGATGGTAGGTTACCGGCTAGCCCTCTCAGATGACAGTAGCCAAGATAAGCAAAGCCAAAAGCTTCTTTATTGCTTTCAGTGACACCATCACTATTTACCGGTATAAGTTTAATGTCCGGAAGCTCATCCTTGATAAATGAGATTAAGGAATTATTCAACACGCCGCCACCACTCATGTACATTGTCTTTGGTGAATATAAACTATTCATACTCTGGATGGAGTCTGTAATTGTTTTTGCAGTTAAAACTGTAACTGTGTGAATTAAATCTTTAAAATTACTATCCGTGATGGGTCGAAGCTCTTTTAAAACTTGTTTATAGTAAGTCAAACCAAATTGTTCCTGTCCTGCTGAGCGGGGGGGAGTCAATTGGTAAAACTCATGTTTTAATAAAATATCTAGTAATTCACTGTTTAAGGTTCCACCTGCTGCAAGTACGCCACCTGTGTCGTAGGCGAGTTTATTCCCGGAGTAGGTCCGTACAGCTTTATCAATGAGCGTGTTCCCCGGACCTGTATCCCAGGCCAGAAGTGGTGCTGAGTTTTTAGCAGAAGGGATAATCGTTATATTTGCAATCCCCCCAATGTTTAATGAAAGCACATCCTCTTTCTTATCTTGAAACAGAAAATTATCAAGGATAGGTATGAGGGGTGCACCTTGACCACCCTCTCTCAGATCTGCCGATCTGAAATCATAGATGACAGGAACCTTAAACTGATTCGCCATATATGACGGATCACCTATTTGAAGTGTGAAGTCCGGTGGCTCATGTTTTATGGTCTGTCCGTGAGTGGCAATGCAGTCAAATCTTAGATCAAGTTTAACGATCTCATCAGCAAACCACTGTCCCAATTGTTGATCAAGTTCCGATACCTGATCATCATCCAACTCCAGTGGATTTCTAAAAGCTGAACTGAATGTTGCGGGGTATTCGATTCCAGTGGAGAAGCAGATTTCAAAGCTTGGCTCATGATCTGTACCGGTGAATTCCACCAGACAGATATCAAGACCATCTGCTGAGCTGCCAGTCATAAGTCCAAGAATGCGGAAAGAAGAATGTTTCTTTAGAGAGTCAAGCATGAGAACAAGATACGCCCTATGTGAATGTATGCCATTGATTTTCATTCCACTTCGCTTTGATCCCGACTATCTTGCCTCGCTATTTTAGAATTTGCCCATAGTGTATAAAGAATATACCGGGCTTGAATAAAGATTGAATGGGAGAGATTTGTGGATATCAAAATTGAGGTTGGAAAACCACACGAACGTACAATGAAAGTCCAGGTTAACTGGACCGAAATGGAACCTGGTTTTGAGGAAAAATTAACCAAGCTCAATAAGCAGGTTAAACGACCTGGTTTTAGACCTGGCAAGATTCCTCGTAAGATCATGTTACAAGCTTATGGTCACAGTGTGCTTTCCGAAGTGTTAGACGATACGGTCCAAGCCGCCTATTATCAAGGAATCATCGAGAATCATCTATCCCCAATTGATCAGGGAAGTATTGAAGATATGTCCGAATTTGATATTGGAAAGGATCTTGAATTCTCCATGAAACTTCAGGTGGAGCCTGACTTTGAGATGTATGACTACAAAGCTGGATTCAAACTGACTAGAACTGAATACTCTGCCACAGACGAGGACATCGCACACGCATTGAGCCACCTCCAGGATAGATTTGCCGAAGTAGAAGTTAATGCTGGTGCTGCCATTGATGGGGATATGCTCAAGGGAGATCTCCAATATTTGGATGCAGAGGGAATTGCCATTGAAGGTAGCCATGTTGAAGATCGCTATATCAAAATCGGTGATGGTGTCTTTGGCGGTAAAACTGCCAAGAAATTGATTGGTGCCAAAGCCGGTGCTGAAGTAGAATTTGATATTCCTGGTCAGACGAAGGACAGTGAAGACCTCCATATCAGAATGCAGGTCAAAGCTGTGGAAACTCATGTACTGCCAGAATTGAATGATGATTTTGCCAAACAGGTCGACCCTAAGTTTGAAACCATCGCTTCATTGAAAGAGAGTACCCGGGAAGACGTCCAAAAGCAGCTTGACTATGATGCTAAAAGAAAATTTGATCAGTCACTTGCCACTAAACTAGTTGATGAAACCAAACTTGTGATCCCTGAGACCATGCTGGAAGATTACCTGGGAAAGCTGGTTGAGCGCTATCGCCAAGAACGTGGTGCCGATGTGGATGAAGAAGAAGTTCGGGTTCAAAATCGGGAACGTGCTGAATGGGAACTCTCCTGGTACCTGGTTCGCAAAAAACTGATTGCCACTGAAAAGATGGATGTAAGTGAAGAGGAAATTGATGCCAAGCTTGATGAGCTAGTAGCTCAAATGCCCGGTGATAAAGAGAAGATGAAAGCACTTTATCGTGACAAACAGTATCTCCCTCAGATTAAAGATGATATTCTAGAGAAGAAAATATTCACTCACATCGAATCTTTTGCCAAGATCAAAGTCAAGAAAGCAACCAGCAAGGAAATTGGAGGATATCATGCACACTCCCATTAATCAATTAGTGCCTATGGTAGTTGAACAAACCGGTCGCACAGAGCGCGCTTATGATATTTATAGCCGTCTGCTAAAAGAACGGATCATTTTTCTAAGTACACCCATTGATGACAATGTTGCCTCATTGGTTGTGGCTCAGCTCCTGTTTCTGGAAGCCGAGGACAGCGAAAAGGATATCAATCTATATATAAATTCGCCTGGTGGCATTATTACCTCAGGTATGGCTATCATGGATACCATGAACTTTATCAAGCCAAATGTTTCCACCATCGTTGTGGGTCAAGCTGCCAGTATGGGAGCTCTCTTATTAGCAGCCGGTGCAAAAGGGAAGCGCTTTGCCTTGCCCAATGCCCGGGTGATGATCCATCAACCTATGGGTGGTGCTGAAGGACAGGCTTCAGATATTGTGATCGCTGCCGAAGAGATCCAGCGTACCAAAAAGATGTTAAACCAGATGTTGGCCACATTCTGTGGCAAAAGAGTGACTCAGATCGAGAAAGATGCCGATAGAAATCACTTTATGTCTGCAAAAGAAGCAGTTACTTACGGTCTGGTAGACGAAATTCTCGAAAAACGAGGATAAGCTCTTGCCAAAACAAGTAAAAGGTAAAAATTGCTCTTTCTGTGATCGACCCCAGGAAGAAGCTGGGATGCTCATTGCCAGTCCAACGGGTGCTCATATTTGTAGTCAATGCGTTGATCAGGCTCAGCAGATAGTCAGTGATTCAGAGCCAGAACCTAAAAAAGTATTTGCTGGATTTACATCCCTGGATCAGATTCCAAAACCCCGCGAGATCAAAACTCACCTGGATACCTATGTGATCGGGCAAGAGCAGGCCAAGCGTGCTGTCTCAGTGGCTGTCTATAATCATTATAAGCGAATCATGGTTCAAGATGATATTGATGATGTGGATTTGGAAAAAAGTAATATCATGCTCATGGGACCGACGGGAACTGGAAAAACCCTGCTGGCCAAAGCGCTGGCTTCCTTTCTGGATGTGCCCTTCGCCATTGCAGATGCTACCGTTCTGACAGAGGCTGGTTATGTAGGGGAGGATGTAGAAAATATTCTCGTCCGCTTGCTGCAATCTGCAGATTATGATGTAGAAGCAACCGAAGCAGGCATTATTTACGTTGATGAGATCGATAAGATCTCCCGCCGTTCAGCCAATGCTTCTATTACCCGTGATGTCTCAGGTGAAGGTGTTCAGCAGGCCTTGTTGAAGATCCTTGAAGGAACAGTTGCCCAGGTTCCGCCAAAAGGCGGCCGGAAGCATCCGGAACAGCCATTAGTTTCCATCAACACCAAGAATATTCTTTTCATTGTAGGTGGTGCCTTTGTCGGGATTGAGGATATTATCTCAAGACGACGGAAAAAGACACTCCTCGGGTTTGCCAAAGTAGACGAGTTGGATTCTAAGCTCACTGGGGCTGAGTTGCTTCAAGTTGTAGAGCCTGAAGATCTGCTACAGTATGGTTTGATTCCTGAATTAATTGGCCGCTTGCCCGTGGTCGCTGCACTGGAAGAACTCTCTCGAGAGGCTTTACACTCCATTTTATTAGAGCCAAAAAATGCCCTGGTGAAGCAATTTCACAAATTGTTTGAGCTAGAAGGGGTGGAGCTTGTATTCGAAGATGGTGCCCTGGATGCCATTATTGATGCTGCCCAGAAATATGGTACTGGCGCAAGAGCTTTGCGTCGTAGTGTAGAAAAAGTGATGCTGGACATCATGTTTGACCTGCCTTCAAAAAAAGGTATAAAGAAATGCATTATTACCAGGGAAGTGGTTGTAGGTAACAAAGCTCCAAGTCTTAAGAAATAAGCCTTTGCCCGTTTTCTGGGCATTCTGAGTTTGTATTTTCAGATTTACTATATAAGTTGTGTGGTCTGGAGTCAATCTCCAGTCTAACATCACAACGTACTTTTAAAGATGAAAGGATCACAATGATATATCGTTTATCTGACAAAGTGATTCTCTCAAAAACATTACACATTAGCAAACAAAAAACAGAAGTTAAAATGCCGGAAAAACCCTTATCGAATAAGGGCTCAGTAGGGTAAGATAAAATAACTTGCGTGTGGATTTAATTTGGAGTAAACTTTGAGTCGATGCGTTAAGTAACGTTAGTGGAGGTTATATAATAATGAAAAAGCATTTTTTGCTGAGTAGTCTAGTAGTTGTTTTAATTCTAACTCAAGCGGTTTTTGGTGGAGTCACCGGAAAGATATCTGGTAAAATTACAGATGCATCAACGGGTGAACCAATGATCGGTGCCAATGTGGTGATCCCAGATTTAGGTAAGGGAACTGCAACGGATCTTGAGGGTGAGTTTTACATTATCAACATTCCTGTTGGTGCATACACCGTAAAGGTCAATATGATCGGTTACGGTGAAGTCAATATTACAGATGTCCGAGTTCGGGCAGATTTGACCACGCCATTGGAAGTTGAGATGGAAACCCAAACGCTGCAATCTGATGAAGCAGTTATCGTTGTAGCCAAACGTCCCATGATCCAGAGGGACCTTACAGCCAGTCGTAATACAATGACTGCTGAGGATCTTGAGAATATCCCATTGGAAGATGTTTCGGATATTGTCGAGCTCACAGCTGGATTTGTTAACGGTCATGCTCGTGGTGGTCGTACCGGTGAAGTTGTCTACATGGTAAATGGTGTTTCTGTTGTTGACCCCATGTCAAATAATTTTGAAGCTGAAGTGCCTCAGAGTGCTGTAGAAGAAGTAAACGTATATACAGGTGGTTTTTCTGCTGAATATTCAAATGCCCAGTCTGGTGTTGTAAACATCATCACTAAAGAGGGTGGTAGCAATTATTCAGGAAAACTGCGTTATCGTACTTCTGCACTAGGTGCTGAAGCTGATGCAGGCGATGCAAATGAACGTGTTGGGTTTAGCTTGAATGATCATCATCGTCTCCAGGACCTTGAGTTTTCATTCGGAGGACCTGTTCCGCTTCTACCATTCACATTTTTCGTTTCTGGTCAGACTCGCTCTGATCTTGGACGTTTCAACCATGACTATGACAATTTAAATAGCTTGAGCTGGAAGACAGTCTATCAAGCAACTCAGAAGGATAAGATCGTACTTTCAGGTCTTTACGCTACATCTGATGACGGTCGTTATCTCCACGACTATCGTAAACCTACTTATGAAAATGAAGATCTTGATGGTGACGGTCGCTTAGATCGGACCCATACTCCTTCACTCTCAGTGGGTACCTACTATGATCCAACCGATCCACGTCGCTATGTCTTACTTGAAGACGATCTACTCTATAATTCTGTTACTGAAGAATGGGAGTCAGTAGAAGGTGATGGGGACTTTGTTGATGAAGATCGTGATGGCAATAATGAAATCACTATTGCTGATTTAAACGCCAATGGTACTGACAATGATGTCATTGACATGTTGTTGCATGTGCAAGAGTATGATCGTGCTTCAAACCAGGTCTCATTGAACTGGAGTCACAGTGTTTCTGCTAACTCCTTTTTCGAGGTAAATCTGAGTCGTTACCAAACAGAGCTTCAGTATAACATCAATGAGAAATTTAACGAAGACACCAATATGAATGGTATCCTCGATGACAATGAAGATTACAACGGTAATGGCAAGATTGATAACCCAGAATGGGATCTCTTGACTGACTTTGACAACGATGATTTCATTGATGCCTCTCAATATGCAAACTGGGATCCAACAAAAGACGTTTCTGACTGGGGTGATAGAACAGGGATAGCAGATGATTGGATGACCTGGGAAGACGTTGAGCTTGGCGATGGTGCCGAAGATGGTGATAAACTAAAGATGTACGGAACCGGCAGAAACTACGACCGTTTTCGTTGGAACTATGACAAGAAATCAGTTTATACCCTGAAAACGACTTATACCAACCAGTGGAATAAGCAAAATACCTTGCGTAGCGGTGTTGAGTTTACCAACTACAATATTTTCGAACATGATGTGGATATTGCCTCTGGTGGTAACGTTTATGGTGCGAATATTGGTGCTATAGATGGGCAAGGCCGAGAAGGGCAAGATGAGCTACTGCCTTATATGGGTGCTTTCTTTGCTGAAAACAAGATGGAGTATGACGGTATGATCGTGAATGCCGGACTACGTTTTGACTATTTTGATCCTGCAACAGATCGTTATGATGTAAATGACGAAGAAGTTATCAGTGATACCTTCGATGTTGAACCAAAATACTATATTAGTCCAAGATTGGGAATTGCTCATCCGATTACAGAACGAGATGTATTCTATTTCAACTATGGACAGTATTTTCAGATTCCTGTGTTCAACAGGCTTTATGACAACTTGAATTGGGATCTTTCAGGTGCCTTCCCACGTGTTGGTAATCCTGATCTGCAGCCAGAACGTACAACATCATACGAAATTGGTGTAAGACACCAGTTTACTCAGAACTTCGCTGGAGAGGTCAAGGGTTTCTATAAAGATATCTCTGGACTGACCAGTACACAGCAGATTTACTATAGTGCTTCTAACTACTATAGTATCTTTGTTAATACAGATTATGGAAATGTTCGTGGAATTGAGTTTAGCTTTGATAAACGCTTTAGCAATTACTTCGGTGGTAGTATTGATTATACCTACTCAGTTGCCAAGGGTAAAGCCTCAAGTCCTACAGCACAATCTACACAGGTTTGGGCTGGTCAGGTTGTTCCTAAGAAAGAACAGTTTCTTGATTGGGATCAGCGTCATACCATGTCTTTTATCCTAAACTACGAAATTCCTAAAACTGGAATCCGTGGTAACTTTACCTCACAATACGGTTCTGGCTTACCTTATTCAGCACCTAGTTACAGCTTAGATGTGCCACTGAATACTGAAAGAATGCCAGCCACGTTTAATAGTGATATGTTTCTTGAGAAAGATTTCAGCCTCTCAAATTATGGAGCTGTCCAGATGTTTGTATGGGTGAACAATGTATTCTCCAACAAGAACATTCTGGGTGTATCGGACAATAACTGGTTCATGAACTTTACTACTATTCAGGAACGTTATGAAGCTGAAGATGCAGTCTTTTTCGGTAGTGAAGATGACAATAATGGCATCGATGACGATCAAGATGGCTTTATTGATGATACACTTGAAGATGCTTACATGGCTCTGATGGACACCGATGGTGATGGTGAGGTCGATGACGCTAAACTATACCCAGCCGGCGGATCAACCGGTAATCCAACTTGGTACTCCGAGCCACGCGTATGGCGCGTTGGTATCTCATACAAGTTCTAAACTGACTGAATAAAGGTATGCATATGATAATCAAAAAAACAAAGGTTCTCCTCTCCGCAGCTTTGATCCTACTTCTGGTAGCCAATGTTGCTTTGGGTCGGAACAAAATTGAGAATCTAAACAAACCCGCAGGTGAACCTTCATTAAACGAAAAGCTCGTTCACAAAGTCGGTAAGGTATGGAGCGCAACTACCAATTTTGGTATTTTTGGTGACGCCGACGCCCCTGCTCTTCCATCTATGGAATGGCCGGGCGGAACCGGAGTACATTATCTCTGGGAAGGTAGACTCTGGGTTGCTGCTGATGTTGACGGCGAAAAACGAAGTTCTCATGCTGATTATGGTAACTATGAATTAGCTGGTGTTGCGGGATGGCCATTAACACTTGGATCAGGAAAATCAGTTGAAGATAGTTATGCTGTCTATGACGATCTGAACAATGATATCCAAAGCACAGAATCTCTTGGATTGCAATTCCGCCAACGTGGCTTGACCTGGTCTACTAAAGATTTTG
The DNA here is from genome assembly GCA_964578155.1 of uncultured Lentisphaeria bacterium. Taxonomy (GTDB): domain Bacteria; phylum Fidelibacterota; class UBA8477; order UBA8477; family JABMPR01; genus JABMPR01. The sequence goes on from CAZOBQ010000012.1 coordinate 28,916, forward strand.
ATGATTTTATCATCTACGAATTTGAGGTAGAGCGTGTTGAAGATGGTGATGGATTCAGTGGAGGTCCTTTAAATGACTTCTATATGAGCTGGTGTTTTGACTCCGATATCGGAATCGAAGCTGATCCAACGTCTCCACATATTGATGATTTAGTTGATTTTGACGGCTGGGATGGAAATAACCCGGCTGACCAGATAAGCTATACTGTTGATATGGTTCATAATCGTGACTGGAATGAAGATGGCGTCCTGGAAGCCGATGAAGGTTATGATTACCGTGGTGTGCCTGTAGGACTCCATAATTATGGAAGTCCTAGCTTACCAAGCCCCGGCTATGATGCTGCTGGAGTTCAACCTGATGGTTTCTATGATGAATATCAGGTTTGGCTGGTTGAAGATGGTCCGGTTATTAACTGGCAGACTTCAGTTACTTTTAATTATAAAGACATTTCTGGTGTGACTACTCCAGTTACTACAACAGCAGGCGAGCCAGCTGTGTTAGATGGTGTAACGCTTACTGGATATGTCTTACCTAGAAATATGTCAATGATGTATGATGGTGATGATCCGGCAACACCGGAATTCGATTCATTCCAGAATGGCGTCGTTCCAGGAGTTATTGGTGGACGTCTCATTTATACAGACTATTTCAATATGTATGGTGCCTATGGTGACACCGAAGATGATACTCAAATGCGAGTATTCTCTCATAGTTGGTGGAACTGGGAGTCTGATCCGGGTACTGACAAAAATAAATTCGAATATATGGCTGCCACACACCCAGCTTCAGCCGGGCACCATTTTATGCCTCACCCTTTCAGTATTGGTGCGCCAACCTTTGATTATCGTTGGTTAACTGCTACTGGTCCGTTTAACAATTTCAAAAAAGGCGATATCCTGGAATTTGTTTATGCCGCAGTCCTAGGTCATGGACTTGCAGGTGTTAGAGCAAATGCTGATAACGCAGTCGTTGCTTATTATACAGGTAGTACCGGTAATCCTTATGAGCCAACATCTCCAAGTGAAGATGTTCATTATCTCTTGCCTGTGCCGCCACCTGTTCCTGTTCTAAAGTATAGTCCAAGGAACTTTGGTGTGAACCTGTCCTGGGGTAGCTCAGCAGAAACTGCACCGGATCCACTTATCCTCGTTCCTGATTTTGAAGGATATAGAGTTTATCGCAGTGCTTTCCGCCCTGGTGACTGGGAATTGCTCACTATTTTCGACAATGTAGACTCTTATCGTTTTGTTGTTGATTTTGACACAGGTGATACTCTGATGAACGCAAGTGGCGAACCCTACTTTGTTAATCTACCTCCTTATGGAGACGCTGTAGCCAGTGGTGGTACGGTTGCAATTCCTCACTTCTATGCAGATATTGGTGATACCATGTTTGCTTTGAATGAGGCTGGTGAGGAAATCGCGCTTTGGGTTAACGAGGCGCCTAAAAATGATCTTCCATACTACTACTCGGTTACCTCATATGACAATCCAAGTAACTTTGGGCGTCCTGAGTTTCCATCCATTGAATCAGCAAGGGTCAACTTTGCTGTGAATGAGGCTGGAGCACCGACACCAATCACGCCTGAAGGTCTATATGAACTTGGTGATCCGGTTGGTGAATTAGATGTCAGTGTATATCCAAATCCATATCTTGGCGCAAACCGTCTTGAGGCAAAATACGAGAGTAAAATTACTTTTGTAAATCTTCCTCCAGATTGCCGCATCAATATTTATGGCTTAGGTGGTGATCTTATTGATGTGATAATTCATAATGATGGTACAACAAACTCATCCTGGGATATGGTTTCTCGTAATAATCAGGAAATTGCAACTGGTTTGTTTGTATATGTCGTTGAAACAAATGATGGAAAACGGCAAGTTGGTAAATTTGTTGTCCTCCGTGGTATATAGGAGAGTATGAGCATGAAACGAATAATTGTTTATGTTACACTGGCTTGTCTCATAGTCATTCCGCTAAGCGCCCAAAATGCAAAAGTTGGATTGGCAGGCGCACAATTCTTAAAGATTCCTGTAGGTGGTAGAGCTGCTTCTCTGGATGCAACGGTTATTACTGTTGCCAATGATGCAGCTTCTGTATTCTCAAATCCTGCCGGATTAAATCATATAGTAGCAGAAAACTCTGTTTTTATAGCACACACGGCCTGGTTTGCTGGTATCCAGCTAAATTCAGGGTCCTATGTGCGTTCATTAGGTTCTGTGGGTAAGGTTGGTCTTTTCTTCTCTCAGTTGAACTCTGGTGAAATGCCAGTTACGACTGAATTTGACCAGACTGGCGCAATCAGTGGAGAGACATTCTCAGCTGTGAGTCAGGTCGTGGGAGTTTCCTTTGCCCGCATGTTTACCGATCGCTTTGGTATTGGTGTGAACACTAAGCTGGTCATGGAAAATCTTGCCAGTGGTGTGGGTGCCGACGATGTGGGCTCAGGTTCCGCTTTTGCTATTGATATTGGTACCTGGTATGACACTGGAATTAAAGGTGTCAAATTCAGTGCTGTTGTTCAGAACTTCGGTCCTGAGCTAACACCTGACGGTGTCTATTACGATTTTTCAATTGGTGACACTGTGAAGACTGCAGTTCCAGGAGATGTATATGGAACTGAAGATCTGGTGGCCCAGGAATTTGAATTTAGACCCTACTCCTTGCCTATGACCTTTAATTTTGGATTGACATTCAGTCCAATTGAAAATTTACAGGTCACATTGGCAACAGTACAGCCTAACGACAATCTGCAAAGATATCTGTTTGGTCTGGAATATTCCCCAATGAGTGTCATTCGCTTAAGTGGATCATACGCAATGGG
>CAZOBQ010000013.1:0-30805 GCA_964578155.1 uncultured Lentisphaeria bacterium
CTTATATCAAGCATACCATATTTCATAAGCTTACTACGGAGTGTGGTACGTGGAATACCCAGGGCATCTGCAACTTTCTGCTGATTGTTTCCCAAGGCATCCATGGTTTCTGCAATAATATTGGCTTCATATTCTGAAACTTTGCTAATCAATGATCTGGGCATATCATCAGTGTCTTGATCAGTGCTATCACCAATGCGGTAAGCCTCAGGAAGATCAGATAGTCCGATGATCTCCTGTTTTGAGAATACTGACATTTGGAGGATGAGATGTTCTAACTCTCTCACATTACCTGGCCAGTTATAATCTGTTAGATAGCTAAGTAGATCTGGTGATAATTGTTTCCCTGGACTGGCCTGATTTAGGAAGTAAATAGCTAAAAGTGATATGTCTGATCGACGCTCGCTAAGATTTGGCACTTTAAGTTTAATCACGTTTAAACGATAGAATAGATCTTCTCTGAAACTACCAGAAGCTACCAAAGATTTTAGATCTACTTTAGTTGCAGCAACCAAGCGTACATCGACATTGATCACTTCGGTCCCTCCGACTCGTTCAATCTCACCTTCTTGTATCACTCTCAGTAATTTTGTTTGGAGCCGTAAGCTAAGATCATCTATATCATCAAGGAAGATGGTTCCTCCCTTAGCCCTTTCAAAACGTCCCTTAGACTGCTTAATAGCACCCGTGAAGGCTCCCTTTTCATGACCAAACATCTCAGTCTCAAAAAGGCTTTCGCTGAGAGCAGAACAATTGATTCTGATAAACGGTTTATCCTTGCGCTGGCTGAATGATTGGATGGCGTTGGCTATCTTCTCTTTACCGGTTCCGCTTGCCCCCTGAATAAGAACTGTATGCTCGCTATCTGCTACCATCTTTACTTTGTCGATGAGTGAATGCATGAGTTCGGATTTTCCGATGAGATCCGGAGCAACTTTCAGCTCTGCAAGCGAAGCTTTCAGAGCTTCATTCTCACTGCTAAGGGCCTTTATGCCTTCAATGCGATCTAAATGATGAAAAAGTTCGTCTGGCTCGAAGGGTTTGGTAAGATAGTCGAAGGCCCCTTTTTTTAAGGCCGTTATGGCATTTTCTACTGTAGCAAAGGCGGTCATGATCAGGACCTGAGTATTGGGAGAGATTAATTTAACCTCATCCAATATTTCCAGTCCATCAGCTCCAGGTAAACGGAAATCGGTTAAAACCACATCCCAAGATTCTCCTTGTATGGCCTGTATTCCCTTAGTACCTGTCTCTACTGCAACCACATTATGTCCGGCATGCTCCAGTAGTTTTAGCAGGGTTACCCGATTTATATTTTCATCTTCTATGAGTAAAATTTTTAACATTGATTTTTCACCTGTTATTCACTGTCTTTCTGAAGCGGTATATCAATCTGAAACTCAGCCCCGCCAAGTTGACTGACATTATAACTAATTTCCCCGCCCATTGAGTCGATTATCTCACGGGTTACGTAGAGTCCTAGCCCTGTCCCCTTGCCAACCTCTTTGGTCGTTACAAATGGTTCGAACATTTTACTTTGAATCTCTTCCGAAATCCCTGCACCGGAATCACCAATTGTAATCATAACCGTCTGCTGATGTACTTTTGTTACAATTTTTATTGTGCCTATGCCTGAGATTGCATCCAGTGCATTCATACAAATATTCAACAGCACTTCTTCAAGACCTGACTTACTATTTTTAATCTGTGGTACCTTGTCATCGAGCTGTATTTGCGTGATGACTTTCTCTGTAGAGAGTCTGTGTCCCAATAGATTCAGCACATCTCTGACACAGAGATTTACATCAAATTCTTTATCAGCTGTTGTCTTCTTCCTGGCGCCTTCCAGTAAACTGGAGACTGTTACTTCAATTCGATCAAGACCTTCTTTTAACAATCGAAGATGATCCTCGCTGTTTTCCGGATCAATTTTAAGTAAATGCAGACAATTCTTTAGACCCATAAGCGGGTTATTTATTTCATGAGCAACACCGGCGGCCATACGTCCAAGGGCTGCTAATTTCTCAGTCTGAATCATGTTTTTATTGGTCTTCTCCATACTAGACCTGGCAAAGATCAATCGTTCTTCCAGCTTTAAAAAGGTTTCGTTCAATAGACCAATCTCATCATCACTTTCAGGCAAAGTCAATGGGTCAGTTGTTTGAAAATCGAATTGATCAATAACCTGGACTGTCTGTCGTAATTTCCTGGTAACACTACGACTGATTTGTAGTACAATAAATATGATCAGCCCCAATGCCCCGGCAAAGAGGATCATGATGCTGAGTGTTGTTCGTCTTAACTCTGAAATCATGGGTTTAGCATCAAGCCCAAGCCTGATAGCTCCGTGAGAAAAGCTGACCAAACCTAATGGCGCAGACACTTCAATGGTCCTTCCATACTGATCATTTTCATAAATATGGAATGCCGGGTCTATTGTTTCAAGGGCGGCCATACTGTAGACATCCGAATAGATTTTTCTATTTTCGGTCACATCGGAATGGGCCATTACCTCACCATATTGATTCAGAATCATGGCATATTTAATCTGATCCTTATACTCTCTGGTAAAATTATTAATAAATGATTGCAAGAAATCCCTACTATCGGACTCAGAAAGATAAAGCGCATCATTAATGGGTATGATGGCTGTCTGGATCATGGTGGTAGCAAATATTCGGTGCTTACCAATGGTAGCTTCTTTCTGAGCAGTAATAACTACAAAAAATAGTGCCAGGAATATTACTGATAGGCTTAAGCCTATCCAAATTACCAAGCGATCATGAATACTGGATCTAATTTGCATTTTCGATGGAATCCAGACGCGCTAAAATGCTTCGCGGAAAACTATATAGAGAATCATGACCTGCTCGGAATCCATGGGCTACTTCGGAGTCCCACCCCTCCGTGGAAATAGTGCCATTATCGATGAATGATCTCAAGCTAAGAAGTGCATTCTGGACTGCCTTAATTTCCATAGAATCTACATGTGCTCCTGCAACCAAAGGTACACTGGGAATTGCAGGTGATCTGGCTAATACACGAATTCCAGCATCATGATATTGATCTGCAACCACGGCTTTCACCATTCCAGCGGCATAGTCCCCCCGTAATACTTTCTCAGCAACCAAATCATGATAATTCAAATGTTCGTGTTTGGATAGGTCATCGAGTTCAATTCCAGCTTGATTTAGCATCCAGATTCCCATCCAGGTACTAAATGATTGGCGGGAGGCAAAAGCAAAAGACTTTCCTTCCAGGTCTTTCAATGATTGCAGAGGTGAGTCTGTACGCACAATGATATCATCATAATTCTCCAGACTTCCACTGGCATTAATAGGCATTGCAATGCATTTAATATTATGCTTCTGGCGAGTTTTAATGTAGGTATAGTTGCCCAGAGAAGCAAAGTCCACCTCTCCCTCAGTCAATTGTCTCATAGTTTCCAGATAATTCTTACTTAGCCTAAGCTTAAACCGATACGGTGTCTGCTCAGAGAGGTAATCCATCAAAGGTTGGTAACCTTCTATGATGGAACGTGGAGTATAGCGTGAGATTACCCCAAAATAGACAGTCTCCCTACTCTGGAGATCATCGTGTTTGACGATGGGTGCAGGTGTTTCAATATCCATTGCAAGCATATACCCAAATAGGCTGATACCAATAAAGACAATGACTAGCCCTAGAGCTTTGAAACGAACTTTCAATCGATATTATCCTTAATTCCTGTTTGTGAAAAGTGAGAGCCTAAGTCTTCGCGAGCCCCATAGCGGTAGCTGGGGCGTGGCGATCTCAGATTCGAGATTGCTTCGGTCATACTTCCCTCGCAAAGACCAATCGTTGATGCTCTGTAAATCGAATAACTAATTTGTGTTACCAGCGTCCATCTTTGAAGAAGTCTTCCTGGTCATGCACGGCTTTCAACATATTTGTTGCCAGTTTGCGGACGTCACCATTAACAGAGACTTCAACTTTACGTATATCCCGTTTATTTAATTTTTCAAGAATGATCTTGAGATCTTCAACTTCGTATTTATCTAATTCAAATTTAAATGTCCAGGCCATGTGTAATCCTTTCGTTTCATCCTCTCGTTCGTCTTCGCTATGCTACGCCACGATAGGCAGAGTCGCCGAGACGCAGAGAGGGTTTTAGTAATATTGTTAGTTTAATCACGTACTTTTAACAAATGAATTTGCATACTTGTAGGAGGTATCTGTCATCTGGCTCATCTTTTTAAAGGTTGCCATATCCTGCAATATGAATAAGCCTTTTGCTTCAGCATATCTCTCATTATTCGCATTAATGAGCTTTGCTTTCAATTTTATTTTACTTCCATCGACTTCTTTAACGTCAGCACAAAAAACGACTTCTTCCTTGATTGGAACTGGTTTAAAGAAGCGCGTTGTATATTGTGCAGTCATCGCAGGGTAACCATTCACCCAACAACACACGCCCATGAGTTCATCAAAGACGGCAGAAATAGCGCCGCCGTGGGCATGTCCGGGAGGTCCCTGAGCTAATTCACCAAAGGTGACCAAGGCATAAGCAGTACCTGATTCTTCATTCAAATAATATTTCAAGCATATGCGCTGCTCATTATTTGCCCCGGAGACAAAAGAAGTAAATGGTTTCCCCAATTCAATGGGAATGGTATCAGACAATTGTGGGTAGTTCATGATTCTTGCTCAATACTCCTCGCTAATGGCATACAAGATAATGAGAAGTTACTGGGAGTGTGTGAGTTTTTGCTCATCTACACTCTTCCGTCTTCGCCCCTCGATAAACTCAGGACACCGCTTCCCGCTTCGCCGTGACAGGCCGAGTTACGATGAGTGAAAGTTGGTGAGTTACTGAGTTTTTGAGTTCTATGGGTTTAAGGGTTTTTGGGTTTTAGTCATAGCTATTTACTCGGCAAAAAGCTGACTTTCATATTGTGCCCTTAGTGTTCGCAGATGATCGATGAGAGGCTGGATGGTTTCCAGAGTGTCTCCGTACTCAAATGTGATCTTTTTTGATCCATCGCCGGTTTCCACCTGAATCCACTCCGCACCTCCATCTGCGCAGTCAGGGCAGCCGATAACATCTTCGTAACTTTGGATTTCCTTAAAATCCACTAGAGCTGCGATCGTATTCCATTTGCCACTAGATAAATTGGCTTTGACAGTTAAGACTGGATAATTGACAGGGTCGTAGCCGGTTACAGTATAAGTGAGAGATACGTTCTCTATTTCCAGTGTCCGTACGCAGTATCCCATACATTCACCAAATGAGGTTCCACTCGAAACACTGATGACATTTCCAGTTTCTTCCTCTTCACAGGAGAAGACTAAAAGGCCCAAAGTCATAATAATAAGGGCAAAAACATTGCGGTAATGTTTGCTATTCCTCATTTCTACGGAGACACACTTGGTGATCGTGGTCCAATTACCACCGTTAATAATTCTGCCAAAGGACACTATTTTAGAACATTTTACCAATCTTTAATATTTCCATATCGAGGATAACCTTGCTATTAATAATTCCTGCACCAGAAAAGTCAGACTCTGTATCTGTGAAATATTTACCCCCAAAGAGACTGGTCCCCCAATACCATCCATTGTATCCATATTTCCGATAACCAATTCCAAAAGTAAGACCAACTTTAGAAGCGGTCTGAATTGCCTCTTCATCATCATTCAAGCCTGAAAAGAATGAATAGCCTTCCTGACCTTTGAGAGTGGTGTAGCGTAGACCACTACTGATATAGAAGCCCGCCCTGTGTTTCCCTAAAAAGTTGCGGTAATGACAATCCACACTCATTATTTCCAGATCATCAGCTCCTGTTTTATAGTAAAATGGAAAGGCAATTTCAGCTTTATCCGAGACTGAAAACAGAGAAACCCCACCGGTTAGGGTGATCCCTTCATCATCTGCAGAGGACATAAGGAAATATACAGGATTAAACTCAACCCCAAACTTCTTCCCCTCAAGTGGGTCAACGTAAATAACCTCATCCATCATTATTCCCTGATTTTTAATGATTGTCTGTTGATTTGACAGTAGCGAATCGGTTGAGACTGCTTCTTGTGACAGGGCATTTATGCTAAACACGCCAATCATAGCAATTATTAATACATGTGTTTTTCTAAACATTATTGAATTCCCCATTTTTTCTTAATATAATCTTTGTGATGATCATATAGCTTCTTGCGGTCTAGACATATACAAAGTTCTTATTTTATTTTGGATGTTATACGGACTGTAAAAGATATCCATACAATACGTAAATCTGGTGTATTTAGAGATTGATCCATGCAAGCCCTCCCTCGGTTAATAAATAATGCTGTAATCTAGCCAGCCTGCCTATTATTTCAATGGATTTAAGATTGGAGGTGGCGTAGTAAAGACGCAACGCATTGCGTCTCTCCAGGAAATGATTAAACCGGGGAACGATACTCTGGCTTTCATCCCTTATCCCATATACCCTATTCAGCATTTTTATTGTGCCACAAGATGGAGATCCTTCCCTTCGACAAGCTCAGGGCAGGCTCACTCAGGATGAAGCACTTGAGGTTACTCTTAAAGCAATATACCCAATTTGACCAGTCCAAATATGTAATGGTCAATCTTAAGTATTCAATCTTAAGTGTAAATAGATGTGTGCCCGAGATCAGTCTACGCTCTTTCAGAGCTACGCCCGACAAGCTGGAGTTAACCACCACGCACTTGCGACGGTCATTTTTAAATTTTAACTTTTAATTCTTAAATTAGGATGAGTGCCCGAGACTGGAGTCGAACCAGCACGTACTTGCGTACACTAGACCCTGAACCTAGCGCGTCTACCAATTCCGCCACCCGGGCATCTAAAAAGCGAGCCAATGTAATTCGCCCCCTCTCACCTGTCAATCAGGAATCAGTCCAAGTCATTACTAACTTTGACCTGTGACATAAGCCAGGATGATCAGGAGGTTCGTAAGGAAGAGTAGGCCCATAATGATGAGAACTACCATGGGCTGAATACTGATCAATTTTACTGCCACCACGGGCCAACTTTGCTGAGGTTGATTCCATAAGTATTTAAATCCACTCAAGAAAACCACAGCGGTGAATCCATAGCTGAAAGGCGCTAATACAGGCGTGTTTCCCCACAAGGTGGGCATGGTATCTGTTTTCCATTGGATCAGCTGGAACTGGGACAAGAGCGCCTCAAAAAAGAAAGCAGCCAGGATCATGGTCATGAAAATCAGAGGCAGATGTTGGTCAAAGGATTTTGAATGGAAATATTCTGTTCCTAAAAAGTTATTTGTCCACTCCCAGCTCACATAGGCCAGATTTGTCCATAACATGAGAAAGACAAACGGAACCCCCAGAATACTGAGAGAGAAATTTCCATAGGTATATAATTCACTTATTTGCGACAGGGCAAGCTCTCTAAAGAGACCCATAACCACTCCACTTGACCAGAATATGAGTGCGAATTGTGGCGATCTACTTCCCATAGCATGAAAGATCAATGCGCCGGTCATGACAAAGATCAATAATTCAATCAACCAGGTCATGTTCAATCGCTTTAAGCTTTTTATTGAAGGATATCATACCCCAGATCAAAATCGGTAAGTTCGACCAGAGTAAATCATACCGTTTATTGATCAATTCCATGATAATTGCCAGAGTTAGCAGGATATCAATGGCCCCGTAAGGCAGATAATGGAAAAATAGTTTTTTCATCTGGTGTTAAATAATCATTTATGAATGATATTCCAGGCGAGGATTCGAATCCTCGCCTAGTTAATCATCAAATAATATCAGAGTAAACCATTAAAAATAAATTTAATCATTCCATTCAGCTTTGAAAACATGGGTAGCCCTTGGATTCTCAGCATCTCTGTTGGAAGCAAATGCCATGAACTTACCGTCTGGGCTGAACATGGGAAAGCTGTCAAAGAAGGTATTGTTCGTCAATCTTTTGAGGCCAGTTCCATCAATACCAATGATATACAACTCAAAGTTATGGCCAAAATACTGATGCTCTTCATTCCAATCATCCATATTTGATGAAAAGACCACATGTTTTCCATCGGGATGCCAGGATGGTGCCCAGTTTGTTGCACCATTGTTGGTCAAGCGGACCTGATTCTCACCCGTTGCATCCATGATGTAAATATCGAGTGGGACAGCTTCTACCTGATTCAGAGCCATATTTTCCTGCCAGCGCAGGGTGTCTTCGGCGGTGTCCGGGTACCAGGCTCTCCAAACGATCTTATCAGCATTGGGACTAAAATAAGGACCGCCATCATATCCGAGATGATTGGTAATTCTTTGAACATCTGAGCCATCGATATTCATGGTAAATAGCTCCAGATCCTTATCTATCTCAGAGGTAAAGATGACTTGACCTGTAAGATATGAAACTGTTGGTTCAGCGTCGTAGCCTACGTTCTCGCGAATCCGAACAAGATCTGAGCCATCTGGATTTGCGGAATAGATATCATAGGGAAAAAGTGGCCATAAGTACTTATTTCCCTGTGGCTTGGGACGTGGCGGACAGCTATCAACAACGCCAAATGTTGAGGCAAAAATGATCCGGTCATTATCTTTGCTAAAATACGAACAGGTATTTGCTCCCAGATCAGGACTAACTTGATGCTGATCAGACCCGTCGGCATTCATGATATAGATTTTATCACACCCATTCCCATCACGCTTACTTTGAAAGATGATCTGTTTGTTGTCAGGACTCCAATAAGCTTCCCCATTGTCACCTTCAAAGGTCAATTGTTGGACATTAGAGAGACCAAATGCTTTTTCTGGTTCCATCATTTCAGGTTGATTGGTACAAGCTGCAAAAATGACAGCTACCAATAATATTAAGATGTATCTAGTCTTCAAGACTTACTCCTTCTACGTTTATCTATTATATGTTATTGTTTTTATTTGTCTTCTACTTCCATATTGTAAAGTAGAACGGCATTGTGAATGTGAATTGCAAATTTATCTCTGCCAACCGGAGCGATCCTGGGTAAGATCGTACTCCAGCTTCCAAAGGAACTTCGATGTACTATATTTCCGGCTCGATTCACTCCCTCTAATACAAAATTACGGAAAGCTTGTTTCCCTTCTTTTGTAAAAAACAGATTGTAGCGCAAATAGAAAAATACACCTAATTCTTGTATATAGGCTGCGTCACTGATACCACGAAGTTCAATAGGATGATGGGTCGCAGATAGGGCACCATCTCCCAAGTTAACAACATTCAGGTCAGTTTCTGAAATGATAAAGACTTCTTCATGATCCAATGCCCTGATCTCCCAGGTCTTCCATGGATAGCTTGTGATCAGCTGGTTTCTGTTAAACAGGGTGAGTGAAGATTCAGCCCCATGATCCAACTCTAGAAAATAGTAATCTGATTCAGGTACAGTATGAATCCCCTGAAGCTCTCCTTCAACTCTAACAGTCCTGTGTTTCTTGCTCTTATCAGTCCATATATTTAGTTCAACAGAAAGTGTTTGGGAAGAGTCAGCATGAATGCAAGAAGCTGCAGTGAGCAATTCATTGTCCTGCAGTAGCTTTCCAGCCAGAATATATGAATTACAATCAGAAGTCCGATCCTGTATCACGGAATCCATAAATAGCAGAGTATCATCTCCATTTATCTCGAGAAGCCAGGGTTCTCCTCTCTCAGAGAGGATAATGCTTCGTTTATCTGTTAGCTGATATTCAAGTTTACCACTGCTGAAATCAGCTTCATATACTGAAGTATAGTCAGGAGCACCATCTGAGGAATAGACCTGAAATGAATAGAGATGTTCTTCATGGTCTGATTCAGCGATGGCTTGATCGTGTACCAACATAAACCCACTGTGATCAGGATTAAGGACAAACCGATCACCTTCTGTGCGCTCTATCTTCCTGATTTCTTCACCATCTGAAGCAAATATGCGAATATATTGTTCAGTGCGGATCATATAAATTGGGTAACCCGGTCCACTTTCCAGAAAGACGATTTGCTCCACAGCCGTCTCAAATGTCCACTGGGCGTATGGTTTCACCCGCAGCACATCTGCGTGCAGTGTATTCAAGATTATGAATGCGAACAGGATCGGTTTTAGAATACTTCTCATATTATTTTAACAGTAATAATTTCCCGGTCAACATTATACCATTCTCCTGGTTTATCCGAACAATATAAGCGCCACTTGATAGATCATTACCCTCATTATTTTTTCCTGACCAAATCCAATGATGACTACCTGCTCCTTGTCCTGGATAATATTGATCAAACACACGCTTCCCTCGAATATCGAAGACAGAAATACTAATATCCCCACTGGTTTGGAGTGTGTAATTCATATTAACTGATGCATTAAATGGATTTGGGTATATCGCTGATATACTGGCGTTTACCGGTTGCTGTATTTCATCAATGGAGGTGATTCCATTAAAATAACCTAACACTCTTCCCATGAGCTGTGAACGGGATGCATCCGTATCAATTGTCTCAAATGTAAACCCTAAAACAACCGTAGATGAGGTATTGTCGTGATACCCAACACCGGCGGTTAGACCATTTCCATATTTCAGAATGATCTCGCCCTCATTTGATACCGAAAAATAGTCCGGCCAGTCTTCAACATAGGGTGTTACCCCATAATTGAAGCTTAAACCTGAAAAATAATCACCCAGACCATCAACATGCAGGCTCCCAGAATTATCATCAACATATTTGATATGCAGAACTTGTTCCATAAACGCTATATCTGATGCAGAACCAGCCGATAAGTCATAACCTATTTCCGCGCCTGAGGCAAAGAAATGACCTCCTGAAGATAAATATGCCGTTATGATCTGCTGTTCCGTCGCATTAAAGGTTTCATCTGTACGGCTATCATCACCGACAAACCAGATAACAGCATCGTAATTCGTCATATTTCCTGTATTGGTGACCCATTCATTACTTGCTGTAGCAATGGAAGATTCATTGCCGGAATTGACTACTGCATCAGAGTAGGATAAAGCAAAATCATGTTTAGCACTTGTCCAGGAGCCATTCGTGCGATCAAAACCATCTACTATTAGAATGGAATTTCCACCCGCATTTAAGTTGACACCATAGGAATCCGAATATTCGCTATGATTTGGGATTGGTGCATTATCAACAGCCTGTAAGCGAAATTTAAGCTGGGTATTCTCAGAAAAGCTGGGAATCGTAAAGGCTGTCATTCCAGCTGTAAGAACATCTGGACCATGATTTGAGCTCCATTTGACCCCATCAAATGAAAACTCAAGTCTGTAACCTGCCAAATCAGCGTCACTGGGAGCAGTCCATTCAAGCAATATTCCCCCAGCGCCATTTGAGCCCACATAATTCAAAATAGGCGGAGCGGGTGGTAAAATATCTTCATCGCTGATAAATACGGGTACGAAGGTTGTATCCCAATTGTCCCGGGTGTCTGAGCTCATCACTGAAATTACATAATCTCCCGGATCGTATAGGGCACAATCCAGATAGCCATTGGTATAGATCTTATTCGTCACAATATAGCGATAGATGCTGGTACTCGAACCTGGAGCATAGACATTGTTGATATAAGAATTTGAATAGAGTTGCTTGGCTTCAAAATAGAAATAGGGTCCTGCTATGACTGTACTTGTATCAGCGGAGTACAAAGCCCAGCCGATTTTATATATTCCATTATTCTTATCAATATGTGATGCTAGATCAGTGGTATCAGCTGCCTGAGCAACGATATCCACCCTCCCGCTAAGACTATTACCTGGGAATGAGGTAAATGTGCCATCTTTCACAAACTGAATAATAGGGGATCTAGGGTGGTAGGGATCAGAAAATGGGGTGATTTTGCCAGGCAGTAAGGGGTTGCCTGTGGCATGACCACTAGCCCCTCCACCGTAATTCAGGTGGATATGGGCATAACTATCAGTGACACCCACAACTGCACCTTTTAGCACCGTATCGTTAATATCCAGCGCTGAATTAGGAATGACGTGTACATAAGCAAAGTCTTCTACTCTGATCCAATCAGATCCTATTCCAGTTACCAGTCCCCCCATTATGCTCAGTGCCGGCTGACCGGGCGCCAAGGGCATATCTGTTCCATTGTGGAAGTGATCACGGTCTTCTCGACATTCATCAAATGTGGCTGAAATACGATGTTGTTCGTTTACTGGAGATAAGGGCCACTGAAAATTAGTTACCTGGGAGAAAAGCCCTAGAGGCAAGAGTATTACGACAAAGCAAATTATTCTCATTTGCTGATCTCTAGCCATTCATGTTTGGTACCAAGAAAAAAATTGTTATCAGTAGAATACAGCTGAAACATGCCGGGGCTATTAGGATTAAGCTGTACATCCACGGTTTGCATTGACTGTGGGAAAAAGACTTCAGCATAATGAGAGTCGCGTTTTACAAAGAAGTCATTGCTAACTCTTATGAGGGCGACTTCCCCATCACTATTGACACTTAAACCAAGGGCTGCTTTCCCCTCTCGGGCAAATTTAATTTCTTGAATCCGTTGTTCACCGAGATCGAAAACATATATCAGGTCGTGGCCACTTCTAGCAGCCAGATAGCTACCATCCTCAGAGAGTGCCAATTCATGTCCGAAATGCTCATTGGTCCACAATATCTCACCATTGGGTGCTGTTTGAATTATCAGAGGCTGCATCTCACTTAATTTTGGATCGTAGGAATATCCGCTCATAAATAGACCATCTTGGCTAAAGAGTATTTTTTGAAGATATGTAAATGGCATAATAGCTGTGTGCTGATTCTTTCCTTCAGCATCGATACTAATAAACAAAACGTTTTCAGGTGATCCCCCGTTGGGACTAGGTCGTTCAATCAACACATGGCATCGATTGTCTGCCCATTGAACTCTAACTTTTCTTTCAAGGCTATAATCCCCCTCAGTTGCATAAAGTTGGGTTTCAATGAGGAGTTCACCCGCCTGATATAAGAAGATTTTTGCGCTAATTGGGTCCACCAGAGCTAAAACTCCCTGATCAGAGACTGCGGCAACATGGGGTTTTAGGTCAACTCCATTACCTTTGGTGATCTTGTAAACCATCTCCCCATCTTGATCAAGGACCAGAAAGTTAGAATATCGTTTATTATCCCTCACTTGCTCCATGGGCTCAAGTTGGGAGAGTAAGCTATATTCTGCGGTTGGAGATAGACTCATGACAGCATCTGGAAGATAATAATTCATGGCTTGGGTTGCTTGATTGGAAATGCTGTAATGTGTTCCCTCTGTTGCATAATAAAGCGGTCGTCCACTATGAACGATCCATTGATTCGCAACCCTATCTACCTTCATCACTTGATCAACATCCGCTGCTATACCAACACCTGTGAGCAGGATAAGACATGTTGCAAAAACTTTTGAATATGAACTCATTTTATAGCCCTTATCAGATATGTACATCGGTCAAAATAGAATATGCAAAATAGCCGCTAAATTTCAACTGTAAACTTAGATACAAACAAAAATGCCTTCCTCTGTATTCTTTCAAAGGAAGGCATTTTTAGTATTGCGCTAAAATCTAGATTAAAAATAGATATTCATGCTGAATCTTTGAACTGTGCTTAATAGGCCAAAGTCTGCATAGGCATAATCAAACCTAATACCTGTACCCGTTCCGAAGAGAGGCAGGTCAAAACCTGCTCCTAAGGTCAACCCTTCTTCACGAGCTTCAATGTCTTCCCGATTCAGGCCAGCATCTGGTTCAAAATATGGAGATTTCCATCCGGCACGGAGGAAGTATTTATCTAGAACATTGAATTCTGTTCCAAGATTGATGGATTCGTAATTGTCATTCGGATGTAGAGCATCGACAGCCACGGTCAATTTCGACACACCCATCTCAAACACATCCAAAGCGATACCCACTCTGAAGAGTAGCGGCAAATCCCATGCTGATAGTGCATAGTATGCAGGGATTTGATCGTTATTACCCTCACTATTGGGATCTGGATCATAGCGAATCAAAGCATCCCGGCCTGACATGGTCATTGGCGAACCGTAATTAGAGATACTCATACCTAAACGCATATCCTTAAATTGGGTCTTGAACAAGGTTCCCATATCGATGGCAAAGCCACTGGCACTCATGTGCCAGATCTGTTCTTGAATGTACTTCACATTAAAACCAATGGAAAAACGATCGGTTAAGTTCCGAGCCAATGTGGCTTGCATGGCAAGCATACTAGTGGAGAACTTTTCTCCAGTCCCATCAGGCTCGTAAGGAGTCGTAACATCCATATCATCCATACCAACTGAGGTTATACTGGCTCCAACTGTACCAATTCCACCCAGGGGCAGAATGACACCCACATAGTCTACGCTAATATCAGCGATCCACTGAGTACGATTAAACAACAACTCGGGGCCATCGCTACGAGAGATGCCGGCAGGATTCCAGTAGAGCCCCGAAGCATCATCACTCACCGCCACAAAAGCTTCACCCATACCGATAGCTCGACTGCCAATACCAATTTTCAAGAATTGTGCAACCGTGGTACCTGCTTTATACTGACCGTAAGTACTTGACATTATTAGTGTGAGTAGGAGTATTATTATTCTTTTCATGATCCCACCTCCTACTTGATCACGGCAAATTTGCCGATGGTTTGGGCTTCATCAGTTTCTACATGGAAAATGTAGATACCGTACGCTACTTCCATGTTATCTATATTGAGTAGATCCCATGATTCAGCGCCATTGAAAGCGGTTTCATCATGCTCGAGAGTGCGCACCAACTCTCCAGCAAGGTTGAAGATTCGGATGGTACAGGTTGGTGGAAGATTGGTAAACCAAACTTTCCTCTCACCTCTACCTGTTTGCAAGTATGGTTTTCTCTCCCAGATTGCAGTTGCCACATATGGATTTGGGACAACAGCGATCTTGGAAAGATTGTTCTCCATTTCCTCTGTATCAACTGAACCTGCCCGAGTGTTAAACGTGAAAACATCGTGATTACTAAATGGCTTCCTGGTTTTCATCTGATAGATATCACCAGGTTGAGGACCAGAAGAATTCCAGGAGAACTCGCTAAGTCGAATTTCCGGACCGGCATTGGTACCAAAGTATCCCACATCCCCAACGAAGGTAATCGCTTTAATCAGATCATCCTGGTAGATGGTGGAGTTACCCCAACTTGCGAAGTAAGTTTTAGCTGTATCAACTTCTGAATAGTCAGTTCCTTGTAGACCACTAAGATCTAATACAGAATACCCATTAAAGGTACCTACATATAGTTCTGAAGTACTCCTGGAGTAGAGACTATATGCTTTATCATGAGGTAGATATTCCGTGCCGCTATAGACCGTTAAGACATCATCGGCGAGAAAGACAACCCCTTTCTCCGTACCAAAAACCATAGTACCGTCATCAAGTTCTACAATGGAAGTGACGATAGTGTTAAGGAGCCCATCATCCTTAGTATACGTCTGCCAAGTGGAGTCAACATAGCTGAACTTCACAATTCCTTTTCTAGTCGCCATCCATAAATAGCCATCCGAATCGAAATGTATGTCCGAAATGACCGTTGAGCTGATACTGATATTAATAGTATCAGGGCTGTTATATGTTTGGACGCTATCATCCAGACTGGTTGTGGTCGTCCCATTGGTATTGACGCGCAATAAGCCGTGTCCATCGGTGGCTAACCAGATCCAACCCTCTGAATCCTGCTCAATGGCTGTACATGCCACATATTTTTTTGATTTATCAGCTTCTTCTAGTTCACTAAGATTATCCGGAGCCATTTCGTCAAACAGAGTTTCCAGTTTGGCGTTATGATGCCAGATATTGCCATCAAAGAGCGCAGGTCCGTTATTTGTGCCAATCCAGTAGAAACCATCATAATACTGGATATCGGAGATTACGTTTGATAGTAGTCCTCCACCTGATGTTTCCTTGGTCCAGTGTTTCCAAGCTTTGGTAGTTTGATTGTAGATGTGCATTCCACTGGCTTGGGTACCAATAAGTACTCCATCATCATAGGGTAGCATGGTTGTTATGTTCTCAAGGCTTGACGAGAATTTAAATCGCCATGTAGGAGACCAAACACCGACTTTATCCTCACGCTGATATAGTATCGGTAAAATTTGATTCCCTGTCTTCAGAGTAGAATCTTTCATACCTATCTGCATGATATCAACATACTCTTCAGTTACTAGGTCGAAGATGTTATATGTCATTCCACAATATAGCCAGTTATCATCCTCATCTCTACCATACCGAATAGAGTCAAGTGCCAGTCCAGACGCGGTCGGCCTAACTGGAGAATCTACTGGAGTTTCATAAAATTCAATCAAATAGTCAATTGGTGCTTTAACTCCCTTAATACTGCTAGAACTGTAAACTTGAATATCTGCTTCCCATAAACCATCTCCATTAATCCAATGCGAATTTTCATTATCAATTTGGAGTATGTCGTTCCTAACATAAACCTGAAACCCATTACTAATAGAATTTACATCCTCACCATTAAGACCTGTTTCAGACTCCATTACCGTGATGGGATTATTTTCATCTGTCACATCATATACAGAAAAGAATTGAGTATCCCTCATCTTCTCCTGGAGGTCATTTTGATCCAGATCCGGCTCACCAGAATCTGGTTTACCATTGGCTTCAGTTCCTGTTGGATTATCAATTGGATGCCAGTTATCCGTGTTAACATCAGCGCCTGAAAAACTCACAATCGTGTCAGAACAGGCACCTAATCCAAGTTCGTATTCATCTGAGCATCCATCGGCACCAACATCATCATTCACTGAACCATCCGTTGATGGGTCCCAAATTGAAAGTGTCGGTAGCACTTCAATGGTATCGGGATAGATGATTACAGTATCTCTAATGCCACCTTCATTAAGCGTATTGACGAGCCAGGATAAACCGCCGAACTCAATGACATCTCCAATTTGCATCGACTGGACAATTGTATCATAAGTAGTCGATTCATAAAACACCGTATCAGCAGTAGGCGATACTGCAAGATCAACATATGGACTATTTGTAATGTATAATGTTACATCCGTGAATGTTGCCCAATCACCATCATTATCAACTACATCCATCTCAGAATCAGTAAAGATCAATTCCATGGTACGATTATCGGGGATAAGGGTGGGATCGATGATTTTAAATTCAACCTCTCCACTTCCAGGACCATCGTGGACTCTTTCATCCATAGGAATATCTGGTGCGATAAACCCAACTGAAGGAGCTTGGGGAGTAACCACGGCTGTATTCACATCCAGAGTCACATTACCAGCAAAATCCTCTTGAATAGTCTTAGAGGTTTCCGTGGGTGGTAGCGTATCCTGGGCTGCACCTGAATCATAGGCACAAACAGCGTAAAAATAACGTTGTCCATTTATAACATTCTTGTCCACATAACTATGGACGAGACCTGTATTGGCTCCCATATCATAATGCAGACCTGACCCTTCAATCTGTTCAATTGGATGCGGACCAGAGAGATCATTCTTAAGATCAAATTTGGCAATAGGTTTCCAGAGTTGTGGTGTACCATAGGCATCAGTGATGGTTAATGACTCATTGAACCCAAAATCTGTAGCCCGATAGATCACATATCCCTCAAAATCATTGCCATAAAGAGGATCTCTTGATTTCTCGGAGCCTTCATCCCAATAGAGGGTAACCTGTTTATCACCGGCAACAGCATTAACACGCGGTTTTAAGGGTGGTTTCACAAATCGATAACCTGCATTGTAGATATCCTGCATAATGGATGCTGTGGCATAGAGATCTCTTGTGTTGTGTGGATCTTTCCAAAGATCTTCTCCCTCTGCACCTGCTGTATTGTATCCAAATAGCATGGTGATGGAAAAACGTCTACTATCACCAGGAGCCATCACAATAGGACCTGAACTATACATGAATATGTTGTCTGCATCTTGTTTGAAAAGCGAGTCTTTAATAGAGGCTGACAGTCTTTGATTGTAGAAGTAGTCATCAGTCTCAGTTTGACCAGTATATATTTCAACTACAAACGAGGTCAAGCCGATCTGGTCGGCTTCATCAAGATCTTTACGATCAAAATTTGGCTCTCCTGCATCAGGGAAACCATTGTTCTCTGATCCATCAGAATCAGGTCCGGTATATTGGGGATCATCGGGACTAACGCCATCTGCCCCAGTATCGTCATTGACTGGTTCACCTGGATCCCACTCACCATTCAAGTTCCAATCGGTAAAGGTACGCCAGTCGCCATCGTTGTCGATGCCATCCTGCATGGATTCATCAACCATACCGTCTTCATCATTATCAATATTATCACGAGGTTCACCGGGTGATTCGAGGAATTTATAGCCAAAAAAGCCAGGTAGTGTTGAAGAGAACTCTGGACCACCCTTAGCATTGTCATCCCAGGCATAGACCATATCAAGGAAAGTGTCATAATAGGCATCATCATCAGAATAGTCAACAGCTCCACCAATATGTGGATCACCATACATACCAAAGTAGACATCTTTTAAAGTATCTTCACCAACATTGATCATTTCATAGACAAAGAAGACCACATTCTGGGCTCTTGTTGCTACCCATTGGTATCCGCGAGAGTGTACCTCAAGACCTAAACCACCTCGAACAGGATCAGATATTGCTGATGGATAAAACTCTCCCTCCTGCAATTCTGTTTTCCACCCATCCTCTTCATTTACTGGCCAATAATTGTTATTATTTTTTACATAATAGTCATCCATTACGTAATAACTTTCTTGATCGGCGGTAGTGATGCCTAATCCATATTCACCAGGCCACACATAATCATCAAAAAATGAATTGTACCAGCCATTAGGCCATGAATCAGGTTTACCATCACGATTTTCATCGATGGCATCGCTCATAGCAACGGAGAATGCATAGGGGTCGTGATAGCCCTGGAGTGGTTGCCAGTCACCAGCTATGGCATTATTAGCAGTGGCCTCTTTTACTCCGGCAACAACCAATCCATCACTTACAACAGGGACATAATCGTTGGGACTGTCTGGGTCACCCCCATAAGTTAGCACTTTTGCCCCGGCCAAAGCACCAAATTCAAATGCGTAACCACGGGCTGAGCCAATCGGCCATTCCATGGATGGTTCAGTATTTGGTTTTCCAATGGAACCATAGTTGTAGAATAAGGTTCTTACCCGGTTTCCATTATGGATAGCAGAGCGTCTATCACTGAGACCTGAAGCTTTGCTAAGACGATTGGATCTCTCAAGCTCTGAATAGTATTTCATCCAGGCCACCCGGTCAAGTCGATCTTGGGGTATCTGAGGTTCATTAACTTTTTTTCCTGCCACAAGGAAGCTGCTTAAGGCGAATAATAACAGGAAGATTACATATATTTTATTTTTCATCTTATAGCCTCTCTTAGAAACTCATTGAGAATCCAACGCGAAACTGGCGTGGACTACTGAAGTAGCTAGGACGGTTTAAAAAGTCAGCTAATGAATGACGACCTGTTTCATCACCATCATCAGGTGTATAGGTTGGAATTAGAGAATATGTCGCCCGACCCGTATCATCATAAACGAAGTTTTCATTCAGGGTATCAAATACATTGTATATCTTTGCAAATACTGTAACTCTGATACC
The DNA here is from genome assembly GCA_964578155.1 of uncultured Lentisphaeria bacterium. GTDB lineage: Bacteria > Fidelibacterota > UBA8477 > UBA8477 > JABMPR01 > JABMPR01. The sequence continues at coordinate 19,618 of CAZOBQ010000013.1, forward strand.
ACTTATCTCCACATCTTTATGTGCGTTAAGGTCGACATTATAATAGTCAGGTTTACGGTCTGAGTTTGGTTCGTCTATCCTAGATCCCTGTAAAGAAGGTGAATATGGAAGTCCTGAACCATACTTCATAAGCATGGTAACGCCCCACTTACGTGGTTCAGCAAGCGATATGTTAACATTGACCGTATGAGATTGATCCCAGTCCAAGGGCGTAACCTGTTTTGGAACTTCCAGAGGTGGATCGCTCTGATTGGCATAAAAGAGAGCCAACGGATCAGAGGCGTTACCCTGAGCAACCTGATACGTATAATCAGCTGAGGCGGAAACCAGACCCGTTCTGCGTTTATTCAGAGACAAGGTTATACCACGTGTGTCTCCATAATCACGATTGCTGTATAGGACATAACTGTCAGTATTGTATTTATCAATTTTATCTGCACTCAAAAGACCTGAAAAACCTTTATAAAAAGCAATGATCTCCATCCCTATGTCAGCGGTGAGTTCCTGCTGCAATCCTAATTCATAAGTAACCGTTTTTTGTGGTTTGAGTGCTGGATTTCCCATGGTCGCGCTGAAGGATCCTGCACCGATCTCTATATCGGGATTTGCAAATAGATAAGCATAGGTCGGTATCTGAAAAAAGTGTCCATAACTAAAGTGGATAATTCCTCTGTCAGTAATCGGATAAGCGACGCCAATTCGCGGACTTATCTGGTGAACAGGATCAACGGGTTTATAAAACTCTGAATAGTCCCGCCATTGACTTCCATTGGCATCAAGCGTATCGAGTATCTCCAGGAATGAGGTAACCTCACCAATTCCAGCTGATAGCGTGTCAATATCGCCATTGTCATTTTGAGAAGTAAATAACAAATATTTTGGATTGTCAGGGTCGCTATAATCACTGGGAACAAAGTAGTTCGCATTGAAATAGTCATATCTCAGGCCAATATTAACGATCATGTCAGTTAATTCTATTTTATCCTGAATATAGAAGTAAGCCTCATTGGGTCTTCTGTCGCTCATACCTAATCCGCCTACAGCATCACTCAACCAGTTATCATAGTTATTGTTACTAAAACTGGTTTCAGGGGTCTTGGCTGTAGGAACCCAATTTTCATTCTCATCTACAAACACATAGAAAGTACTGTAGTCCATGATATGCTGTTTGCCACCAAACCCTGTTTTGATTTGATGAGTATTATTGAGCTGCCAGGTCAAGGATGTACTAAGTAGGTAAGTTCTATTCTTTCTCTCTGTGAGTGAATGTGAATGTCCACCACCGTAATACTCATTATTGGGCAGTTCAGATAGGGCGGTTGGCAGAAAGTCAGCCTTTTCCATATCGCTCATGGTGATGATTATCTCACCCCTACCATCTGCAAGAGTTGAGTCCCGATCCATTGCACGACTTAGATTACCAGAGGCATCCTCTTCACGAGGATTAGAGACCTCGCGATTGTAGCGAAGTACACCTGTATTTTGGTCATACACATTAATGGTGGTTAACAGCACCAGTAAATTGTCAGCGAAATAGGTACCTGAGTCATATTGCCAACCTGCTAACTCCAGTCTCATATCATCTACCGTAAGATAGGTAATCGTTTCTGTCTCAACCAATTCATCAGCAGGGATATCACGATAGAATGACTTCGAATATGTCTCGTAATAAGAGCCCTTGATGTTGTAGAACAATGATGAATTAAGGGAGTGAGTAAAATCCATAATCAGTGAAGTTGAAGTGTTGATGCTGGAAGAAGAACCCAAAGGATTATACTTATATAAGCGAGAATAAGAATTTGATTCCGAGCTATTGCGGATAAAATTAAAATTCAATTTCATGGTGGGTGCAATCTTCCAGGTCAGTTTTCCCTGAATGTTGTTACGAGTCAAACTGCTTAGTCTTACTACATCACCACTTCCTGAAGCGCCAGAATCCCAAATTCCATTTCCATTGAAATCGAGATAAGGTTCGCCATCCAGGACGCCATTAAAATTTGCATCCACAAAGGGATCACCATTAAGCACGCCATCACCATTCAAGTCAATGAATTCACGCTCCTGAGTATCAGAGAAACCATCACCATTGAGATCTAATTCATGATCATATCTGCCATTGCCATTTTTATCAGAAAAGGGTTCACCTGCACTAAAGGATCCATTTCCATCGAAATCATGATATGATTCACTTCCAGTAGCTAGTTCACCGTCACCGTTATAGTCTTCAAAGGGTTCTGCAAAGACCAGTAGATCAGCTCTACCCCAAGGAGAATCTTGCAATTCTTCTACAGCAGCAGCTGTTAAATAATTCACATCCCATGGGTTATGTTCATGAATTCCACGATACAGGCCATTGTTATTGTAAAAACGACCACTGGTAAAAAAAGTAAATTTATCCTTTAAACCAGGAATTGGTATGGGACCTGACAGGCTCCAGTCTAAATTTTTAATGTTTGAGGGGTCAAACTCGTCTGCATTTTCAAAAATATCGGTGTTCGTAGATTGATAGTCTCCTGCATAGCCAGAAATACTTCCTTCGTATTTATCCCCACCCTCTTTAGTAATGATATTAATGATACCAGACATAGCCTGGCCATATTCTGCATTAAAGGTCCCTGAGAGAATCTGTAGCTCTTGAACCGAACTGTTCTCAACATTCACGCCTAATCCACCCCAGGCTGGGTTTGTCATTGGAACACCATCGATCATGTAGGTCACTTCACTTGATCTTCCTCCACGGATGTGAATAGCCCCATCAGCACCGGATACGATACCCGCTTTTGTTGCAATCACTGCCCCTATAGACTCTACAGGCATCTCTTTCATTTCTTCAGCGCTAACAATGGATCGACCTGAAGTTAAATCCTTCTGTACCAGGGGTCTTTCAGCAACGACCACAACCTCTTCATCAGACTCTAGAACCTGAACCTGCATCTGTACATTAACTTCAGTTGTTAAGTCAGTTCTGACCTGCACATCTGTCACCTTCATAATGCTGTACCCGATCATTTGGGCACGCAGGGTATAGGTATCTGCAGGAATATTGATAATATAATAAACACCATCAATGTCAGTAGAGGCTCCTAGATAAGTATCTGCCAGCATGACGTTCACACCGGGCAAGCCTGTGCCTGTTTCGGCGTCAACAATCCGTCCAGAAACTTTGCCAGTTGTTCCGGCAAATAGTGATTTTGTGATAAAACCCAAGATAAGTAACAGACTAAATATCTTTGTCCTATTAAGGTGGTAGATCAACTTCATAATCTCTTCCTTACGCTGTAACGTGAGTATACGTATATAATATTAAATTTTGGAACACGTATTTTTCATCTATTTAATTCCGCTATAATAGTCCAACACACAAGCAATGTCAATCAAGTTAGTTAGTAAATATGTCTTTATTAATTAAACGGGAGTTTTGAGGTTTATTTTACTTGAAATACGTATAGGTCGACAATAGATTCGACAATCTTTTATACGACATCCACGTTTCATGTAAGCAAAATATTTATATGAGGCTGCTTGCTGTATAGATTAGTGTGATTGCTCAAACTGAGTAAACAATCAAAAGGAGGATACAAAATGGGTAGAACTTTACCTAAATGGACTTTCGCTGTAATAATGTTGGCTATGTCTCTGGTTGCTTTTGGTGCCGGAAACTTGGAAAACAGTTATTCAATGGTATGGTCCGAGACTACTGCTTTGGATGCTGACGCCTACTATGGTGTTTCAGGTCCTTTCGATCTTGATGGTGATGGATTCGATGAATTTATCGCTTATACCGATGATGGTGGTATGACAGCTCACCTTTATGAAAATACCGGTGACAACACTTTTGAAGAAAAGTGGTCAACAGTTATCTCAAAATCAGTATATAGCTACACCATCAGTGAAGCTACAGGTGATTTGAACGGTGACGGTATTGCTGAGCTGTATATGGGTGGTCGGATGCCAGCCGGATTAGCAGATTCAGCTTCACTTTTTATATTTCAAGTTGACACAGCTGCTGCTGATGTTGCTTTAACTCTCATTGCTGAAGTTGACCCAACAGCACTTTCTGCAAATTTTGCAGGTGGAATTGTTAAAACCATTGTCCCTGGTGACATTGATGGTGACGGCGTTGATGAATTGATTCTTTCTCTAGACGTACCAGATGCTATCATGGTTCTCTCACTTGATCCTTCCACAGATTTTGATTTTCCATCATGGATTGTTGAATTTGAGGATGTCAGTGTGACAAGCTCAGTTTACGAAGGTATTGTTGTTGGTGATTTTGACAATGATGGTTTTATGAACTTTTCTGCTACTGAGTGGAATTCAAACGGAACTGCTTTTTATAATGTGGATGGTGCTGATCAATATTCATTGAACACCTACCATACTGACTTAGGCGGTGACGGACCTCTTCGCGGAATGGTGGGTAGTGATCTTGATGGTGATGGCTATATCGAACTATTGATTCCTGATGATGATGGTATCTTCTGGATTCTTAGCAACGAAGGTGACCTCTCCGATGTTACCATGAATCGTATTTACACTGATACCATGCGTTATGGTGGTTCCGAACTTGGTAATACCGATGTTTGGCGTGGAACGGCTGATGGTCCAGATTTTATGGTCACAACTCGGGCCGGATACGTTTTGGACTTCGAGTGGGACGGTGTAAACAGCATTCTTGACTCCACATCATGGACCAGATATGTTGCTTATGAAGACCTTACCAAACTCTATCCAAAAGCGCTAACAATTGGTGATTTTGATGATGATGGTCTTGATGATATTATCTTTGTAAGTGTTGATGATGCGACAGCATTTATGCTTGAGCATGATGGCTGGAACAATGCAGCCGGTATTTCAACTTATGCTACAATGGCTGATACTAGTTCAAGTCCTGTTACCCCAGGATATCAGACACGTGGTTTAAGTGCTGGTAGTGATGTTGACCAGGATGGTCGTAATGAAGTTATCATCACTGACTATCAAGTTCAAGGTGTACACATCTACGAAGCTGCTGGCGACAATACGCTTGAATGGGTAGCTACATTATCTAATGCAGATTCTTACGGTTCAACTCCAACTGGTGTTGAGATCGGTGATCTTGATGGCAATGGCCGTGAAGAGATCGTTTTCATGCTTGATTATGGACATGGAACTGATTCTACTTCCAGAGTTATTGAAGGAATTCAAGCTTGGGAATGGGACGGAAATGTAGGCAGTGATACCTATGTTCGTTCGGTCTTAAAACTAGACCTTGCCTCTACTGGTGTTGAAATTGACCGTTATCGTAACGAATCTCACAACATTGAAATTGCTGATGTTGATGGTGATGGCGTACAGGAACTCTGTTTTGCAAATGATGGTTCATCAGGAACGCTTAATGATGTATTCGTTATTGCCAGTGTAGACGGAGATTTTGATTCTGGAATCTACGGCTTAACCACTGAGTGGATTGCTGATAGAACGACTCTAATTGGCGGCTCCCCTGCACGTGGTGGTCCTTCAATCGCTGACCTTGATGGTGACGGAACTCCCGAAATTCTTTTCAATAACTGGGATTACGGAGCTGTTCACATTGTAAAATCAACGGCTGCTGATACCTATGAATGGGTTGAATCATTCAATGCTGACACAACAGCTAGTTCTGATATGACGGTATACGGTCGTACTTTCGTTTCTGATTTTAATGGAGACGGAATGGACGATGTTGTGGGTGGTCTTTATAGTAAAGGTTGGATATGGCATCTTGAAGGAGCCGCTACCTATGACTCCGTTAGTTATGATAATGGTATGTTGACCCGCGTTTCTGACTTTGGAGCAGCTTGGGCTGTTACCGGTGGTGATGTCAATAACGATGGTATCGATGAAGTGTTCTCAGTTGATTATGGACACGGTCGCCTTTATCAGTGGGACTATAATGGTGGTGCCTGGGATATGTCTGTTGTTGCAAACTGGCCCGATGAAATGGGTGGTTTCGCACTTGCATTCTCTGATGATCTTGATGGTGACGGAAAACCAGAAGTTGTTCAGGGTTTCCTTGAACCAGCTTATGATGGTGACGTACCAAGTCAGTTGAATCCCAATGGTTATACTTTCGCAGTACATGAATTTCCTACTGTTGTAAGTAATGACGAAAAGTGGACCATCATTACACCAGATGACTACAAATTGTCACAGAACTACCCGAACCCCTTCAATCCAAACACGACTATCGAATTCACACTTCCATTGGCAAAAGACAATGTTAATGTGATTATTTATAACATGCGTGGACAAGAAGTTGTTCGTTTAGCTAATAACGCTTCCTATAGCAAGGGTACACATAGTGTAACCTGGAATAGCTTGAAAGCTGATGGCGCACCTGCTGCTGCAGGCCTGTACATCTATGAGCTTCGCTCTGGAAACGTTTCAAAAACAGCTAAGATGACCCTGATCAAATAATAATCAGAGCCATTTGATATGAAAGAGACCTCCCATTTGGGGGGTCTCTTTTTTATATCCAAAATATGCTCCCTTAATTAATTTCATGATGCGTCTTTGCTAATCTGACGTACGTCAGGTGAAGCAATCTTTCTACGCTCTGAAGAGCTTCGATAGATAAATCTTAGTTAATTATGCAATAAGAGACTAGTCCATCGGAGTATTACGCAGATGGATCGCCGCAGTCGCGTCGCTCCTTCGCCAAGACTAAAAAGTAAGCGCTAACTCTACAGAGTATTTCTTCATTTTATCTACTCTTTCAACTTGGCTCTCTGCCTTCAACTCCTTAGACTGGAAGGTACATCTAACACTCTGAAAGGATTTAACGCTTGCCAATATTTTTTGATTTTTCCAACGAGTGGATTGCATTCCTATCATTCTTTGCCATTATCATGGGTTTTATTGGGATTTCAGAACTCGCCCGCACTGGCTTAAAACTCTCGCCTGAGCTTTCCAGGAAATTTGTCCATGTGATGGTGGGCGTTCTGGTCTCCTTAGCACCCTTCTTCCTTCAAACCAAGCTACCAGTCATCATTCTGGGCATTCTGTTTACCATTCTTAATGCTGTTGCACTTAAAAAAGACAGTTTAAAAGGAATGCACACAACTGAAAGAATTTCCTACGGCACTGTCTATTTCCCAATCGCTTTTACCCTGCTGGTCGTCTTATTCTGGGACCGAAATATTGTCGTATTCATTGTCGCCATGCTTATCCTAGCATTTTCTGATACCATGGCCACTGTTGTTGGTGAGCGGATGAATTCAATACGAAAGTTCACACTGTGGTATGATCAAAAGAGTCTACCCGGGAGTACCGCATTTTTTTTAACAACTGTAGCTGTCATTCTAATTGCTTTTCCGTTTTATGCTCAGCTCGCACACATCCAATCATTATCGAGTATTCATCTATTCCAGATGGCATTGTTTGTGGCCTTGATAACAAGCCTGGCTGAGGTCGTCTCAAAACAAGGCAGTGACAATCTTTCCTTAACTCTCGCAGCTGCCATAAGTATGGATTTGTATCTGTACAACATGGAGGCAGGTAGTCTTACGAGCCTTGCTGCCTGGGTTCTATTTTCCATGATTCTTGGCTATGGAGCGTATAAGCTCAAATCATTAAGTATTAGCGGTGGGTATGGTGCTTTTCTTTTGGGCGTGTTTATGTTTGGGACTGGGAATTGGGACACCATGCTGCCTCTAATCGGATTCTTTGTGCTCTCTAGTCTATTGTCCAAGCTCTCCAGTAAAAAAGATTTAAACAGTATATCCTCTAAGGGTTCTCAGCGCGATATTATACAAGTTTACGCAAATGGCGGTATACCACTGGTTTTTGCGATTCTGTGGTACACTTCCAATTTCTCTTCAGGTTGGCTTTACGGGGCATTTCTGGCCTCCCTGGCGGCTGCCACAGCTGACACATGGGAAACAGAGATAGGTAGTTTCAGCAAAAAGTTACCCGTAAACATTCTCACATTGAAACGAGTTACCAAGGGCTATTCCGGTGGAATTTCACTCATAGGAACACTTGGAGGACTTATTGGTGCGACAACGATCGCCCTCATCGCCCATTTTACGAGTTCTGTTACACTGGATCAGGCAACCCTTGGGTTGATCATTGGATCAGGCTTTTTGGGGAGTATTGTTGATAGTATTCTCGGTGCTGGACTACAAACAAAGTATGTCTGCGTAAAATGTGATTCACCCACTGAGAAATTGATCCACTGTGATTACGAGACCCAACGTGTATCAGGATTAAGCTGGCTTGACAATGATTGGGTAAATGTGGCAGGTACCTTGTCTGGTGCAGGGATCTTTTTATTGTTCTACTTGCTCTTTATCTAATCATCTACACCTCGAGACAATCTGCTAGCCGCAGAACACTCAGCGTTCGGTTTCAGTTGGACCTTGAGTATCCTGAGTAGCGCGAAGGATGTATCGAAAGGCCAACCTTTAAAACCGTTAAAACGGTTACATCAAACACACGCTGTTTCATTCACCTGACTCCAGACTACGCTTTCTCAAGCTACGACCTGGCAGGAAAGTCAGGTGCTATCGAGATATTTGTGAAAAGGATTATCTCTAACACCCAACTTCAGTTGGGTGGCCTAATGGATCACAAAATAGTCCCAACCGTTTCAACGGTTTCCAAAACGAATCATTATTTGAGCAGCAACATCCTGATAACTTGACTCCCTGTCTCAGTCTCAAGTCTTGCCAGATAGACACCTGTGGCCCATTCTTGACCGTCAAATGAAAAGGTGTGAGAGCCTCCGCTAAGATTTTGATCAACTAGTGTTTTGACTTCTCTTCCTCTAACATCATAAACAGTCAACTTCGTATGCATTGATGCTGGCAAATCAAAACCAATTTTCGTCTCAGGATTAAAGGGATTCGGATAATTCTGGCGTAGTTTGAGTTCTCTCGGAAGTTGATGTGATAGATCCTCATCTGTGTCTACTGTGGAAATTGTCTTTACAACTCTAACTTGATCGAGAAAGATCTTTCCTTCCACTGCCCCATTGTCTTTGTCCCAAGTCATCTGAAAACTATCAATTCTAAATTCTGGACCATCAAGAACTCCATCATTACTTCCTACACCTGGCCAGGAGCCAACACTAGCTGGATCACTTAGGTCCCACTGCATCAAACGCCAGCCTTCCCAATCAATTGTGACCCAGTTTGACACTTCACCCGTTGTAAATGTAGTTCCCGCACCTTCGTCGATACAAAATCGAATTTTATTGTTGCTGGCATCACCGTAGATGTATGCCTGAAGGATATATGAATTATCAAAATGTACACCTGCTTGAACGGAGGTTTCTGGAATATACTCCCGTAAGAAATGAGTAGGTGCACTCTCATCCCATTTGTATAAGAGGACGGCACCTTTCTTCCCCTGTGGATATTCACTGGATCCGGGGAGATATATCTTAGACGTATATCCAAATACTGTGGAGGCATCAATTGTTCCAACTGTCGACCCACTACCCTCAGGATCCCACCAGACCCCGGTAAAGATAAAATTATCAATAGCAGTGACATCAGTATAGCTCTTTTCAAATGTAGAGAAGGATATTGTAATAGGCTCAGCCAGGGGGTTCCCAAGTGTGTCTGTTACCGTTTCTGCAATTGTAACAGAGTAATTTGAGGAACCTAAAAGCGGTTCGTACAAATTTATGTCTAGTACAGATCTCCCATAAAAGCCGCTGAGTAGAAATTCAAAATCTTTGTCTACCCCATTTCGTTTGAACTCGATAGCATCCAAAGTGACTGTTTCTGGATCCAGCTCTTCGTTAAAAACAATGGATACAACTCCGCCTACATCAAAGTTCTCTACTATTGTGTTGACCTCAGGGTAACTGTATAGCACAATCGGTCCTGCTACATCAACAGATTTGGTGGTAAATGAAAAGCTTAAATCACCTCCGGCAACACCATCTGCATCCCCATCAAAAGCGACACCATTGATATCCAGAGCAGCCTCAGTCAAAATCACTGTGTAGCTACTGTCGAATTCAAGATTATTTTGCAGATAAATATTCAATTTTCGATCATAATCATACCACACGAAACGATCAATGACTGGGTTTGAGGAAATATTCAGAGCAGATTCTACCGAAGATTTATCCATGGATTTAGAAAATGTTAGATTAATTACCGAGCTTACATCAACCGTATCCCCATCTGCTGGGAAAGTGCTGGCCATGATCGGAGCAAACGATTCTAACACATTTGATTCGGCACTTGGTGCTGATAATGACTCATTCCAGAACCGATCTAGCATGGTGGTCGAATAGAAATAGCTACCATTATGATTTTGAGTCCCATCAAATGATTGTCGAACCGAAAATTCTGATGCTCCAAAATAGGTTCCAAGAATGTTACTTGCTGAAACATCAATATCATTTGCTGTTGATCTATATAAAACCCACCAATGATTGCTGGTTACTGATGCATCAGGAGTAATTATTACATCATAAGTAAGTGGATCGATTGCAGTAATCGAAATTGATGGCGTTTTGGGGGTCTCACTGGTGACTGTTCCCATGGGTCTGATCTTAGTTTTTTTACTAAAAAAGCTTGATCCAGCATCTGAGAAATACTCATAGCCCTCCCAGTCTCCATAGGAGAAGAACTGAAATCCATCCACCCAATTAACAGTTCGGACTGCTTGTACAACACTTTCATGATGGGCCCAAACACCTTCAACGCCAAACTGATAGGAATACGGTCCGACACTGTATAGCCGGCCAGCTGCGATACCAGGACCGATATTTGGTAGCCAATCACTATTTAATATTTCTGTGAATCCACTACCGGTTGTCCAATGATAATGCATGGGGGTTAGCTGATCGATGTAGCCTTCATTAAACCACAGGGCAGCATCTTGATAAACTCGGTAATATCCATTCCATGCTCCGCCATCCCCACCATCTTTGTATTTGCCCAGGGCAGCAGCAGATAAACGAACCCATGGTTTTTGTGATTGGATTGTGTCATGCAAGGTTTGGACAAAAGTGGTCACGGAAGCGCGCCAGTAACTTTCCCAGGAATCATAACCTGAAGGTATTCCACCGGAATAGGGATGTTCAACATCATAAAGGAAACGATCTGCACTTGCCGATTTTAATAATGAATTATCCACCGTATTTGGTTCTTCGAAGATACCATCTAGTTCTCTGGTACGGTACGCTTCCTCTGGTATAGTTGGA
>CAZOBQ010000014.1:0-28532 GCA_964578155.1 uncultured Lentisphaeria bacterium
GCACGATTTGATTTCATTTTGGGCATGTTTAGTTACCTCCCTTTTTCAAGGTGACTACAGTCGTCATAAAACGACCTTCCATAGTCGGCTTATAGTCCATGTGAACATCCTCTCCTAAATGTAACATGATCTTGTCCATCAGGATTGGGCCACGATCAAGATAAGCCATTTCACGGCCGCGAAACATGATCGTAATTTTCACTCTATCTCCGTCATCCAAGAACTCTCGTGCTTTGGAAACCTTGGTCTTGAGATCGTGATCTTCAATATTAGGTCTGAAACGCACTTCTTTATTCTGAATAACTTTCTGTTTTTTCTTTGCTTCTTTAGCTTTTTTAGCTTTTTCGTACTTGAACTTGCTATAGTCCATTAATTTGCATACAGGTGGTTTTGAGTTTGGAGATACCTCAACCAGATCTAGTTCAGCGTCATCTGCTCGGTCCAGGGCGTCCGCGACGGAGACAACTCCGGCTTGTTCCCCATTTTCATCCACGAGTCTTACCTCGGGCACGTCAATTTCCTCATTGATGCGGAGTTCTTCTTCCTTAGCATAAACTTTATATTTTTTGATCTGTTCTCTCCCTTATTTCACCTAAAAGACGTTCGCTCACTTCAGCAAGGTCTTGGCTTCCAATATCACCGGAACCATGACGACGAACACTAACTTTCTTCTCTTCAACCTCTCGGTCGCCTAGAATAAACATATATGGTATCTTTTCCAACTCAGCTTGACGAATTTTTTGACCAATTTTATCATTTTTCAAATTGACCTCAACTCTGATACCAGCAGCTTTTAACGCTTTAACGATTCCCAGAGCATATTCTTCATGTCGATCTGCGATAGGAATCACTTTAACCTGAACTGGAGCCAACCAGACGGGCATTCTAGCAGCATAATTCTCGATAAGAATTCCCATAAATCGTTCCAGGCTTCCTACAATAGCCCTGTGGATCATGACCGGTTGATGATCTTTACCATCTTCTCCGGTGTAAATTAGCCCAAAGCGTTCAGGCATGGAAAAGTCTAACTGAACCGTACCGCACTGCCAGCTGCGATTCAAGGAATCTTTAATATGAATATCGATTTTGGGCCCATAAAAGGCGCCATCACCGGGATTTAACTGGTAATCGATCTCTCTCGTCTTCAGCACGCTCTCCAGAGCAGCTTCAGATTTATCCCAAACCTCATGAGAACCGATTGATTTCTCAGGCTTAGTACTTAGCTCTACATGGATATTTTCAAATCCAAAGGTCCCATACACTTCATAAACCTGATCCAGGATATCCCCGAGTTCATTCAGGATTTGATCTTCAGTACAAAAAACATGTGCATCATCTTGGATAAAAGTACGTACGCGGAAGAGTCCATGAGTTACACCACTTTTTTCATGGCGGTGAACCCGACCAAACTCACTCATCTTGATGGGTAGATCACGATAGGAACGTGGTTCAGCACCATACACCAGGGTATGCCCTGGGCAATTCATGGGCTTGACGGCGAAATCACGATCATCAACTTTTGTGAAATACATGTTCTCACGATAATTGTCGTAATGACCGGACTGTTTCCACATTTCAGCACTTAAAATCAGAGGTGTATTGACCTCTTCGTACTGATGGAGCTGATTAGATTCTCGGACATAATCCAGAATCCCATTGTAGATGGTAGTGCCTTTAGCATGGAAAAATGCATTCGCCGGGGCATCATTATGAAAGCTGAACCATCCCAGTTCTTTACCAAGGCGACGGTGATCCCGTTTCTTGGCTTCTTCCAGGAGGTTTAAATATTTTTTCAGGGCTTTCTTATCCGGGAAGGCTGTTCCATAGATACGGGAAAGCATTTGATTCTTTTCATCACCACGCCAGTATGCCCCTGCTACACTAAGCAGTTTGAATGCACCGGCTCGTTTGGTGCTAGGAATATGGGGTCCACGACAGAGGTCAATAAATTCACCTTGTTCATAAGCGGAGATGACTTCACCCTCAGGTAATTCAGAGATGATCTCAACTTTGTAGGATTCATCCATGGCTTCAAAGCGCTGAATGGCTTCGTCTCTGGAGATTTCCAGACGTTTTACGGGCAGGTCTTCATCGACGATCTTCTGCATCTCAGCTTCAATTAGAAGCAATTGTTCATCACTAAAGGGTGTTTCGATATCGAAATCGTAATAAAAGCCATTTTCAATGGAAGGACCAATGGTCACTTTCACAGCGGGATAGAGCCGCTTTACGGCCTGAGCCATGATATGTGAGGTACTGTGAAGTAAAATCTCGTGGGCATCCTCGTCCGTTCTTTTGATAAAGACGATAGAGGCATCCTCAGTGAGGGCAGCTTCAAGATCAACCAGTTGATCATTGACCCGAGCAGCTATGAGTTGTTTCTCGAATTGAGGGCTTATTGCCTGGGCAATTTCAGACGCGCGAATACCTCTAGGCATTTCTTCGATTCGGCCATCTGGGTACGTGATCTGTATGTTTCCATTCGCGTTCATATCCTGTGGGCGATACTGGACTCGAACCAGTGACTCCTTGCATGTCAAGCAAGTACTCTAACCACCTGAGCTAATCGCCCCCACTCTTTCATCATTTCAGACCTAAAATTAGGCACAAAATAATGTTCTCACTCAACTAGACGTGAAAAAGCGTGCAAAACTAACAGACTACCCATGCCTGAGCAAGCAGATTTAGCATGTATTTTCTAATAAAATATAGGGGTTGGGGGTGGTTTAAAAATCAGATCTACTGGTAAATCAATGTATCACCTGGAGAGACGCAGTGCACTGCGTCTGTACTAGACGCCAGGTATGGGATTTACCTAAAGAACTATTGCCAAAATACCGTTTTAATCCCCTAGCCCCTAATCGTTTGCATAAAAGCGTCAGGTCGGCTACTTTCCCAAAGATTTTTAGAAAGGATATGATAGTGAACACAAATCGCACACAAAATATACAGAATGTAAAAGATTTTTATACCATGACATTTGTTGAGGGCAATCCAGCTGAGGCCGTTAAACAATTCGTTGGAGATGAATACATTCAACACAACCCCATAGTAGCTGATGGCAAAGAAGCGTTTATTGCCTATTTTAATGAAATGGCTGAGAAGTGGCCGGACAAACAAATCTATTTTGAGCGCAGTATTGCTGAGAATGACCTTGTAGTACTCCATTGCCGACAAGTCTGGCCCGGCGACAGTGATTACGCCACGATTGACATTTTTCGTCTGGGTGAGGATGGAAAAATTGTAGAACATTGGGATGTGATGCAAGAGGTACCAGCAACATCAAAGCACAACAACACCATGTTCTAGGAGTTAAAGCCAGTGCTTATTTATGGTAAACTGGAATCTACGCATACTCCAAGCTCGTCATCCTGCTTGTCAGTCGTAGCTCAAAGAGCAAAGACTGGAGTCGTCACACTGAGCTCGCCTGCCAAGTCGTAGCTCTTCGAGCGTAGACTGGTCGAAGTGCCTGTCGAAGGACAGAGCGATGATCACTCTACCTACATATCCCTTGAAATAAATTACAGATACGCTACATTGTGATAATATTCACAAAACCGTGGGGGAAATATGAATAGAAGAGATGCGAAATTAGCTGGTATATTAATTTTATTTACTGCTCTTTTATTGGGTTCCGGATGTGGCCTGCTCACAGAGGCGGATGATGATCACCAGGATACAGAGATTAATGAATTCGAGTTCAACGCATATCAAATATCTGGATGTAATAGTGATGGTCTATCAAAAGCTAGCGCGAGTGATTCATGTTTTGATTATAGCTTTGATGACACTTTAAAGATTGATTTTTGTCTCTGGGGAAACTGCTGTCCGGACTCTCAAAGATTTGTAACAGATTACAACATCAAATCAGACACGATTTTTATGACTGTACAAGATACAGCAATGGATGGATGCTGGTGTAATTGCAATTATACTGTTCATGTTGAATTCTCCGGACTACCAGGAGACAACTATCTGTTCTATTTTAATTATCCAGGGATGTACTTTGATGACTCTTTAAAGTACAGAGAACCTGTAATGAAATATTAAGTGAGAAAACCTGATAGGTAGAGCTCCCGTCACAAAAGAGTTACGCCGCAGAAGTCTCTGCCACCAAATCCAGGCTCAACCCTGCTTTGACCGGATACCAAGCACCCATGGGTGTATAAACCAAATAATTCCTAATTCGCAATTCGCAATTGAGGCGATATCCCTTGTCAAAAATAGTGAATGCTATAGATTATGATGATTTTCAAAATATCATGGGGGCAATATGAATGGAAGAGATGCAAAATTAGCTGGCATATTAATTTTATTTATTGCTCTTTTATTTGGATCGGGATGCAGCCTACTCACTGGGCCGGAGGATGAAGATGATTGTGATACTACATCAATCCCAGTGGATTCAACTGTCGTATATAAGCCCAATATTTATCTCTACCCGGATATCGAATCAGCAATATCTGTCAAACTCAACTTTCCCAATGGTGGCTATATCACTATATCTGATCCCGATTATGGTGATGGATGGAATGTCAATGTTAAACCCAATGGATTAATCGATGATGAGCATACTTACCTTTTCTATGAATGTAAAATACCCAATCTTTGTCAGCTTGAAGAAGGATGGGTTGTAGACCATGATAGCTTAAGCTCGTTTTTTTCGTCTGAACTTGAATCACTTTTGTTTCGAGAACAAGAGATAGCAGATTTTATCGAATATTGGATACCGATTTTGATTGAAAATGATACCTACGCCATCTACCCTCAATATTCCGGAGACATTGAACAGATGGTGACGATAGAGTGTGATATTTCACCGAACTCTATGAACAGAGTGTGGTATTATGTTAGGGAGTACTCTGAGGATGAAGACAGTCTATCTCTCCCCTCACCAAAGACCTTCGAGAGAAATGGTTTTCACATCATGGAATGGGGTGTGATTTTATAGTCCTATCTAAATAGCTCCAGATCAGTCTTCAGTCGTCTCCGCCACCAGATCCAGACTCAAACCTGCCTTAACCAGATACCAGGCACCCAATCGAGTAATTCATGAGGCCGAAACATGGATCAAGCTGAGTCCGTGTCTCGGTGAATGATCACTAAACTTCAATATTTTTATCTGAACTAGAAATAAAAATGCTAACGACCACAGCATGGTCGTTAGCATTCACTACAATCAATTTTGAATGATACTTGTTACAGTGCCAAACAGGCCTTTACCTTGCTCTCACCCAGCTGAGGAGGGTGTGCGACGATATTAATCCGTGTGACATTTGTAATTGTATTTGTTGCTTCATCCAGAGTACCCCACACAAATACCGTTGGACAACTGGAGGCCGAGGGATTATGTTGATATTGAATATTCAGGAGACACTGAGCTTCTTCCCAAGTAATGGTTTTGGCGAATGAACCTTTGCTTCTATCCACAAACCCAAATATGGTACTGGCCCCACCTGTGATTGTAACACGATTTCCACTACCCCAGGGATTAAAAAAATCAACTATTTGCCAATTCCCATAGTTGCCTGTCGCTGCACTTGTTACCGTGGGATGTGGATACCAATAGCTTCCACCGTCCAGAACGGTCTTCTGAGCAATAAGTGAAAAGGAAAAACCAAAAATTAGAATAAAACCGATAACAATCTTTCGATTATACATACGTAACTCCTTAATGTGTGCTTAAGCGTTTGAATTGATAATATCAGAAGATAATTATTATCATATTTAAATCAATATCTAATGAAAACTCTTTATGGTGACTACCGCGAAAGCGACACTACTATACACTCTCCATCCAAAGACATCCTTGAATTCCTAATTCGTAATTCGTAATTAAAGTGATATCTCTTGAAATAATAGACAGATACACTACATTGTAGTACTATTCACAAAATTGATGGGGGTCAATGATCAAAACACTTTTACACACTTTAGAATTATTTACTATAGATTCATCTTATACGGACTGTATAACAAGGCACAATAAAACTATACCTCTGTATAAACCTCTATCATAGGGAGTTACATGAATAGCACAAGAATTTTATCAAGCATAAACGACAAACTGGTCATCTTATCCAGACCGTATAAGCATTGTTAGGTAGACAGATTATGATGACAGTAGATCAATTCGAACAATTATTATCACTAGGTAGAGAACAATTCGCTGTTGAATTTAAATCTCCAGGAAAGAGAACGGAAAAACGATTGTTAGCTCAGGTCATTCGAGCATGTATAGGAATGTCGAATATTCGCGATGGTGGACAAGTAATAATAGGGGTAATTGAGGAAGGTGAGAAACTAATTCCTAGAGGTTTAAATTATGATGAACTGTCCACATGGAAATTTAGCGATGTGGCTGACTCTATCCATCCCTATGTAGATCCTGGTATTGTTTTCGATTTAGATGTGTTTACATATAAAGAAAAGCAATTTATCGAAATTCTGGTTCATGAATTTGTCGATACTCCCATCATCTGCATTCGCCCGTTTCAAGATGTATTGATTAATGGCCAGTGTTATGTTAGAACTCGTCGTAAACCAGAAACAATACCTCCTCCATCACATGCCGAGATGAGGGACTTGCTAGAATTAGCTTCTGATAAGGAGGTTAAGAAATATCTCATGCGTATGGACAGAATAGGGTTTGCGACAAAATTCATTGGCGCTGAGGATAAACCCGAAGATGGTAGGACTAACCCTTATGACAACGAGTTGGAGCAGCTATGAGTAAGTCAAATAGTGACTCCATTATACAGCAAATAACAGGTCAACCACACTGGGAACTTAGTTATAGACCTGATACTTTTGTAAAAGACCGAATTCCTTTATCAGAATGTGTCAACTTAGTTGAAAAAAATGAAGTCCATCTTCGTGGCTGGCCATTTCCGTATGCAAGGGAAAACCATGCAGCCAGGTCAACAAAAGAATCTTCTATCGGTTCATGGATAGAGTTCAGAAGCCATATTGAATACTGGAGAATGTTTCAGAGCGGACAGTTCTATTATGCGAGTACAATAAGAGAGACTGTAGATTCTGAATGGGATAGAGAGATTAAATCAGCCATGAGCAATCATCTTGAAGTGAGGGGCGTAGATATTAAAACCATTCCAGGATTCATATCTATTATTAACACTATATATTCAATTTCTGAGTACATTGAATTTCTTTCTCGCATAACCCAAAAAATGAAAATTGCGGACAATATTACCATAAAAGTAGGTCTTAGCCGGGTCCAAGGTTTTGCTCTCGGGGCTGATAAAGACAGAGCCTGGATGAGTCTTTGCCAAACTGATGAGGTCAATTTGGAGAGGTCGATTACACACTCTGCGATCAATTTAATTTCTAATACACAAGAGATTTCGTTAAAAATGGTTATTTGGTTTTTCGAGAGATTCGGATGGTTAGAACCAAATATTGATGCCATTAAAGAAGATCAACGAAAATTTCTTGCAAAAATAATGTGAAATGGACAGGATCCGCTACCTAACAACGGCTTAGAGCTGACCCACATGCAGGGGAGTGCTAAACAATGATGATGTGGAAGGAAACAGTGAAACTACAAAGCGATGCTTTCCCAGGAAGCAGCTCAAGCCGAGCAGGTTAGCCTTCCTCTTCTGCCTCCGCCACCAGATCCAAGCTCAAGCCTGCCTTAACCAGATACCAGGCACCCAGTGGTGTATAGATCAGATAATTCATGAGATGTAGAACAATTGCAAACGCTCTGGCAGCATCATTGTCCAGACTAAATAGTGCCAGGGCAGCCAATACAGCACCGTGGTAGGTTCCCACATATCCGGGAGCAGCTGGAATAGAGAGTGAGAAGGTCGTAAAGATGGTCAATATTACAGCTACTTCCAGGAGCTCTAGAGCACTCAATCCAAATCCAAAGGCCAGCAATGCCAAGAAGGTGATGAGTAAATAGATGCCCCACAGAGTCAGCGTTTGTGCAATGACATGAAATGGTTTTGGCATGCGCCAGAGGGTTTCTAGCCCTTTAAATACTGAGACTAGATGATCCGCTCGTTTTGGATGGCCCGACTCTCTCATTTTATTCGCCCAGCGCTCAACTTTACTAAAATATTTATCGTGGTGCTTATTCATCCAGAACCCCAGACCAACAGCAATAATCACTATTGCCAGTGCGAGACTGGATAACAACCTGGCAGCTTCAAATGAAGGAAAGATGGAACCGTAGAGCCCTGCCAATATCAGAAATGATACCATATCAAGCCCCCGCTCAACCACCACTGAAGCTCCTACCCCACTGACCTTCATATCGTGGCGCTTCGCTACCACTACAGCGCGTAAAGCCTCTCCTAACTTAAAGGGAAGCACATTATTACCCATGTAACCCATCATGGTCGCTTCAAATAAGTGAGTACGCCGCACCGCTTTTTGAGGAAGCAGGAGAATCCTCCAGCGGGCTGCTCGAATGACATTACTAAACACCAGTAGGCCGGCTCCAATCAGCAATATCCAATAGTTAACTGAACCCAGAGCTGCCCAGAAGGGCTCCCACTCCAGATCTTTAAATGAAAACCAGACCAGGCCGATACTCACGGCAATGGAAACGATAAATTTTATAGGGTGTTCTTTGACAATGGTTGTGATTTGCATTGCTACTTCCTAAGATCCGCCACCTGATAGTGGAGATATTCCTGATCAACATCGGGGAGTGAAAAATCATCAAATTCAGCTCGGTATTTGAGTGAAATATTATATTTGTTTCCATCGTAATCAACCAGGATCATCTTTTTAAGATCCTCTGATTCATCCACCACCACTGAAAGACTTTCCCAGTCAGAGAAATCACCTACGAATTTAAAATCCAATTGGTGAAGACCCTCTCCCACACTCTTTTTTCGTTTAAAGCGAGCGTCTTTTAGGTCGCCACCTACAAAAAGTTGCCTGATGAGAGCATCAGGAGTGGCATTTTCATATAATATTTGAGCTCGTGAATGATTGATGGTTACCATCTCATGCTCAGTGACATATATTTCCATCCCAAAACCAGCCAGATCTAAATGAAAATTCCGACCGGCTTTAATGTCCATACGAAATGCAATGGAGTCGTTAGCGTGTAAAAATCGCCAATCGATGACCTGCTGGATTTCCAAGCTAGTGGATTCCATATTCATAAAGTGATTGATGACGCCGGTGAGTTCTTTGGGTGTGGCGGCAAATGACTGAGACGCAATTATCAAGAGAACGAGGGCATTAATGCGAAATATTTTTATCATTTTGGAATATACCTTAAACGTCTTCGCGAGGGAAGCATGACCGTGGCGATCTCAAATCCGAGATTGCTTCGTCGCTTACGCTCCTCGCAAAGACCTGAAGGGTTTTTCCCTATCCCTCGACTCCGCTCGGGATGACGAATTCGTGTTCTGCGAGTTACAGTATTAATCATCAAGGATATCTTTATCAAAGGAGGGGTTTTCTAGGACTTCCGGTCCAACCAGGACTTCACGGGCTTTGCTGCCTGTATTAGGCCCTACCACTCCGGCTAATTCAAGTTCATCAATCAATCGACCGGCACGGGCATAACCCACACGCAGGCGTCTTTGAATCATACTGACTGAACCTTGCTGATGGAGAACGACCAAACGATAAGCTTCATCAAAAAGGACATCTCTTTCACCATCCCCTGTACTACCGGCAATAGTTGGATCTGGTTCTTCAACGATTCCAGGCAACAACTCTTCTTCAGGCTTAGGTTGTTCTTCGATATGGTCCAGGACATCTTCGATCTCTTCCAGGGTCACAAAAGCATTGTGAAGTCGCACAGGAGCAGGGGCACCTGGTGCCAGAAATAGCATATCACCTCGACCCAGTAGCTTTTCAGCTCCATTTTGATCAAGAATTGTTCGGGAGTCATTCTTTTGAGCAACCTTAAAGGAGATACGAGTTGGGAAGTTGGCCTTGATCACACCAGTAATAACATCAACTGAAGGTCGCTGGGTGGCAATCACAAGGTGAATACCAACAGCGCGTGCCATCTGTGCCAATCGAGCAATGGGTTCTTCGATTTCCTTACCTGCGGTGATCATCAGATCAGCCAACTCATCCACCAGCACAACGATATATGGCAGCGGATTGTAACCATCTTTCCCGGTTGCACGCTCATTATACTGATCAATATTTCTCACGGTCTTCTTGGATAGCAGATCATAGCGCTTCTCCATCTCAAGTTCAGCTGAGCGTAGTGCGTGAATGGCGTTTTTTGGCGTTGTGATCACATATTCATCTATGGACTCACTGGTGATCAAATGATAGCCTTGTAGCCGCTTATAGGTGGATAATTCCAGCTTCTTGGGATCGATCATAATGAATTTGACCTGATCTGGTCGGGCTCTATATAAAATTGAGGTAATAATGGTATTGATGCAGACCGATTTTCCTGCTCCTGTTGCTCCGGCAACTAACAAGTGAGGCATTTTTGCCAGATCGGCCACAAAGATCTCACCAGCTGTGGTTTTACCCAGAGCGATGGTTAGAACTGAGCTCGCTTCCGAGAATTTGGGAGAATTGATACCACTCTTAAAATAGACGATCTCAGGTTCATCGTTGGGTAATTCAATACCCACAGAATTTTTACCGGGAATAGGCGCAATAATTCGCACACTCTGAGCTTCCATGACCCGAGCAATATCATCAGACAAGCTAGCGATCTTGGCAACTCGAATACCTGGACCCGGTTCAACCTCATAGCGTGTGATAACCGGACCGGGAGCAATGTTAGTGACGCGTCCCTCTACACCGAAGGTCTCAAGGGTCTGAATCAATATTTCAGCTTTTTGTAAAAGAATTTCTTTGGATTGCTCCACACCGACGGGTGGTGGTTCAGCCAGCAGATCAACAGATGGCAGCTTATATTCTCGTTTTGGAACCCGGTCTTGAGTCTCGTCGTAATCCACTTCATCTTCAATGATTGCATCTTCAATCTCAATTTCGTTGGGTTTGAGAATGGTTTGTGCTGCAGATCCGAGATTTTTAGGAAGCTGTTCTTCCTGTTGGATCGGTGGTGGTTTGGATTTCGGTTCTTCTCTCGCAGGTATTGGAGGAACCACAGGACCACTTTTAGCAATAGGTTCTTCCTCCCTTTGAATAGGAGCCTTTGATCGCTCCTTCAAGTCTTTGGCTTTGGCTTTTTTCTTGGCTTGGAGATGTAGTTTGTTCCTAATTAGGGATATCTGATCTTCAATCCAACCGTTAAGGCTCCTGAATGAAAACCCTCTCCAGGCCTGAATGGTTACCACTGCAATAGCCAGCAGAATCAATAGCGATCCGGCAAAACCCAGAAAGTCAGTCAGTAGTTGGGCAATATTGACGGAGAGATAACCGGCGTGTCGATAGATCTGATCACTAGCCATTCCCACTCGATCAGCAATCAAGGTAAACAAGGTGATCAATATTAGACTTGTGGATAGGCTATATCCAGAAAAACGAAATAGAGGTTGAAACTCTTTCTCCGCAAAAACGGCATATCCCCAAAAGACGATGAGTAAGCCAATGATCAGGGATCCCCAACCGATGAGCAGTTTGAATAGCACATATGAAATCAGAATACCGACATAACCCATCCAGTTATGGAAGTGGACGCCGGGCATAATACTGAGTTCTTCAGTCGGTTCGTGACTGATCAAACTGAGTAATACAAAAACACCCACTACGATGGTGAGGATTCCTAGTATTTCTTTACTTTTTTCTGCTAGATCGATGGTCTTTTTTCTTTTAGCCATATGCTCAATCAGTTCTTTTTGTTTATAAACGGAGGTTTCACGATGACGATGCCAATCCGCCGTCCGCGAACATCCAGTTGTAATTCAGTATTGACCTTGTGGTGAGGTTTGTCAACGTAGGCCAATCCGATTCCGTGTTTCAGGCTAGGACTTTGGCCGCCACTAGTAACCACACCCACTTTATCGTCCCCATTGAAAATTTCATATCCATTACGCGGTAAGCCACGATCTGTCACTTTGAATGCCACCAGAAAACGATTCAAGCCAGCTTCTTTTTGCTTCACCAACGCGTCTCTACCCAGAAAGTCTTCATGGTTTAGATCAACTGCCCATCCAATACGGGCTTCCAGTGGAGTTGTAGTCTCGTTAATATCATTGCCGTAGAGACAATATTTCATTTCAAGACGTAAGGTATCTCTGGCACCGAGACCGACGGGTGCAAGATCGAATTCCTCACCGGCAGCTATGAGCGCCTTCCATAGTTTTTCTGAATCGGCAGGATCATGGTATAATTCATAACCAAGCTCTCCTGTATAGCCTGTTCGGGAAATAATCATGGTTAAGCCCTCCACGGTACCGATCCCAAAATGATAGAATTCCAGGGCGTTCAAATTGGCAGAGGTCAGTTTGTCCAAAATCTTTTGTGATTGAGGTCCCTGAAGAGCAAGGAGAGCTATTTCATCGGAGGCATTTTGGAGTTCAACATCGAAGTTTTCTGCAATGGCCGAAAGATGGGCCCAATCCTTTTCCAAGTTTGAGGCATTGACCACAAGGAGAAAACGATCAGCAAAGCGATAGACCAGAATATCATCCACGATTCCGCCATCTTCGAGGCACATACAGGAATATTGCACCTGTCCTTTTTCCATCCCAGCAACATTATTGACTGTTGCATACTCAACAAACTCGAGGGCCTGCGGTCCGTTGACCCAGAATTCCCCCATATGGGAAACATCAAAGAGACCAGCCGCATTACGCACCTTTTGATGTTCAGCAATAATACCCTCGTATTGGATAGGCATTTCATAACCAGCAAATGGAACCATTTTGGCGTTTAGAGCTTTATGTATCGCATTAAAAGCAGTCAATTTCATACGGGCAATCCTTAGGCAAATTATACAGCTTTGAATCTAATGGGGATACGATCAGGTCAAAAAGGTTATTGAGTTTTTGGGTTATTGAGTTTGTGGGTTTCTGGGTTACTGTGTTCGAATGGGTCTTTCTGACACGAACGAAGTGAGGGGAAGAATCTCAAATCTTTAATTCAAATTCGCTCATATCCTTCGACAGGCACTTCGACGAGCTCAGTGTGACGACTCCAATCTTTACTCTTTGAGCTACGACTGACAGGCAGGATGACGAGCTTGGCGTGACAGCACGAGAAGTACACCAATAATAGTATTATCTACTTATGGAGGGTTTTCTTGATCAGTTGTTCTGTACTAAGCTCTGAATCGCTCTCTTTGATGATCTTGCGAATCTTTGCAAATACTTCGGAGCGAGCATATCCCAGGGCTTCAAGTGCCATAATAGCCTCATCCTCAATACTACTGCTGCCACCAAGGTTACTTGTGAGACCACCTGGTTCAGTACTGAGGCTGCCCTTTTCGATCTTAGGTTTCAGCTCTAAGATAATGCGTTTTGCGGTGGTAGGTCCAATTCCAGGTGTTTTGGTAATTGTCTTGGCATCCTCAGCCAGAATCCAGTTACTGATCTCCTCAGGTGTGCCTCCAGAGAGAATCGCCAAAGCAGCCTTAGGACCAATTTTAGATATGGCGATCAATCTAAAGAAGAACTCACGCTCATCCTTCTTACCAAAGCCATAGAGATCCAGAATATCTTCTCGTACATGCAAATAGGTATTGATGGTGACCTGCTCACCTACTGCTGGTAAGCGCTCATATGTGCTATGAGAAATCTTTAAGCTATATCCAATGCCGTTTGTCTCAATCACCAGATGATCTACTTGCTTACTTACTAATTTTCCTGAAATAAATTCGTACATCAGAACCTCGGCGTTATGAGTTTATGAGTTCGTGAGTTTCATGGGTTTAGGAGTTTTGATATTTTGTAGTTTAATCCATGACAAATGGCGATGGCTAATGCGTCTGATGCATCTAGCGTAACGGGGTCTTCCTTGAGCTTTAATAATCGTTTGACCATATATAAGACCTGTTCCTTGTCTGCTGCTCCATTTCCAGTAACCGCTGATTTCACTTTCCGGGCGGCATACTCATGGATGCTCAGATCAGCATGATGTCCGGCAACCATGGCAACGCCTCTTACATGCCCCATAAGTAAAGCTGTTTTGGCATTTTTGCCATAAAAGGCTTCCTCAATGGACAATACGTCAGGTTTGAAGGTCTTTATGGTTTCGTTGATGCCCGCATATAGCTGGGCCAGTTTTTCTGAAAGTGGATCAGTACTCTTAGTTTTGATCACTCCAGAATAGACCGATCGGAACTGGTTCCCATCATAATCCACGACCCCAACACCAAGGATTCTTAATCCGGGATCAATGCCTATGATGCGCAGGGTCTACTCCAATCCTTCCAGCATCTCGTCAGTGAAATCGACACTGGCAGATAATTTCTGCATGTCATCGTGATCATCTAGAATTTCCATGAGTTTAACTACCTGAGGTAGATCCTCAGTGCTTACCTCTGTGAAATTGTTGGGTATGTGTTGTAGCTGGGCTAGTTCAACGCTATAGCCAGCCTCTATGCACACTTCATTGACAGCATTTAAATCAGTGGCGGCAGTTAAGACCTCAAAATAGTCGCCTTCATTGCTCAGGTCCTCTGCACCACCTTCCAGCACAGCCATCATAAGTTCGTCTTCATCAACGCCTTCTGCAGGAATATGGAGGACGCCCTTGGTATCAAACATCCATGCAACAGCACCAGAGTTAGCTAAATTACCACCATTCTTACTTAACAAGTGTCTCAGCTCGGATACGGTTCGGTTCCGATTGTCTGTAGCCACTTCCATGATCAGAGCGACGCCGCCTGGAGCATAACCTTCATACACAATTTCTTCAATGGTCATGCCTTCAAGCTCACCGGTGCCCTTTTTAACAGCGCGCTCGATGTTGGCCATGGGCATGTTCGCTGCACGAGCAGTAGACATGGCTGTTCGGAGTCGTGGATTGGTAGCTTCATCGCCCCCACCGGCTCTGGATGCCATGGTTAATTCTTTTGCAAGACGAGTAAATACCTTGCCCCGTGCTGCATCTACGACAGCTTTTTTTCTCTTAATAGTTGACCATTTACTATGACCAGACATAATTCTCCCGTTCTAATTTTCTAGGGCTGGAGTATTCGCAGTCCTGATAATCCAAGCACGACGGTACCCATTCTGAATTGCTATATTTTGTAAACTCTGTGCATCTTCCCTATTACTCATTTTACCCAATCGAATTTTATAATAAGGGGAATCAAATTGCATAATTACTTCATCATCAAACGCCAAAACGGCAGCCTCTTCAATGGCCTGAGCTACTTCATGATCTTTTGTGCTGGCTAATTGGACCCGAAAGACAAACTCGGAGAAGTCCTCTACCTTAACTGAGTCCGTTTCTTCACCAAGACTCTCATAATAATCCTTTAAAGATTTAATCTGTTCGATACGGACTTTTGAGTTGCCCCAATCATGGAGCGTCGTTGGATCAAAAGATTCATCCATGTAAGCTTTTCCTTGCCCCAAAATTAAAAGGGGCAGTAAAAAGTTAATATATACCAACTGCTTCATGTAGAATCCATCCCGTTTTTCCATCCAGCAATCTAATTTCATACCAGCTATCTGTTGTATTTAAAATTTCTGCGGTTGTCCCTTTATGGATGACAAATAATGTACTCGATCCTGGTACGGGAGCACTGGATATATTTGCTTCACTCACCAACAGCACAGCCATTTTATCCTGATCAGCACTGGCCCTATTCCATAACCAGCCCATGGATAAGATAAATAATATTCCCGTTAGGGCACTGACCATGAGAAATGCTCTACCGGAATACTGATCCATAAGTAAACGATAAGCAATGAGACTGAGGATCATCAGGATGAACAGTACTGTCTCCAGAAAGCGTAGTTCTGTCAGTGATAAACTCCGCCATAAGGTGCTAAACCACTCAACCAATGGCATGGGTTCTGGAAGATCAAATCGATCCTTTAAGAACAATTTGGTAAATTCCAGATTATGCTGAATATCCGGGTCACGAGGGGCAAGCTGCCTGGCCTTCTCAAAATTCAAGATTGCCTGGCCATAATCCTCCAGGCTAAAATAGGCGCATCCTAAGTTGTAATAGAGTGCTGGCGAGACACCATCAGCTCTAATGATTTTCTCGTACTCAGCAATAGCTTTGTCAAAGTTTCCTTGCTCATAGAGTTTATTCCCGGAAAACATAAGGCTTTCAAAATCAACACTCCAAGCGGTGCTCAGGGATAATACTCCTGCAAGTAAAATGATGGTTAAACGTCTCATAGCACTTTCCCCAGACGTTGGAGCAGTTCTTGAGTTTGTTTGATCAATTCTTCATCATTTTGCTGAACTGCGCCTGGAGCAAATCGATCCAGTGTGAGTCCCTCTAGAAAGTGTCTACTTTCTGCAACAATTTCACCAGAAATATTCTTCTCGCGCAATAAACTGATCAGCTCGGTTGTATCTAAGGCATTTTCAGCTGCATTCAAACGCGCACCAATAAAACCAACAATGCATTGATGCAGGAGACTGGGTAACTCGGATGAATTACCTGTTAATTTTTGCGCCTGTCTCAATTTACCTTTTGCTTCCCGCATGGCTTTCACACTACGTCGCAAATTGATATTCCCTTGCAGCTGGCGCATTCTAAACTGATAGCCAAATAGACCCAAAGTTGCGGCTATTCCAAGCAAATGAATACTCCAGAACCCAGTACTGAATAGTGAGGATTGCCCAAGCGAAAATTGATCATCAGCAGCTTTGATATATCTAATATCATCGCGCATGAGAGCAACTTCTTCGCGACTATAGCCTGAGGTAACCAATGGTTGTGTTCCGGCAGCATCATAGACCATCATCTGAATCTTTCCGCTACTCCTGGTGACATATTTGCCTGTATTAAGATCAAAGTAGGTAAACTTAATTGGATCAAAGCTCAACTTTCCTATTTCCCTGGGTACCAGAAGGTAGGTCACCTTTTTATTACCCTGATGCCTCAGGTTCTTGATACTTATGGATTCGGATCGCTCGGGTTTGAAAACATCGATATATTCTGGAGCCTTGAACTCTGGCAGCCTTAGTGATTCAAAATTTCCATAGCCAGATAGTACGATATTCAAGCCCACAGCGTCATTGACTACCACAGCATTTGTATCAAGATTGGCCCTAATTTGAAATTTCCCCACAGCTCCGCTAAAATTTGCAGGTCTTGGTTCCGGAAGTTGTTTCACATTGATCTTCACAGGATTAGAGAGAAAATTCCGGGTGGCTTTTCGGGTTCCGCTGAAAAATGGATCATTAAAGAAGGGATCATTGAATAGGCGTCGGTTCCGTTGATTCCCTTTTACTTCGATCTCCAGCTCCGTCTTAAGTGGATCTATGACCAGCTCTCCTGATCTCGTTGGATAATAAAGGACTGTCTTTAAAATTGCTGTGTTATAGCGAACGCCATCGAATACTTCTGAGACCAACCTTGGCTGGGAAGACTGTTCTACTTCTGAGGCCCAGAATCCAACAGCATCCGGGAGCTTATCAACCTGGTAATTGTAGACACCAACTTTAGTGTAGAGTTTGTATTTTACACTGACCGGTTCGCCTATAAAAATGGATGTTTTGCTGGGAATAGCCTTTAAGAATACGGGTCGGTCATTCGTCTTCGATTTTGGTTGGCCCTGATTCGAGGCGACAATATCAACAACCAGTCGCTTAGTCAGGTATGAATTATCCCCCAGAAAGACCTTTGCAGGTGGAATAACCGCTCTTCCAGCCTCTAAGGCTACAAAGGTATAGGTCAGAGTCTTCTTGCCGGACATTCGGCCGTTTACATAGGTATAGCTGGATGATTGCATGGGACCTGATAAGAGGGCAAGCTTATCGATATCCGGTAATCGGATCTGAGGCATGGCATCACTACCCTGCACCGTAATAGTCCAAGTGAAAGAATCTTGCACCATAACTCTATTCGCATCAACACTTGCAGTCACAGTGGGTGAAGCACCCATCACGGAACCCACAACGAGCATCATAACAACGAACAGTCTTGAGATAGCGAACATCTTACCAGTCCTTTTCCTGGTCAGCACCGGATGTCTTCAATCTAATTTGTTCTCTCATATTCTCAGTTTCTCTGTCCTTCAATGCATCCAGCAGCTGCTGAGCATTCATCAATTCTTCTTGGTCGATTGTTTCTTCACCCTGAGATTGATCCTGATTCTGCTCCTCTGACTGCTCTTGCTCATCTGAGTTTTGTTGTTCTTCTTCCTGCGCTTGGTCCTGGTCCCCTTCAGACTCTTGCTCTTCTTGCTCCTGCTGTTGTTCTTCACTCTGTTCTTGGGACTCTGAGTTCTGTTGCTCTTGCTGCTCCTTATCGTCCTGTTTTTCTTGATCATCCTGATTCTGATCAGAATTCTGTTCCTGAGGTGGCGGTGGTGGCATATGATTCAATAGTTCTAAATTTGTTTTTGCATCCTGGTCATCAGGCCTGAGTCTTAGGGTTTGCTTGTAAAATTCTCTCGCCTTTTCGATCTCCTGCTTGTGTAACCAAGCATTACCCATATTATAATAGATGTCAGCTAATGCATCAGTATCTTTTATACTCAAAGATTTCTCATAGGCACTAATGGCCTCATCTAGCTCACCTTTTCTAAATTGAGCATTCCCCTGATTATAGTGAATCCCTTTTAATTCTGGGTTCTCTTCCAAAAGTTTGTTCCAGGCTTCAATTGCTTCGTCATATTTCTGTTCTTCAAATGCTTTTATGGGGTCGGATTGTCCCATTACCATGTTCACAGGAAACAGAAAGAGCAATAAAAGAATCAGGAGGGTCGCTTGTCTATTCATCAACGTAGTCACCTTGCCAATTGCGCTCGGTTCCATGAAGATCGGTGATGGCCAGATCCAGAATCAATAGGATCAAGGCCAGCCAGACAAACCAGTGATACTGCTCTTTGTAGTTGGTAAACTCATGACGAGAAAATTCTTTTTGTTCCATTCCCAGAATGTCATTATAGATATCATCCAGACTGGCAGAAGAAGTATTCAAATGAACGAACCTCCCGTTGGTCTCCTCACTGATCATCTGCATAGTTTCTGCATATAGACGTGTTGTAACCGTTTCCCCAGTCCTCGTCTTGCGGTACCCCTTCAAATCACCTCTGTCATCTACAATAGGAATGGGAGTTCCAGAGAATGACCCAATTCCAGCTGTGTGAATCACAATATTTTCTTCTCGTGCCTTGGTTAGTACCTCAGAAAGATTCCCCTCATGATCTTCTCCATCAGAAATGATGATCATAGCTCGATGTTGCTTATCTTCCTGATCAAAGGCTTTGATACCCATTTCAATGGCATTCTCAAAGGAGGTTCCTTGAACACCGATGAGAGATTCATCTGAGATATCCAGAAACATCTCAAAGGCCGAATAATCCAGGGTTAGAGGTGTCTGTAAATGAGCTTGGCCGGCAAACACGACCAAGGCGATTCGATCCCCCTTTAAATTAGCTAAGAGCCTTCTTAATTCGAAGCGCGCCTTTTCCAAGCGGTCAGGTTTAATGTCTTGTGCTCGCATTGAATTTGAGACATCTAAGAGAACAACAACATCAACACCCTCTCTGTGAACTTCAGTTAATTCGTCGGAGAATTTTGGTCCAAAGATAGCGATGAGGACTAAAACCATGGCCGAAAACCTGAGGATATCTTTGATGAAGCGTTTCTTTTTGCTAACGCTGTGGGAGAGTTGCTCAATGAGCTCAGGATCACCTGCTAAGTTGAGAATTCTCTTCCTGGATGAGCGTGCCCATAGCCCAACTAGAACAATGCTTGGAATCATCAACCACAATACCCACTGTACCAGTTCAGGATATGTTTCTAAACGAACCACTATGGAAACCTCCTGAAAATGCTACGACCTAAAATATATTCTAGTATGAGAAGGATAAACCCGATCATCAATGGTAGATAGAATAACTCAGCATGCTGGATGTATTCACGTACATTGTACTGTGTGGTTTCCATCTCGTTGATCTCTTGATAAACCTCAGCCAGACTACGCTCGTCTGTAGCTCTAAAATATTTCCCACCTGTGATATCAGCAATCTTCTGCAGACTTTCCTCGTCAACATCTACACGAACTTGGACATTCCTGACACCAAGGGCAGTTTGTACGGGAAGTGAGGCTGTGCCACGGGTACCGGCACCGATCGTATAGATACGGATTCCAAAATCACGAGCAAGTTCTGAAGTTGTGATCGGATCCAATTCTCCGGCGTTATTCCTACCATCTGACAGAAGGACAATTACCTTACTCTTTGCATCTGAATCTCGTAATCGATTAATCCCTCCAGCTAGCGCCATCCCTACAGCAGTCCCATCGAATTTCTCATTGACGATATTAATACCGGCAATAAACTCATTCAGTCGAACCAAGTCCGTGGTTAATGGACACTGGAGAAAACTTTCACGAGCAAAAACATTGAGTCCCATTCGATCATTGCGACGTTGTGAGACAAAGGTCTGGGCTACCTTTTTTACTGCCTCTAGTCGATTTGGCTTAAAATCAGTTGCACGCATGGAGCCTGAGATATCGATAACCAGCATGATATCAATTCCCTCTGCATTGGTTTCCTGCAAAGCATTTCTCTTCTGAGGTCTCATGAGAGCAAAGATGAGAGCGATAATAGCCAGAATCCTGAGGCTGTACAGAATATGTTTCCGCCACATTCCACTCGTTTGTGAGATGCCCGAGAGAAGTTGAAATGAAGAGTACCGAAGTGTGCCAAAGCGTTTTTGGCTCCAGAAGAGATAATAGATAACGAGTATGGGGACAATTAATAATAGCCAGCTTAATCCCATGTATTGAAATCCGATTGTCACTTTACCTCACTGTGGTCGATCATGTTAAAAGTAAATTTATTTTGATGTACCGCATGCTTATAAGCGTAAATGATATCAATGTTTCGATAGAATAGTAATATTCTCATCCATAACATTCTACACTGAAATTATATTTTAAATCCACAGTGTTGAGGGCTTGAAAACAGTTCAAACCTAGACCCATTTGTCCAAGATTATTATTACAGCAGAATACCGTATCAACACCCAGGTCAATACAGGATTATCAAATATTAGTCTTCTTTATTCTCTTCAGCTTTTTTCTCTTCAGCTTTTGGCTCAGCAGGCTTGTCCCCTGCTTTTTCTATTTCATCTGTAATACCACTTAGGGCTCCTTTAAACTCGCGGATACCTTTTCCTAATCCTTTGGCCATTTCTGGAAGTCGTTTGGCACCAAAGACAAGTAGAACAAACATTAAAATAATCAGCCATTCCCAACCACCCGGTAAACTCATGATCACTCCTTACTTTTTAAATTTAATACTGAAAATAGAATTTAGCAGTGGATTTAATAGAAGTAGAGCGACCACAGAGGTATAGTTCCACTTGCTCATTCTCGTAATTCATATCACTTATTCTATTTTCTAACTTTTAACTTTTATCATACTCGGTAGTAGCGTAGAAGATAATAGGCTACACCCATTCCTACTACACCCATAAAATTCACCCTTATGGTAAAACCAAAGGTGATTGAAAAAATATGCAGATCCAAAACAAAGGGTTCGGACAAACCATAATTTGCTGAATCAAAGGCCAGAACGAAAAAGTCTCGTACCACACTATCCGGAATTATCACACCGGCCAGGTCTCCTAATAATGATCCTATAATAGCCCCACTAAATATCATAAGAGCGATGATCTTTACGTTTCGACGACGTGGATCCATTAATCCATCCCCATTCCAGCTTCTATTTCTCGCTGGTCTTTAGTCCATCTGTATAAACTCGTAACAATCATAGTTAGAGCAATCGGAAATAAGAGAAATCCTTTGCTGATAAAAACTATGATAATCATGGACAATCCTGAAATAAAGGTCCATTTCTCTTTCTTCGTCCCCTTCAAGCTCATCCGGGGAGCTTTGGGAAATGGAATTTTAGAAAGCATAAGACTGGATACAATCATAATGAAGGGCAAAACAATGCGAGCATCACCACCTACATTTTTGGGGACCCATTGAAGTATGGGATAGAGGTGTATCTGATATAAAAAGAGCCAGAGTCCAACTACAGTCATCGCCATTAATGGAGTCGGAATCCCAAAAAATTGACCTTGCTGGTCTCCATCTGCTTCCAGGTTGAATTTTGCCAAACGTATCGCACCTAGCATTAATGGCATAAATGCGTAAAAACCGCCAACAAGTTGACCAAGAGGATGAGCCCATACCATGTATATAAAGACAGATGGTGCGAGACAGAATGTTATGATATCGGCTAGTGAATCGAATTGGATTCCAAAATCAGAGGTTGTATCCAGTGCTCGGGCGATCTTCCCGTCAAAAGCGTCAAAGAGTCCGCCAAAAATGATAAACCAAGCTGCCCAAAAGTAATTGCCATGAAATGACGAGATGATGGACATAAATCCCAGAAATAAATTAAAGATAGTTAATGAGTTAGGTATAAAACGACGACGAGGATTCTCCTTTAAAGGAGTTCGTTTCTTATTCGTTTTTCGCTGCATGCTTATTTCACCTCTGCCAGAATAGTAAGACCACCGCGCACGGCTTCTCTGAGTTCCACTTTAACCTTGGCTGACCGAGGAATCACAATGTCCATTCGGCTACCAAATTTGATCAATCCGTAGCGATCACCTTGCAATAGTTCATCACCCTCGCGTAGATAATTAATAATTCTACGTGCTACTACGCCGGCCACTTGTGCAAACTTAACTTTGATCTGGTCGTTTTGCATCCCCACGATGCTTTGTTCATTGACCTCAGATGCATCCTCTGCATAGGCTGCTTTAAAAGCACCATATTTATATTCAACGAAAGCTATTTTTCCAGTAATGGGTACTCTATTGATATGAACATTAAATGGGGACAAAAACATAGTGATCTTTTGACCCTGACCAACAAAATCATCGTCTACATCTTTGATCTCAACAATGACACCGTCACCGGGACTTAGTATATGATTCGAATCCTGCTTGACTTCACGTTCAGGATCACGGAAAAAATAAAGGGTAAAAAGTAGAAATAGACCACTTATCATAGAAGGGATCTTCCAATATAACGATCCTCCTGAAAAGAATGCAACACTGGTCTGGATGATTGTAATGACCAATGCGATAACAATATTTATATAACCTTCACGCGCCATAAGCTTTTATAATTTCCTTTTTCATGACCTTGATCTGTTCAGCAGCCAAAACCGCGCAAAGATAAGTGAGCAGTACTCATAATAAAACACGCATTTGTTGCTTCCTTGGAGGCAAACTTAGCGAACTATTCCAGGTTCTGTTTCATCCAATACAACTGGAATATCCAAGCGCTCGTTCATACGGAGAATATTTAAGGTCAGTCTGTCACCAGTTTTCAGGTTTTGACCGATGTAGTAGGCGAAGATATCATCCCGGCTCTGAATGCGCTCTCCACCAAGCCCGACAATGAGATCACCGACCTCAACACCCGCTCGTATCGCTGGAGATCCAGCTTTTATATTTGCCACGAGAACGCCTTCTGTACTCCCAAGATTGAGCGCTTGAACTATTCTGTCATTGATGTTCCAATAAACGATTCCAGTGGAATAGTTACGGTCGATAAATCCCCTACTGCGTAATTCTTTAATGATGTCCATGGCACGATTGATGGGCAGGGCAAACCCAATTCCAATAGAACCCGTATTGTTGCCTCCGGAAAAGATAAATGTATTAATTCCCACAACCTCGCCATGCGAATTAACCAAGGGGCCACCGCTATTTCCTGAGTTAATGGAAGCATCAGTCTGAATCATATCCTGGTACACTCTACCTGACTGCTGAAAACCAAAGTCCATGTGTAGGCTGCTAATAATACCTGCCGTAGCTATAGGCATGCGGCTTTCACTAAACAGGCCAAATGGATTACCCAGAGCAATCACCCATTCCCCCATTATGATTCCGTCTGAGTTGCCTAATTGTACTGTGGGATAGGTTCCAACATCACGAATTTTTATTAGAGCAAGATCCGTTTTCTCATCAATTCCGACAAGTGCAGCATTGTGCTGAGTTCCATCCTCCAGCGTAACCGTTATATCTTTAGCATTTTCTACCACATGGGCATTGGTAATGATATAGCCCTTTTTATCATAGATAAAACCTGAACCTATGGTAGGAACCTCATCTTGTATCCAACGAGGATCTCCTGGCATCATCATCCGCCAGAAAGGATCAGACATCATTGGAGATTGGCTATAACGGATCTGAGTTACAGAGATCCCGACAACTGCTGGGGCTATATCTGAAATACCTCTGGTAATAGCTGTCTCTCTTGACCATTCAAGGGGTGCATTATCGGCTTGCTCAAATTCAGCAGTTGACACAGCAATTGCTTGAACAGGTATACTGGTAGACAGGCCTGTTTCATTTCCTTGTGATAGTTGCCAATTGCGCATTTCTTTCAAGGATAATGTTAACATCCCCAGAAATAAGGCCAAAGCAAATATTAATGTGCTAACTTTCTTCATCTTAAATGCCGATTCTCCAATCCAGCTTCAATATTAACCTTGTTCATCCGGTGTGACAAGGTTCTGCTTTGCATTCAACCACTCAGGCGTAACAGCTTCCGGATAGCTGACCTTGACTAGCGTCAATCCAGTGGGTGGTGCAGTCACGGCATGATTTTGCCGATCAGGATTATTGAGTAAATGTATAAAAGTATCAATGCTCCATTTCCCGCGAGCCACTTCTATCATGCTACCGGTGAGCATACGGACCATATGATGCAGAAACCGATCTGCTTTAATGTGAAAACTCAGGGAGCCATCAGCATTGTTAAGCCATTTCGCATCGAATATGTCACAAACCATATTCTCTGTCTCTGTTCCAGCATAACAGAAGCTGGAAAAATCATGAGATCCAATGATCATTGTGGAAAGGGTCGCCAACTTGCTGAATTCCAGCGGGAAGCGGACATACCAATGTGATTTTCGCCGGAGAATATCATAATTAGTATTCAGGTTGTACCTATACTCTCTTTGATTGGCCATAAAACGACTATGGAAATCATCAACCACGCTTTGGGAAGCGATCACCATAATATCCTCAGGGAGGTACTGATTGATCACTTTGCCAATATTGTGAACGGGTATGGCAGTTTCTAAAATATCAAAATGGGCGACTTGACCATGAGCATGAACGCCCGTATCAGTCCTACCTGACCCCATGATGCTAATCTGAGTACCCATAACTTTCTGAAGCGCCATTTCAATAGTGCCCTGAATCGTTGATTCATTC
Organism: uncultured Lentisphaeria bacterium; assembly: GCA_964578155.1. Taxonomy (GTDB): domain Bacteria; phylum Fidelibacterota; class UBA8477; order UBA8477; family JABMPR01; genus JABMPR01. The sequence goes on from CAZOBQ010000014.1 coordinate 25,267, forward strand.
GGCTGAACCTGCCATCCATGATAGTTACTGCCATCGTATTGGATCAGTAGCGCAACTCTCATACAGAGCTTCCCCTACTGCTCGCTATGGCAGTCAATCCAATCCATACCGTCATGATCAACCATAGTATGGACAGATTATGATCAATAAAGAAAACTAATATTCCTAAAGGGAGCCAGATGGCAAAAGAAAGTAGGACTGGCTGCTTAAGTGAAAATTTATGACCTCCAGGCAAACCACGCAGAGCCAGCATATTTCCCGTAGTGACTGAGCGATTGATGGTGTGTGCGATGAGTGCCCTTAATATACCTTGCCAATACCGGAGTCGCTGAATCAAACTCTTCCGTACATGACGACCGGAGAAATAGGTTTGAAAATGGGCTAAACGATCCCATTCACGTCTCAAGGACGGAAGAAACCTCAGAGCCAGCAGGATCAAACTTTGAAGCCTATCTATTTTCAATCCTAACCAAGCTAGAGGTGATAGTAATCGGGTAAGATGTCCAGCAATGCTTGGGTTGTTGAGATGGTTCTGAAAGAGCGATATGATCAGGAGTGGCCAGGCAAATCGTTCCACTGCATAGAGTAGATATTGCCAATCGGTCCATTGAAATCCTTCATCCAGTGATTTCAAGAACATCCCGCGCACATAGGGAGAAAATAATATTTGCATACTGGCTAAAAAGAGAACCAGACCCAAGACGAATCCCATGGTTTTAAAACGTGTTGAGGAGCCAAATAACACAATTATAAAGGTGCAGGCACTCACGATGATGTGCCATTCAGTTTGTGGGACAATCCAAAGTGAGGTAAATATCAGGATAGTTGAAAAAAATATCACCCACAGTAGCCAGGGGTTGATTTCGGTGGTCATGGTTGATTTGTGAGCAGACACCCCTAGTGATCCAGTGAGGGTTAAAAGGATAAGCTTAAGCGCATTCCAGCACTGTTACTGCCGACTTCCGGGAGAATTGAGGCTGAAACGTGTTGGCGTTTTAAATACAAGACATCCATTGCGCTAACCAGGTGATTCAGGGCGATAGCTCCAAAGGTATATGTGAGTTTTTGTCTCCATTGATACCTCTGAGTTTTAATATTAAAGTATTCAATCCGTTTTTCCGGAGTGTCCCACTCCCAATATTCTCCATTCTCTTCAGAATAAATGCGATCCCACTGCCTATTTCTGAGCATTTGCTCATTGTATTCTTCCATACTATCGTATTTTGAAACTCGATCAAGAAATATATCAGATTTAGACTGAGGGTTTGTGATCTGTCCATATTCTGCTGCGAAATAAAAGAGATCATTCTCTGAACTATGGGCTGATGAATAAGCCAGTCCTGCAAATACCCACAGTGAGGCTTCGATTCCATTAAAAAGGTAGCCACGACTTTGAGAGTCATATCCATGTTCTCCCCATCCTGGCAGTAATGCACTCTTCATTACAGAATATTTTGGAGGGTTTAGAAATAATTCTTCACCGAATATTGGGAAAGACAAAATGACTATGATAATCAGGGTTTTAATATTTCTCATCAATTCACTTATGTCCTTATAAAAAATAGCGTTGAAACCAGGGCCAGTGTTCCAAGTGTAGTTACAATAACGATCAATGAAGAAGGTTGAGTCGTTCGGTAATTGCCAGTAATTGGAACTGGGAACCACTCCTTTAAAAGTGGACTAAGCTCTTTTTTTTCAATTTTGTCCGAAATATTCCCCTTCCAGGCGATCACATCTCTGTCTATCGTGTAGTTAACATCAAGCTTTAACTGTCTGATATACTCTGTGTTCCTTGATGTTTTAGACGAATCTTTATCAATGGATATGGTCGTGGAAATGACTTCAACGTAAATAGTGTCTCCAGCCATATCATCAGCGGACACCCCTAACTTGTTTATGATGCCACCGTAATAGTTTACAGTCTGGGCTTCACCTGAAAATATTAGAATCTGTTGATCCCTGGGTATTGTGCTCGAGTCTGCAATAAATTGCTGAAAGTCCTTAAGCAATTCAGCACTCATACTGAGATGGCTTGGCTGAGCATGAGTCAGACCCGCAATCAAGAGAATAAATAATAATTTACGCCGCATGTGCGTGTTCTATCAGACTTTCACTCTTCTGCTGAACATGACAAATAAAAGGCCAAAGGCTGAGAGGAGCAACACTGTGAGAGCAAATACATTCCCATGGCGACTGTAAAATGTTCGATCTAAGCCAATGGGAGCATCATATACGATCTCCCCTTTTTCTCCAAGCGGGATGGAAGCCGCAATTCTACCACTGGGCAAGATCATCGCGCTGATACCAGTTTGGGCAGCTCTAGCAATACTTACTCGGTGCTCAATAGCCCTTAAACGTCCGGCAGCTAAGTGCTGATACGGACCGGGAGAATTTCCCAACCAGGCGTCATTGGTGATAATGGACATGAGGTCAGCATCGTTAAGCATAAATTTTCTAAATATGTAGGGGTTCGCTGATTCATAACAAATAAGGGTTCCAAGATCAGTAATTTCTTCTCTACTCCCCATGGGGTAGACCACAGCATCCTTTCCTGCTTCAAAGTTCGCCTGCCCAAAATTGAGATTCTTCAGAATTGGAAAGGACTCTACCAAAGGAATTCGTTCTGCAAAAGGGACTAAACCCTGTTTGCTATATATTTCAACAGGCATACCAGGAGAGTAATAGAAAGCGGAATTATAGAATTGGTATTCCCCCTTATCCTCTACATGGTGGAGTGCTCCTGCCAGGATTGAGACACCATTATTCTCAACCATTTTTCTGATCTTACGGTCGAACTGTGGATAATAATGTAAATGTGCAGGCACAGCGCTCTCTGGCCAGATAATTATCTTGGCGCTATCTGCGATTACCTGTTCAGATTGATTCATAAGCGCTTCAATATGCTTGGTCTTTTTAGCCCTAACCCACTTTTGATGAGGATCCAGATTGGTTTGAATGATTCCGACTCGGATATGTGTGAAATTATCCGGATTATTCACTTTCATACGAACAGCCCCAAAGATGAAGGAGCCAATAATGAGGAATCCCAAGATTCCCCAGACCAATTGTTGTGTCCGAACAGTGAGCTTTCCAAACTCAAGTTGAAAAAGGATCGTGTTCAGTAGAACAACCCAAAAACTGACAGCGTAAATCCCACCATATTCCGCGAATTGCTGCAATGGCAGGGCAAAGTTTTGGGTCATGGCAAGCGATAACCATGGAAATGCAAGCGTATAGGCATGGTAGCTATACAAGTATTCAATAGA
>CAZOBQ010000015.1:0-28163 GCA_964578155.1 uncultured Lentisphaeria bacterium
GCCTCCACCAGTTCAACAAAAAAATCGGCATCTGCCACTCCGGCTAAATCTGATTACAATAAAAAGATATATACCGTTAGAAAAGGGGACACGCTGGGCCAGATAGCTGAAAATCATAGAACCAGTGCTAAGCGGATCAGATACTGGAATGGACTCCGCTATGGTCAACATATTTACCCTGGTCAAAAATTAACCATCTATACCAAGAAAAAAAATGGATAGCCAGTACAAGAAGAAAAATCGTATTTATGGTGTGATTGTGATCGCAGTTTTAGCAATCCTGGTTTTCATGGTTTCTCAAAAGGGGAGCAATGGATCCTGGTTCGATAGCCAAAAACGAGTCGCTGTACTTCCCTTGGAAGGTGAGATCGGTTCCTCTCGTAAGTGGATTTCGAAGTTAGACGATTTTGTAGAGAGTAGTCGAGTTGCTGCTATTTTAATTACCATCAATTCCCCCGGTGGTCAGGTAGCCCCGTCTCAGGAGCTTTACCAGGCAATTAGAACTGTACGGGAGAAGAGTGATAAACCCGTCTTCGTGAGCATGTCAAGCTTGGCTGCTTCAGGAGGATATTATGCTGCTCTGGGTGCGGATAGTATCTATGCAAATGCTGGGACTCTGACTGGTAGTATCGGTGTTGTCATGCAATTCCCTATCTATTCCGACTTAATGGAAAAAGTGGGTCTTGGAATGCGGGTGGTGAAATCTAAGGCATTCAAAGATGCTGGCTCACCTTTTCGCGAAATGACATCATCTGAAAGAGAGTATTTTCAGAATTTGATCGATGATGTTTATGATCAATTCATAGATGTTGTCTCTCAAGAAAGAGGCATTGACGAGATCAATATGCAGTCTTTAGGGAATGGCCGGGTTTTTACTGGTAGGCAAGCATATGTTGCGGGATTGGTTGATGCAGTAGGCACATTTGAAGATACGCGCAAAGCTTTATGTCGATTTGCTGGAATACCAGAGAACAGTCCTTTACTCTACCCTGTAGAACCTAGACGATCTTGGTGGACGATTTTTAAGGAAGATGTAGGTGCTGCGATCCCAGGATGGGATTCACCACAAAGTGTAAAACTACAATACCGCATCCCCTATTAGCGAAGGAGGAAAGCATGACCAAAGCAGATATGGTCGATATTATCTCAAGTGGAACCGGACTTACTAAAGTAGAGACCGAGGCAGTTATTGATGCCTTTCTGACTACTTTAGCAGAATCAATGGTTGATGGTCGGCGTGTAGAATTTAGGAAATTTGGTAGCTTTGGTGTCAAAAAAAGGGCTCCAAAACAAGCTAGAAATCCTGGAACCGGAGAAGCTGTGAACTTACCTGCCAGGTATGTACCAGTATTCAAGCCCTCTCGCTTGCTGAGAGATAGGGTCAATGTTTCTTTAATGGCTAGAGAATAGCCATTAAATCATTACGATAAAAAATCTTTGTGAACGATGGTTGGGCGCTTACATTCGCCGCGCATTGAAAGAGGAGACACTACATGCCTTGTGGAAAAAAACGGAAACGGCGTAAGATCGCAACTCATAAACGTAAAAAGCGTTTACGTTCCAATCGTCAAAAGAAAAAAATCCGTTAGAAATTTTTTAATACATCTTTTCGAGGGTGGCGTGTTATCACGTACCACCCTCTTTTTATTCTAACATTATGGCTCATTCACCCGAGCTTGACAAAACACTCTCGATATCCCAAATCACGGGTCATATCCAAAATTCGCTAGAACAGCGATTTGGTTCTGTATGGGTCAAAGGGGAAATTTCGAATCTAACTCGGCATAGCTCGGGTCATTGGTATTTCAGTTTAAAGGATAGTGGCGCACAACTTGGTGCAGTCATGTTTCGGGGCCAGAATAATCAGGTTCGATTTGACCCAACTCATGGCATGGAAATCACTGCCCATGGTCGAATCTCCGTTTATCCACCTCAGGGTCGCTACCAACTTATTGTCGATCAAATGTTACCGGCAGGAGAGGGTGACCTTCATCTGGCTTTTGAAGCATTAAAGAAAAAATTAGCTGCTGAGGGTCTATTTAGACCGGAGTTGAAAAAAGAACTTCCCGCTTACCCGGAAAAAATTGGAATTGTCACATCGCCCACAGGTGCTGCAATTCAAGATATGATCAATATCTTGAGTCGTCGGTTCCCTCTAGCTGAACTTGTTTTACTGCCAACAAAGGTACAGGGCGAGGGAGCAGCCTCAGAGATAGCACTGGCAATAGAAACTTTCAATCTACGTCATGATTGTCAGGTACTCATTGTTGGTCGTGGAGGTGGTTCTTTAGAAGATCTATGGGCTTTCAACGAAGAGATTGTAGCCAGGTCTATTGCTAAATCAGATATTCCCATCGTCAGTGCCGTTGGCCATGAAACAGATACCACTATCAGCGATCTGGTGGCTGATCACCGGGCACCAACACCTTCTGCAGCGGCCGAACTGGTTGTCCCCGATAAATTAGAACTCATGAATCGCTTGACAAATCTGTCACAAAGTCTTCAAAAAGGTACCTATTTTAGAGTGCAAAAATATGAAGAACGTTTAAGTGCAATTCAACAATCATATGTTCTGAAACGACCTGTGCTTATGATCGATCAATTCATTCAGCAATTGGATCAACTTCAAGACAGATCAATACGATCGAGCAGGGATAGGGTCAATATTCTTGGCAGCAAGCTGGATGGCTATGCTCAGCAACTGAAGGTTCTCAATCCGCTTTCGATCTTGAATCGTGGATACTCTGTACTGAGCAATACCGAAGGGAAAATTATTCGTTCGGTTGAACAAATTGAAGTGAAAGAACAACTCGTTGTTCGACTATTTGATGGTGAGGCCGAAACAAGGGTTGAGGCTATTAAACCCAAAAAATAAGATGTTATTTTCGGGTGGGAGACCCTAAATTAATTATGAATAAAAAAGAGAAATCATTTGAGACCCTCATGGGTGAATTGGAAAGTTTAGTTGCAAAACTTGAAGGTGAAGAATTAAACCTTGACGATGCCATCGACCACAATGAAGAAGCCTTGAAACTTATTAAGGTCTGCCGGGAGCGCTTGGATGCTGCTAAACAGAAAATTGATAAGTTAGTGCAAGGTTCTGATGGTGATTGGGAAACAGAGAAACTAGACTAGACTCAGTTAAATGGAGTAATCGATGAAATTTGCCATTTGGGGATTCCAAAGTGATGCTGAAATAGCAAAACATGTCAATGAGATATTAGATACTCTCATCTCAGACGGTCATGAATTGTATATTTTAGATAGCTTTGCAGATCTTTTGGAATTGAATCATTCTGAGGTTCATTCCATTGCTGAAAATGATATTCCCAAGGATGCAGATTTTATTATCTCCATTGGTGGTGATGGTACTTTACTCTCGGCTGCTCAGGCAGTTATGCGTCATCCTATCCCAATCCTTGGAATTAATCTGGGTAGTCTGGGTTTTCTAACCACCCTGGAACGCGATTGGCGAGCTGAGTTTTCACAGGTTCTGAAAGGTCATTACCATATTGAGGAAAGGATGGTGCTGAACTGCCGTCTGGAATTCGCAGATGGAAGTGAGGAAACTCTCTGGGCACTGAATGATGTAGTGATTGAACGTGCTGATGTTTTTAGCCTGCTGCCGCTGGAAGTTCGTGTGGGAGAAGAGTTACTAAACAGATACCTGTCAGATGGTCTCATCATCTCAACACCAACAGGTTCCACGGCGTACGCTTTGTCTGCAGGTGGTCCCATCCTTGACCCCCGTCTAGAAGCTATCTTGATCACACCCATTTCTGCCCATACTCTCTCAGTACGTCCCGTGGTGCTAAATGGGGAAGAAAATATCTACATTAAACTATCCAATCAAGACGACCATGCGCGATTGCATATCGATGGAAAAGACACCAGGGAATTAGATTCAAGCTTGCAAATCCGTATCAGACCTAGCTCATATAGAATACAATTGGTTGTTTTGCCGGATAACACCTTTTACGAGAAGCTTCGGAAGAAACTCCATTGGGGACAGCGGTCTAGCTAAAAATCACTAGCCCAGCTTCTTTAGGGCTGGGGTCACATAACATCATCTGAGAAAATAAGGCCGTTAACGGCCTTATTGATTGTTCAACTTAATTTCAAATCCTAGCCATGAATGGCTGGGCTAAAGAACAACATAAGCAGTTTACCCCATCTTTCGGAGAAATCTGTAGATACAATCATTCATCACAACTGGGATCCCTGCGCTGGAGGCTAGCTCACCAGCCTCTTCATTGTAAACATTATCCTGCATCCAGATCAATTTTATCTTATTCTTATCCAAAGTACTCTCGATAATGGGTAGAACCTGGTCAGATCGTCGAAAGATATTAACCACATCAACGTCCTCCTCAATGCTGCTTATATCCGGATAACATTTAAGACCAAAAAGTTCATCATGTCCTGGGTTAACGGGAATAACCTGATAACCCTGTTCCATTAGGTATTTACTGATCCAGTGACTGGGACGAGCTGAATTGGGAGAAGCGCCAACAACAGCAATCGTTTTACTAGAACCTAAAATCTCAGCTAGATCATTTTGAGCTGAACTAGGCATATTCATTTAAATTTTATCATATTTTTTAATACATATCCTGCAATATCAGGGTTTTCTTTTAATCGTCGACTTGAGTAGGCATACCAGTCTTTTCCATAGGGGACATAGATACGAACGCGATGCCCTAACTGGATAAGCTCTGTCAAACGATTTGTAATGGGTACTCCCAGGAGGGCCTGGAATTCATATTTGTCTTTTGGGATGTCCATGTCGGTAATCATAACAAGAGCCTGATCTATTAAATATGGGTCATGAGTGGCAATACCGACATAGGCTTTCTGGCGAAACATTTCTTGAAGTAGGGCGAGAAAATTTTTACGAACCTCAGCTTTCTCCTGGAACGCAATGAACTCGGATTCTTTATAAATACCTTTGCATATCCGGAGATTTCCACCCCGTGAGGCAACTGCCTTTACATCCTCCATACTTCTGCGCATATAGGCTTGTATCACAGTTCCTATACGTGAAGATTCCACACTTAATTGCTGGTGCAGGTGCAGCGTTTGGGTGGTGTAGGGAGAGTCTTCCATATCAATGCGGATAAAAATACCTGATTTGTTTGCCTCGGAGACCAGTTTGGAAATATTCTTAAATGCTAATTCTTCAGAGATACCAAGACCCAAAGCAGTTGGTTTTAATGAGATATTTTTTTCAATACCACTTTTGGAAACTTCAGAAATGAGTTCCAGATACGAATGAAGAGCTTCATTCGCCTGGTCTTCATTGTTGACTGCTTCGCCCAGGATATCCAATGTGGTCAAAAAACCTCGGGACTGTAATTTTTGGCATTTTTCAATAGCAGATCTGATATTCTCGCCTGCGATGTATCGTTTTGAAATCAATTTTACCAGTATCTTGGGTGCCAATGGCATGAGCATTACTACAAGCTTATTAAACAATAAAACCTCCGTATTATTCTAGCGTAAGGGACGCTGATAATACTCGAATACTTTGCCAGTTTCGTGCCAATTAGGGAATTTTCTGAGCACATTGGTGTGGAGTGAGAAATTTTTTGAGATGCCTTCACGGACATGTCCTGAGACGTAGAGATAGCCCCTTTTCTTTAGCCAGTTTAAATAAACTCGTTTGAGCATTTTGGCATAGCCTTGTCTCTGATGTTTTTCATCAAAAACGAAAGCATAGGTGTAGATGGTCTCATGGTTACCCAGAGTTGGGTCGGCCGTTGCCCAATTTTCATCATCAAAGTTTTCCAGGGGAACTCCCACCAGGAATCCAATGATCTCATTTCTTAGTACACCCACAAAGGGAAGTGTGTGAGGATGATTAAAATATTTCCAGACCGTTTTTTTTGTAAAAGCTGTATCAGCGCCAAAAGGTTTGATCAAGCCCTGCGATATTTCGATTACTCTGTCAGCATCTTTGGCTGAAAGCGCTTCAATTAATTTCACTTCAAAATTTAAAGTAGCTGCAATCAGACTTGTTTCTGATTTAGCAGGTGTTTTTACAGGAGGCTTGAAAAATTCTAATTGAGACATATCGTCCGAGTTTAAATGGGAGGAGTTCTTTAGACAATTGTTTTTAGCCGTACCCTAGATTTACTGTACTACAAGGTCACGAAGTCACAAATGCACCAAAGATAACTATTTTGTAAACCACAGTACCCTTAATGTAAATTCGAGATTGCCGCGCTCATCCTTCACTCCATCCTACGTTCAAGAACTACGGCACGACAGGCGCAAAGACGTGAAGATTTGATTTTTAACTTGCTTGAATCTAAGCTACTAAACCTCCAGGATTAAAACCATAAAAACTCTCTGCGTTCTCAGTGCTCTCTGTGATTAAAAGAGAGGCAGTTGAGGCATACAGGATTGATAGTTTTTTGTTGAATTGACTATGGGTGTTCCTAATTTAAAAATTAGCTTAGACGTAAGCTTTAGCCTTAAGGATTGACTAAAATATATGCTTGAAATGATAATGTTGGGAAGTGGGAGTGGAGGCAATGCGTGCATTGTCAAGAATGAGGACACCATGATCCTCATCGATGCTGGATTCAGTGGTGCTGAGATTCGTCGACGTATGCAGTTGGTGAATTTAGAACCAGATGATCTTGAGGCCTGTCTGATAACACACGAACACGGAGATCATATTAAAGGCGCCAGCATTCTGTCGAAACGCCACAAGGTCTATTTGCATATGCACCCTGCCACAAAAAGAGCCGGTCACAAGAAATTTACAGGGTCAGAAAGAATTCGACATTTCGAGATGAAGGAAACCATGGAATTGGGTTCCCTGAAAGTTACCAGTGTACCCACTCTACACGATTCGAATTCCTCAACCGGTTTTCTCGTGGAGAGTAATGGGGCGAAACTTGGGTATCTAACTGATCTTGGTGCAGTCACAGAGGACAATTTCTTGATGATGCGTCATGCTGACTTTATGGTTATGGAAGCCAATCATGATCGTGACATGCTTTGGAATGGTCATTATCCTGCACACCTAAAAGCCAGGGTCGACAGTCGAGTTGGGCATCTCTCAAATAATGATAGTGCTGAATTTATTGCCATGCTTGCTGAACTGGGCAAGCTAAAGGGAGTTATGCTGGCACATTTAAGCGAAAAAAATAATGATCCTGATCTGGCTTTATCAACTGTTCGCAAACGAGTCAGTTCTGATTTAGATATTCATCTTGCCCGCCAAGATCAACCATCAAAACCAATAATAGTGGAGAAGAAATGAAAAAGACCAATATTTTAAGAAGCCTGATCGGGATATTTGTTATCCTTGTAGTGTTTGCTTGTAGCAGTAAAGAAGAAGTCCCAGCTGATGAATACGTCAAAATGGAAACCAACCTGGGTACAATCATTATTGACCTTTATGAAGCAGAAACTCCTATCCACGCTGCAAATTTTAAAAAGTTATCCTCTGATGGTTCCTTTGAAGGCATCTATTTTCATAGAGTAATTCCCGGTTTTGTTGTTCAGGGTGGTGATCCAAATACACGCGATAATGATGACCGTACTGATGATGGACTTGGTGGCATTGGAGAAACGATTCCAGCTGAAATTGGCCAACCTCATCTACGAGGTACGCTCGGAGCAGCTAGGCAACCTGATGAAGTTAATCCAGAGAAAAGATCTAGTGGCAGCCAATTCTATTTTTGTCATGGAACACCAAGCTTCCTAGATCCCAACTATACCGTATTTGGAAAAGTAGTAGATGGTATGGATGTAGTAGACGAAATAGCAAAATTAAAATGCGATTCTCGTGACAATCCACTAGAATCAGTGACAATATTAAAAACCAGTATTGTCTCCTCTGCAGACTACCAGAAGTAGATGATGTCTCGTCCTCGATTTGGTCTGGCTTTAGGAGGGGGAGGAGCCCGTGGTTTTGCCCATGTGGGTGTCCTTAAACGCCTGGAAGCGTTGGGAATCCAACCAGATATTATTACAGGTGCCAGTATGGGTGCCCTGGTAGCTGCGGTCTATACAAAAACCAGAAATGCTGATCTGACTCACGAAATATTGGATAAAATGGTTGTCAGTGATGAATTTCAAAAGTTGGGATTGCATCTGATCAAAGTCAATAGCCGGGGAGGCGAGTCTTTTTGGCATCAGGTATCAAGTGCCATACAGGACAGGATCGTTATAAATTTGGCACACTCCAAGAAAGGTCTTGTCAGTACGGAACGTATTCAGGAAGCCCTGGCAGTTGCCATTACCGAAGATATCTGGATAAATTCAGGTATGGAACTGGGGATCGTTGCCACAGATCTCTACAATGGTGAAGATGTCTATTTCACAGAGGGCTCCATGCTTTCTGCTGTTATGGCGTCAATTGCCATTCCTGGATTTTTACCGCCTGTTGAAATTGACGGCAGGATGTTAGTCGATGGAGGTGTCTCACAACAGGTTCCTATCAGAATGGCAAGGGAAATGGGTGCAGATTTCGTTTTGGCGGTTGATGTTGGACAGGATATGACACCTGTAGCCGAATTAGACAATGCCATGGCCATTATGAGCCAGAGTGAAAATATTCGTTCATGTCATTACCGTGACATGTTAAACCGTGAGGCTGATGTATTATTGGATATGGATATGCCAGGTGTGCATTGGTCAGCATATGGCCAACGAGAGGCATTCATTAAAACTGGCGAGGAAACATTTGACACTCATCAAGTAACCTTTGAGCGAACCTGGTATCAAAGAAGACATCCCTGGTTAGGGAAGATAAAGAGTCTTTTTGACTGATACTAATATTTGAACGAATAAGGATCTGAAGACCATCATGCACCGATCAATCAAACAGCTATTTCTATCTATTTTTATACTCATTGGACTAAACCTATCTGGGCAACAAGCACCAGGTGATATTCTCAGTGTTGAGCTTGTTACTAGTCGTGATGTTGCAGTTGCAGGTGAAAAACTTGATCTAGCTCTGGTAGTTGATGTCCATCATCCATGGCATGTTTACGCTCCTGAGGGAAATGATGAATTTATTATTCCGGTTTCGCCCTCAATCAAGAGTGAGGGACAGCCATTTACGATTTCTCCCTGGCAATATCCACGGGCTGAAAGAATTGCCGTAGCAGGAGTCAAGGAACCGGCGGCAGTATATGGTGGTGAGCTGATTCTACGAACCTCTCTGGATGTACAAGCATCTGCGACAGGATCTCTGGAAATTGGCGGAGAATTGTATTTTCAGGCCTGCGATGATGTTCAATGTCTGATTCCCGCCACAGTGAATTTCTCAGCTTCCCTACCCGTCACCAGCGATCCAGGAACCAGCACTCTCATTAATGCAGAATTATTTGAGATTAAATCTGTTTCAAGCAATGAAGTTAAAACAGAAGTATCTGAAGATGATGATATCTCGGGCTTGGTAGATGAGTATGGTATTATCCTAACTTTCGCCATCATTTTCTTTGGAGGTTTAGCGCTTAATCTAACCCCTTGTGTTTACCCACTCATTCCTATCACTATCAGTTTCTTTGGTGGAACCGATGCTGGAAAGGGTCGCACCTTTTGGATGGCATTGGCCTATGTATTGGGAATTGCCGTGACCTATTCTCTTCTTGGTGTGGCTGCTGCATTGGGTGGAGGTCTCTTCGGCGCGTTACTTACGAATCCCTGGGTCCTCATCGGAATTGCAGCATTACTAGTCGGTCTTTCATTGTCCATGTTTGGTGTATACGAATTTAGACTACCAACAGGTTTGATGACAGCTGCCAGTCAGTCAAAGGCAGGTATCTTTGGTTCATTTTTCATGGGTCTTACTCTGGGAATCGTCGCAGCTCCATGTGTTGGTCCTTTTGTAATTGGACTGCTGGCTTATGTAGCTGCACAACAAGATCCTATTTTAGGCTTCACAATGTTCTTTACCCTGGCTATGGGATTAGGACTTCCATATCTATTCCTAGCCATGTACTCAAGCAAGATATCATCATTACCTCGTTCCGGAAGTTGGATGATCGGGGTTCGAGTGATCTTTGGCTTTGTGCTCATTGCAATGGCTATCTATTTCCTCATGCCACTGTTGGGAGCCTATGGTGGTCCTATCATGGCAGTCTTCCTCTTGGGTGCAGGTGTTTACATTATCATGTTTGACAAAAGTGGTGAAGGCAATGTTGCTTTTAAGCGAGTACAACAGATCGTTGCAATTCTATTGATCATTATTGGTACCTGGATGGGTATCCCGGAACAACAGAGTACCACAGGTGGAATCGAATGGCAACATCCTGTCTCTGAAAGTGAATTTAATACTTTGTTGGCAAGTGATCAGCCCATCATGATTGATGTTTACGCTGATTGGTGTATCCCCTGTAAAGAGATGGATAAATTTACCTTCCCCAATGCCCAAGTTGTAGCTCTTTCAAAACAGTTCACTGCGATCAAAATCGACTTGACCCGTCAGAGTGGAGAATTTGAAAAAGGTTTTCTGGAACGATTTTCCATCAAAGGTGTGCCTTCTTATATCTTCTTGAAAAATGGGACTGAGTTGAAGTATTTAAGATCAACTGGATTTGAAAATGCAGAAGATTTTCTGGCACGCATGAAACAAGCATTATAGAATTATCCAAAACTACGGTTCTAAATTACAAAAGCCCCATTCGTGGGGCTTTTTTTATTGCAGTTTGTGCTAGAATCAATTAACTGACCAGTATGGAACAACCTGAACAACCACAGCTCCCACCGTTAATTATTGATGGCCCACCTTGGGAAAAAAAGCATGAAATTGGCTTTTTTGTAGCATTCATAGAAACGATAAAATCATTTCTACTCCACCCAGCTAAGACCTTCAGTGTGATGCGGCGAGTTTCCGGTATAGCGGATGCGCTGGTCTATACACTAGCCATACAAGTGTTCACCTTTTTATGGACATTTGCAATGGGTGGGGCTGATCCATCAATGCTTTTACCACAGAATCCTGAATTGTTAGATCTGTTACAACTACCGGATAATATTTCACAGATAATGATCCTGATTTACCCACTCTCTGTGATCTTGCTGCAATTTATTTCGGCTTATGGTTTTCATGTAGCCATGAGTTGGCGTAACCAGCAGCTTTATGATTTTTCACTCGTTTTTAGAATATTTGCATACGCAACTGGTACAGCAGCTATTCTTTTGCTCATCCCTCTCGTAGGTGGTCTGGTCTCCCTTATGATATCTATTTATCTCGTGTTTGTAGCCCTTCGGACTATTTATGGTTTAGACCTGATTTCCTTTCTAACTACTTCACTCTTAGCCATTGTGATCTCCCTTGGTCTCTACATCATTTCGGCCCTGGGAATCAGCATAGTAGTTCTCTTTATCTCATTTCTGATCTAACAAAAAATAACTTATCCAGTTGTGATTAGTAGTCCAGTCCCACTGGGAACTAAATCCTCGTACAATCGTTGCACAAAGACAGAAAAGGGGTAGCATATGTTGACATTTTCATGGAATTGGACTAAGTTATCTTCACTTATGAGTGGAAAAACTAAATTTGTCTTTGTTTTGTTGGGAATGTTAGCGCTACAATCCTGTTACACATTAGTTTACCCACCAAAGACTTTACCTGAATCAATCACCACTATTGTCTCAGAACCTGCTATGGCAAGTTCGCTAGGTAGCTCTAGCATGTATGGTTGGGATCCCTATTGGGAGCCAGTATTACCTTACACAAATTATCATCGGGGCTATGGCGCTTCTTATTATGATCCCTATAACTACTATGATTACCATCACCATTATTACACCCCAGTCTACGTGGAGGGTGAGGATGTAATCCCAGTTGCTGCCAGGAAATTTGATAGGGAAGATCGGCAAGGTAGTACTAGGGTGAGAGAATCCAGAAACTCAACGTCCAGTCAGCCCCACAGTACATCTTCAGAGGTTCTGACGTCTTCGGCTCCAGCATCAAAGCCTGAAAAATCTGCACCGGCAATTAGCAGGCCGATTAAAACCTCTGTAAAAAGCAAATCGGTTAAAAGTGAACCTTCTAAACGCAAGACACAAAGCGAAGTCAAACCAGTTACTCGAACAAAAACAAAATCTGAACCAAAATCACCACCACCAAAAAAATCACCATCTAAAAAAGATAAGCAGTCTTCTGAAAACAGTTCTCGTACAAGAACGAAGAAGTAGGCTGTTATGAAAACAAGAATAATCCTATTCGCCATGGTGTTGGTCAGCAATATATTTTCACAAAGCTATCTTGATGTGATTCGCCCCTTCTCTGGTATGAGTGGAGTCTCTGGTGCAGAAAGTGGTGTTGGACCTGCTACAACAGCACAGAGTAATGCAATGCTGGGTAACCCAGCTTTACTTAGTTACAGTAATCAGAGTTTTCTAGCTGCCGATATGAGTTTAGATCAAGTTTCTGGAATTAGCGTTTTCAATACGAACACCAGTGAACCCTCCCAGGAGCACGGTATGCGTCTGAACAGCCTCAGTTACATTTATCCGGTACATGTTTATCGAGGTGCCTGGGTCTGGGGTTATAGTCTCCAACAGGTGAACTCTTTCAATAGTATTCAGGAATTCAGTGATACTGATACTGATTCTGGTGATTTGTTTGATTACACTCATCGGCACAGATCATCGGGATCACTATACGCATTGACTGCAGCAACCTCCTTTTTAGCAACCATGCATACCAGTGTTGGTTTTGCTGTTAGCTATCTTACCGGGAATAATACCTTTGACAAAATTTATACGGAGTCTGATTCAGAGGATAACTTCACCTATAGTAAGTATCAAGATAGTCTTCACTTCCTACCCGAATACCGTGGTTTTTCAGCACGTGTTGGTGTCTCCAGTGAATTGACGGAATCGGTTAGACTTGGTGCTGCCATCGAACTTCCCTCAAGAATTACAGTCAGCGAATCATCGAGCCAGAATCAAACTGAGTGGAACGACGATGGAACGAGAACTGTTTATATGAATGAATATAGTCCCGCCCTGAAATATGCCGTTTGGGGACCTTGGCGATTGGGTATTGGAGTTGGCTTCTTAGCAGATCCTCTTGAAGTAAGTGTGAATTATCGTTTTCATTCCTATTCCACCAGTTTTATGAGCAGTAATCTGATTGACTCATTCGGTGCTGATCTAGATGCTGTGATTGACAGGGAGATTGATCAATCTATCCAGGATGTTCACGAATTCTCAGCCTCGGTACTATGGTCACTCGCTCCCATGGATTTGTCATTTTCAGCCAGTGTCATGAATGATCCTTTAAACTATCAGTTGGGTAATAGCCTGCGACTTGACACGGGCGTCTCGTACCAACTTATTTTTGGTCTTGGTTTCAACCTGGCTTTCCGGAGTGAGCAATGGCAGAGTGACTTGAACCATTTGCTTGTCTCTGGTGCCGAAAGAAACGTGGAAGTTCAAAACCAGTTTTCTCAAATTCAGTTTGGGCTGAAGTATATTCTTTAAGCATTTGTCACTCCGTAGACCAAAAAAATGGTCTCCCATGACAAAAATCATCATAAATTCGTAAATATTTTCCCAGAGGGCTTCCTTTGGCATGATATTTACATAAGTTGTTATGATGTTTTACGAACAACTTTTAAAACTAATTCCATTCGTCATAAGCAGGAGAAATACATGAATCGTAAGATGGTAACCATCGACGGGAATGAAGCAGCAGCGTACATTGCGCATAAGACCAATGAGATCTGTGCAATCTACCCAATCACTCCCTCATCCAATATGGGAGAGCTAGCAGACGCCTTTACCGCCCAGGGCAAAAGAAATATTTGGGGCACTATCCCTACCGTTGAGGCAATGCAGAGTGAAGGCGGCGCAGCCGGTGCTGTCCACGGGGCACTTCAAACCGGAGCATTAACAACAACTTTCACCGCCTCTCAGGGCTTACTGCTGATGATTCCAAACATGTACAAGATTGCTGGTGAATTGACTGCCACTGTTTTTCATGTCTCAGCACGATCTTTAGCTGCTCAGGCACTTTCGATCTTTGGTGATCACTCTGATGTGATGGCAACTCGGGCCACTGGCTGGGCTATGCTATCTTCAAACTCAGTCCAGGAAGTCATGGATATGGCGCTTATTTCACAGTCCGCAACCTTGCAGACTCGCGTTCCCTTTATTCACTTTTTTGATGGTTTCAGAACCTCCCACGAAGTGCTGAAGATCGAGCAGCTGAATGATGATGACATCAAGGGTATGATTGATGATGAATGGGTCATCGCACACAGAAACAGGGGCATGAATCCAAATGATCCTGTACTCCGTGGAACTGCTCAGAATCCTGATGTTTATTTCCAGGGTCGTGAGACAGTGAATCCATACTATGAAGCAACCCCGGAGATCGTACAGAAGACCATGGATCGCTTTAATAGTATTGTCGGCCGTCAATATCACCTCTTCGACTATGTGGGTGCTGAAGATGCTGAACGTGTCATTATTATCATGGGATCTGGAGCTGAAACAGTAGAAGAGACCATCGAACAGATGAATACTGCAGGTGAGAAAGTTGGCCTTCTAAAGATTCATTTATTCAGACCATTCTCAATTAAACACTTTATCTCAGCTCTTCCTGCTTCTGTAAAGAAGATCGCGGTTCTGGATAGGACCAAAGAACCAGGTGGTGCTGGCGAGCCCATGTATCAGGATGTTCTCACTGCTTTTGTTGAAGCTAAAGCTGAAGCTTACTACCAATTTGAGAATACACCTCTTGTCATTGGTGGGCGGTACGGACTTTCTTCAAAAGAATTCACTCCTGCCATGATCAAGGGTATCTATGACGAGTTGATCAAAGATAAACCTAAGAATCATTTTACTATCGGTATCAAGGATGATATCTCTTTTACTTCACTGGAATATGATCCAGAGTATAACACATCCAGTGGCGATGTATTCAGGGGCCTATTTTATGGTCTCGGTTCTGATGGCACTGTGGGTGCAAATAAAAACTCTATTAAGATCATCGGAGAAGGAACGGACAATTATGCCCAGGGCTACTTCGTATATGATTCTAAGAAATCGGGAAGCACAACCACATCTCACTTAAGGTTTGGAAAGAATAAGATTCGATCTACTTACCTGATTGACAAGGCCAACTTTATTGCCTGTCATCAGTACGAGTTACTTGACCAGTTTGATATTCTTGCTCAGGCAGAAGAGGGAGCTACCTTCCTACTCAATAGTCACTTGAATAAAAATGAGATCTGGGGCGCATTACCACGTCACTATCAGAAACAGATCATTGACAAGAAACTCAAATTTTATGTGATTGATGCGGTTACTGTTGCCAGGGAAACCGGTATGGGAATGCGTATTAATACCATTATGCAAACCTGTTTCTTTGCCATCTCAGGTATTTTATCAAAAGATGAGTCCATTGCAAAAATCAAGGAAGCCATCTACAAAACCTATGGTAAGAAGGGTGATGCTGTTGTTGAAAAGAATTACACAGCTGTGGATCAATCTGTATCTAACCTATTTCAGGTAGACGTTCCTAATACCTTAAATGGAAGCGATGCTCTACGCCTCATCGTTCCCGAAGCAGCCCCTGATTTTGTTCAGAAGGTGACTGCCGAGATCATTGCTGGTCGTGGAGATGATCTACCCGTTAGTGCCATGCCTAATGATGGAACCTGGCCTACCGGTACCACTCAATGGGAGAAACGAAATATCGCATTAGAAGTTCCAGTCTGGGAACCTGACATTTGTATTCAGTGTAATAAGTGTGCCTTGGTTTGTCCCCATGCGGCTATTAGACCAAAAGTAACGAATGAAGCTGCCTTTGAGAATGCTCCAGAGACCATCAAGCATGTCAATGCAAAGGGTAAAGAGTGGGAAGCAGATTCTCAGTACATTTTACAGGTAGCCGTTGAAGATTGTACTGGCTGTAATCTCTGTGTTGAAGTTTGTCCGGCTCGCGATAAGACCAACCTGAGTCGCAAGGCCATCAATATGGCAGAACAGCGCCCCTTACGTGACTCAGAAAGAGCCAATTGGGATTTCTTTACGGACCTTCCTGAAGTCGATCGTAGTTTGATTAAACATGAGACCGTAAAAGGAGCACAGTTCCTTCAACCACTATTTGAATTTTCCGGAGCTTGTGTGGGCTGTGGTGAAACACCATACGTCAAACTGGTATCACAACTGTTTGGAGATCGTATGATCGTAGCAAATGCTACGGGATGTTCTTCCATCTATGGTGGAAATTTACCAACGACTCCCTGGTCCAAAAACGATGATGGCCGTGGTCCAACCTGGAACAACTCACTTTTCGAGGACAATGCAGAGTTTGGTATGGGCTACCGTCTGACCATTGATAAACACAAAATTCATGCGGCCGAACTAATGAGTCTGCTGAAAGATGAGATTGGCTCAGAGCTGGTCGATACAATTACCAATGCTCCACAAACAAACGAGCCTGAGATATTCGAACAACGCGCTCGCGTCAAGCAGATGACAGATATCGTTGAAAAGCTTGATACGCCTATTTCCAGACAATTGATGTCAGTTGCTGACAACCTGGTCAAGAAGAGTGTTTGGATCATGGGTGGTGACGGCTGGGCCTACGATATTGGGTTTGGCGGGCTGGATCATGTCTTGGCATCAGGTAAAGATGTTAATGTCCTGGTACTGGACACCGAAGTCTACTCCAATACAGGTGGTCAGAAATCGAAAGCTACACCATTAGGAGCTGTGGCGAAATTCGCAGCCGGCGGTAAACCCTCAGGTAAAAAAGACCTGGGTATGATTGCTATGAGTTACAAGAATGTGTACGTAGCATCAATCGCAATGGGAGCGAGTGATGCCCAAACGGTTCGAGCACTGATGGAAGCAGAAGCATATCCTGGTCCATCAATCGTCATTGCTTATAGCCAGTGTATTGCTCACGGTATTGACATGACCAAAGGAATGGGCCAACAGAAACTAGCTGTAGAGAGTGCATACTGGACACTCTACCGGTATAATCCATTGTTGGCTGCAGAAGGTAAGAATCCTCTCAAATTGGACTCAAAACCACCGATAAAACATGTTAAAGAGTACTCCTCTAACGAAACTCGGTTTACCATCTTGAATCGCATCGATTCAACTTTAGCTGAAAAGTATCTTGAAGAATCTGATAAAGCCGCTAAAGAGAAATATGACTACTACGCAAAGCTAGCAGCCATATCCTACGATGAAGTTTAAGTTTAGATTGAATAAAGGATTATAAATAATGCGTTTAAATACAAACTATATGGGACTGGAATTAAAAAATCCATTGGTCCCTTCGGCATCTCCTCTCACTGACAACCTTGATAAAATCAAGATATTAGAGGACAATGAGGCGTCCGCCGTTGTTCTTCTCTCTCTTTTTGAAGAGCAAATTGAGCAGGAGGATAGCTCTCTTGAACACTTTATGGAATACGGGTCTGACTCGTTTGCAGAAGCTTTAAGCTTTTTTCCTCAGGCCCACGAATTTGTCAGTGGACCACAGGAGTATCTGGAAAAAATAGCTAAAATAAAAGCTGCAGTTGATATCCCGGTCATTGCCAGTCTAAATGGCGCCACTCCCGGTGGTTGGATGGAATATGCCAAGAAGATAGAAGAGGCAGGTGCCGATGGATTGGAACTTAATATTCATTATCTTCCTGTAGATTTCAATGAGACAAGCGCTGACGTGGAGAGGCGCTATACAGATATCGTGGGTTGGGTGAAAAACCATGTCTCAATTCCAGTTGCCGTAAAGATCGGTTCCAGATTCAGTTCCCTTCCAGCTGTTGCTAAAGCGTTAGAAGGTGTGGGTGCAGACGCCTTGGTTATGTTTAACCGCTTTTATCATCCTGATATTGATCTGGAAAAGTTAGAAACCAAACGCCAGGTACAATTGAGTCATGCCAGAGAAATTCGCCTGCCCATGAGATGGATCTCGATTCTCCGTGGAAATGTGCATATGGATTTTGCTGCCAGTGGCGGTGTTCATAGTGCCCAAGATGTGCTAAAACTAGTCATGTCAGGAGCAGACGTGACAATGTTGGCTTCTGCCTTGATGGCTCATGGTCCAGAGCTCATTAAGCAGATCTCAGATGACCTTATCAATTGGATGGATGAGAATGAATATCAAAGTATTTCCCAAATGAAGGGAAGTATGAGTTTGATCCATTCGCCACAACCTAAAACATTGGTTCGTGACAACTATATGCGAACCCTGTTAGAATTTCAGGGCGATACTAAGCGCTGACCTATAATTTATTGAGTGTTCATATTGATCTTTGGGTCAATAAGCCTGAATTATGAAGGGCAACTATATGACAAAAAATGAATTGGCTGATAAACGGAAAAACTACTGCCCGGTATACGATATAGAATGCCCTGATGGGGCTGAGGCAGCAAATGCTTGCGATAGTCGTTTTGCAGGGAATTACAACCCTTTGACAAATTTCCGTGATGCTGACATAGAACACTGTGCCATCTATCGTAAAGAGCAGCAGGACAATAATGAGGGTAGCCAGGCTGATCCTAGCCACAGTGATCTAGCTAAAGATTAGGAATATTTCTATGAGTGATTCTGGAAGAACAAGTGAGTTCAAATCGGTTCAAGATGTATTGAAACGAGCTATTTTGTTGGAGATGAACGGTAAAGAATTCTTTAGTATGGCAGCCAAAACTGCCAATTCAAAGGTTGCCAGAGAATTATTTGAGCATATGGTCAAAGAAGAAGAACATCATCTTCATATCCTGCAACTCACCTTTAAAAGACATCTGGATGAGGGGAAAGTGGTGCTGCCCACTAAGGAAGAGCTACAGTTTGGATTCAAGGATCCAATTATCGATAAATCTTTCCTTTTAGAATTGAAGAATAGTGATTTTGATTCTTCTGCGATCAGTATTGCATTAACCCTTGAAGAGCGTGCCTTTAAATTTTACCAAAAAGAGGAACAGGCTGCCACAGATCCTGATATTAAAAAGCTCTTCACATGGTTGGCTGACTGGGAACTGGATCATCACCAGACACTCATGTCACTTGAAGAAGATTTCCGGGAAGAGGTTTGGAACGATGCCAATTTTTGGCCAACGTAATTCCTCTACTTAGTTTTCCTCTCTCGGAGCGCAAGAAGACGCAAACAGTTTTTATCTGATGTTAAAAGCTCTAGGTAAAAATTTCAAATTTCAGTCCATTTAGCTTCGCTTAAACAGCCTACTCAACACACATTTGAAACCACCTTGAATGTTGATTTAATCAAGTCTAGTCTTAGTTTAGAGTCGAATATATGAGGTTTGAATGAAACTAGTAAAATTGCTTATTTTTCTTTCCATATCTAGCATGGCATGGTCGCAGTATGTTGATCACGAGATTGTTGTCTGTAAGTCTTTTCCTGAAATGGGTTCCTATAGCAGACAGCTGGCCAGACATTCCAAACTGACCGAATACGGAAACTGGGATGTCCACTATTATGACATAGAATTTGATTTAGATATTGATAATAAGGTTTTATCTGGAAAGACAGAGATCCATTTTTATCCAACAGCTTCAAATTTAGAAAGTATTGAATTGGACTTGTTGTCCAATATGAGCGTAGATTCAGTCTATCTCAATGGAGCTGATTTTGAACTCAGTTTAAATGGTTTAAAAATTACTCTAGATGGTAGCTATTCCATTAATGAGGCTGTAAAAGTTGGTATATCCTATCACGGTATCCCGGCTAGAGCAGGATTTGAACCACCGTTTTTTGATACTCGGCTAGAAAATGATGGTCGTGTAGTTCCAGTGATCTCAACACTGAGTGAACCCTATGGTGCTAGAGCATGGTGGCCTTGTAAAGACGAACCTACAGATAAAGCTGACTCTGTCCGTATTGGTATAACAGTTGATGCGAGTCTTACTGCTGTCGCCAACGGCATGTTAACATCAGAAATTGATAATGGAAATGGGACTAAATCTTGGGTGTGGGAACACAAATACCCAATCGCCACATACCTGGTTTCTTTGGCAATTACCGAATATACATACTGGAGTGAAACGTTTGTTTTTGAGAGCGGGGAATCTATGCCACTTGAATACTGGATGTACCCGAGCTACGCCAGTCAGACTAATATTGATAGGTGGAATTTAACATCGGGTATGATGGAAACTTTCAACAAGGCCTACGGAGACTACCCCTTTCTAACGGAAAAGTATGGGATGGCTCAATTTGGATGGGGAGGAGCTATGGAGCATCAAACCTGCTCTAGCATGGGTTCTTCTGGAGAAAATACCATCGCCCATGAGTTAGCACATCAATGGTGGGGTGATCTGGTGACCTGTACCAATTTTCATCATATTTGGATCAATGAGGGCTTTGCAACCTACTCTGAGGCCCTCTATTGGGGAGCCAAGAATGGTGAGGCTGCTTATCATTCACATATGGCAGGAAAAGACTGGGATTACATAGGGTCGATTTATCGAAATGACACAACTGAAGTCTGGTCCATTTTTAACAAGATCGTCTATGGCAAGGGAGCCTGGACTTTGCACATGTTAAGGCATGTAATGGGTGATGATCCCTTTTTCCAAACTCTGGCGTTATATCGTGAGACATTTGCCTACAGTAACGCCTCCACTGAGGATTTCCAAGGTGTGGCTGAAATAGTTTATGGTGAGAGTTTGGGGTGGTTTTTTAATCAATGGATATATGGAACAGGAAAACCCAATTATTCATGGTGGTGGGCTGCCAATGAGTTGGACGGTACAGGTAAAAGTGAGATTAGTCTTCATGTAGATCAAATTCAGGACAAATCAACGCTTCCATTATTTAGGATGCCCATCGACCTCTATTTTTCAAATAATGAGCAGGACACTACGGTGGTTATCTGGAACGCTTTACGTTCAGAAGACTATGCGGTCCAGATAGATTTTCAACCCACCAGCGCTAAACTGGATCCCCAAGCCTGGATACACAAAGATGCAAGCGAGGTGGCAGTTGGCGTAGACGGTTTTAACCAGCAACCTAATAATTTCACACTCGATAAAGCTTACCCAAATCCCTTCAACGGAATGGTTACTATTCCTTATGTTACCCAATCATCTTTTCAAGGCCGATTGGAGATTTTTGGTCTGAATGGAATTCGGGTTTTTTCTGAGGACCTCGCCCATGATGACTTTGGTGAGTACGAGTTAACCTGGGACGCTAATAGTGTGTATGGACACCATGTACCATCTGGGATTTATTTTGTCCGATTATCTTCAAATAAGCAAACCTCGTACACCCAAAAGATATCCTTGTTGAAATAGGTCCCTTCACGCTAATCTTAAATTCACTCTAAACTTTCGACGGTAGAAACGAACGAGTGACTCGTTTGGCAACATATTTGCCCTTAAACCGCTAGAATTAAAAATGGATGCAAATATGTGGATCTGGATCGATGAGAGAAGATAAAAAAATAGGTTATTCAGCACTCATTGTCGGCGCCATAGCACTTGGGGAAGCCTGGGTGAATATTATTAATGGCAATAGTAACTATGTTGAGATCATCTTCTTAAGCCTGGGATTGATTGCTAGCCTTTTAGGGATTACATTGATTCTGCAAAGAAACAACTCAGCAACAGGGAAATAGGTATTGAATCCAATTAGTTTAGAATCACTATTTATTAGCAATATTGCAAAACTTCGGTTGGGAATTCTCGCTATTAAGAGTATTATTCTCACAAATAGTATTTTATTAAGAACGGTTACCTATAATAGGCAATCTCAAGGATTTATGAAACAAGGAGTAATATTGTGATTCGATTGACAAAAGCTGGTGAATATGGACTGAGAGCAATACGATACATGGTTGAAAATGGGCATGAAGACCGCATTAGCATTGGGGATATCTCAGATAATAAAAAGATACCCGAACCATTTTTAAGGAAATTATTCAAGCCTCTTGTTAAACAAGGTATTGTCAATAGTACTAGAGGTGTTTCTGGTGGAGTGAGATTGTCTAAAGCTCCTGAAGAAATAACCATTCTTGAGGTTGTTGAAGCCCTGGAGGGACCCTTGGCTTTAAATGAGTGCTTGTTGGAAGACAATTCATGTGAATTTCTAGCTGAATGTGGTATGCATGATGTTTGGGATGAAGCACAATCCGCTATGGCTAAAGTCCTCAGGTCTAGAAACCTTACTCACCTAACAAAATAGATAGTTTTAATTATAAATAATCCAGGATTTATTGAAGAGGACACCATGACTAACAATACATCTCAGTTGCAATCAAACACCGATGTATTCCCAAAGTGGGAAAAGATCAAAGATATGACCGATCAATTGATCGACTTAATGCTAAATCTCAGACAAAGTGGTCACCCCGGTGGTTCCAGGTCGAAAGTACACATGTTGGTCTCTTTGTTTCTCAATGGGACAATGAGATGGGATATTCGGCAGCCGCAAAAAAGGTTTGGTGATAAATTTATCCTTTCTGCAGGACATGTTGTTCCGGGGATGTATGCTTTACTATCAGTCTTCAATGAAGCGTTAAAGCGAAAATATGAAGCCACCGGTGACGCTCGATACTATCTGGGTACTGAAGACCGGGTGCTGAGTTGGGAAGACTTACTCACCTTGAGAAATAAAGGCGGTTTACCAGGACATGCTGAAATGGCCGGTAAAACCAATATCTTTAAAGCGAACACTGGACCTTCCGGTCACGGTCTCCCCGTATCAGTTGGTGAAGCAATGGCCTTAAAATATGCCGGTGCTTCAGATGTCCGTGTGTTCGCAGTTGAAGGTGAAGGTGGCCTTACTCCTGGTGTTACCCATGAGTCATTAAATTCAGCTTATGGCTTGGGATTAGGAAATCTACGCATTCTCGTTGATTGGAATGACTATGGTATCGATGATCGTCCATTCTCCTCAGTAATCTACGGAACTCCAGAAGATTGGTTTGCACCACATGGATGGAGAGTCTTTGGTGCTGATAATGGGTCAGACTGGGAAAGTACGAACTCCGCTCTTTTGAGCATGGCATTGGATGAGAATTCCGATACACCTGCCATGGCTTGGTTCAAAACGCGTAAAGGTCGCGGTTATGGCGTCTACGATAACAAATCTCATGGTGCTGCTCACAAATTTAATAATGCGACCTTCTGGGAAACCAAAAAAGAATTTATGGATAAATATGATATCCTATTTGAAGGTTATAATGAGGAAGGTCCTGCTGAGAAAATAGGCCGTACAGAACAAGCACGGATCAATATGGAACGCGTATTCCAAGTATTTGACAAAGATCCTGAACTAGTAGATTATCTTGCTGAACGCTTGGTTGAGCTGGGTGATGCTGTTCCAGAAGATAATGAACGTGTATGGATAGACACTAGCAAAAACCCTCTAGCAGACCCAAGCCTTTTTGATATGAACAGTTTGCCAGATGAACTTTTTGTTGAGGCCGGAGAGATTGCACCCAATAGAGGTGGGTTTGCCAAATATGCTGCTTGGTTGAATGCTACTGTGAGTAAAAACTATGGGCGACCTCTTTTTCTAGCCACTTCGGCGGATTTAGCCGACTCGACAAACATTTCCGGTTTTGGTAAGGCATTTGGGGATCGTGAAGGTTATGGATTTTATGATCGAAAGAAGAATACCAAAGGGGTTATGCTACCTCAGGCTATCACTGAGTTTGCAAATGCCGGAATCTGTACTGGCATTGCTGCAACTAACTTTGCCAAAGATCCAGAAGCTGAATTCAATGGCTTTTTCGCTGCCTGTTCTACCTACGGCTCATTCTCGTATTTAAAATATGGCCCCTTCCGCATCTTTAGCCAGATGGTTCAAGACGCCGATGTAAAACTTGGAAAGGTTTTATGGGTAGCTGGCCATTCAGGTCCTGAAACTGCTGAAGATTCGAGAACTCATTTTGGTATTTATTCACCGGCTGTTACCCAGTTGTTCCCAAAAGGAAAGGTGATCAATCTTTATCCATGGGAACACAATGAAGTTGCTCCTATGCTCACAGCCGCCCTGGCTTCAGATGTGGCCATTATTGCCTTGCATCTAACCAGACCAGGTGTGAAAACTCCAGATCGAAAAAAATATGGCATGGCTTCACATTTTGATGCTGCAAAGGGCGCCTATCTGATTCGGGACTATAAAACAGATATGGCAAAAATGGGTACTATCTTTGTTCAGGGAACTGCTACGACCGCAAATGTAGTGAACTTACTTCCCGAGATAGACAAACGTGGTCTAAATATTAAGATCGTCGCAGCGGTGAGCCCTCAACTTTTCGCCATGCAATCTGAATCCTATCAGCAGGAGACGGTTAGTGATGCGGACTGGCTAAACTCTACCTTTATTACCAATTCATCAGCTGTAGCTATGCAGGATTGGAGTGCAAATCGTCTTTCTGATGAGTACGCCATGACTGCTGACTGGGATGATAACTGGAGGTCTGGTGGGTCTTTGGAAGAAGTGCTTGAAGAAGCGCACCTATCTGAGCGTTGGTTGATCGAAGGTATTGAAAGATTTGTAAATGATCTAGAGAGTCGTATGAAACGGCTTGGGGTCTAATGGGTTTTTGGGTATTCCATAGGGAAGATATGATATGAAAAAATTTACAGAGCGTTATGGTCGTTTAGGTACTGAGACAGCTTTTGCTGTTGGTGCAGATGCTGCTGTCTGGGCAGCCAAGGGAAACTCAGTGTATCCTTTTCATCTGGGTGATATGAATATTATTACACCCGAATACATTTTAGAAGCAGCCGTGAAGGCGGCTAAAGATGGGAAAACCGGATATGCTCCCGGTCCTGGGATATTACCATTACGCGAAGCCTTGGCTGAGAATATTGGGAATGACCGTAATATCGAGCTTACTGCAGAAAATATCTCTGTACAACCTGGTGGAAAACCAGTTATTGGAAAATTCCTCGGTGTCCTTTTGGAAGAGGGAGCTGAGGCTTTATATCCAAACCCTGGTTATCCTATCTATGAATCTCAGATAGAATACTTAGGTGGGAAAGCACTTCCTTACGGATATGTGACAACTGCTGATGGGTTTGAGATCAACAGGGAAGAGGTTGAAGCTCAGATAAGTGATAAAACTTCTGTTATAGTATATAATAACTATCAGAATCCCATTGGTGCTGAATCTACAGATGCAGAAATGCAGTGGGTTGCTGATCTGGCAATAAAGCATGACCTTTGGGTGCTTTCAGATGAAGCCTATTTTGAAGTTCGTTATAGTGGAAAGAGTAAAAGTATTGCCTCTTTACCCGGTATGCTAGAACGGACCGTGATTCTGTATACTTTTTCAAAGAAATTTGCTATGACAGGCTGGCGTCTCGGATGTGCAGCTGGTCCAGCAGCGGTGATCGAAGCAATCTCAAAGTTTAACACAAACCAGGAGTCCTGTTCAAATCATTTTGTCCAGGCAGCTGGTGTCGCCTGTTTACAGGGACCTGCAGAACCTCAAGATGCGATTTTAGATGAACTAAAAATTCGTCGCGATATCTTAGTTGATGCACTGTTAGGAATTGATGGTATCAAAGTTTCAAAACCGGAGACTACCTTCTATCTATTTCCTGATGTAACGGAAGTCTTTCAGCGGAAGGGATATACAGATGCTGCCAAATTTCGCTTAGACGCGTTGTATAATACAGGTGTATCCTTTTGTTCACGTGAACATTTTGGACGACCTTTGCCCGGTGAAGATAAAGTCTTTATTCGTTTTGCTTACAGTGGGATCAATGTTGACAAAATCCAAGAAGGTCTTCGAGCGCTAAAAACTTTCTGGGAATAGAAACACACAATAATTTAAATTATAATGAATCATTATCACATAAGATGACATTCCAAACGGAATGTCATCTTGATTTGGGGAAGTAGTCTATGGTCACAAAAAAGGAAGCCCTTCATTATCACAGCATGGGCACTCATAAAGGAAAAATTGAAGTTACCGCCACTAAACCGTTCGTTAGTCAAAGGGATCTCAGTTTAGCATACTCACCTGGTGTCGCCTACCCATGTCTGGAAATTGCAGAAGACCCATCCCTGGCCAATGAATATACGGCCAAGGGTAATCTGGTCGCGGTAATCTCAAATGGTACCGCCGTTTTAGGCCTTGGAAATATTGGAGCTCTGGCAGGCAAACCTGTCATGGAAGGTAAGGGGGTACTGTTTAAAAGATTCGCAGACATCGATG
This sequence comes from uncultured Lentisphaeria bacterium, assembly GCA_964578155.1. GTDB lineage: Bacteria > Fidelibacterota > UBA8477 > UBA8477 > JABMPR01 > JABMPR01. The sequence goes on from CAZOBQ010000015.1 coordinate 26,140, forward strand.
TTTTTGATCTGGAGCTTGATACAGAGGATCCTGATAAATTTATAGATGCAGTCAAATTGCTGGAACCCACGTTTGGTGGGATCAACCTTGAGGATATCAAATCACCTGAGTGTTTCTATATAGAGAAGCGTCTAAAAGCCGAGATGAATATCCCTGTTTTTCATGATGACCAGCACGGTACGGCAATTATTTCAGCAGCGGCTCTATTAAATGCAGTTGAGCTAGCTGGTAAAAAGATGTCTGATATAAAGATTGTAGTCTCGGGTGCTGGTGCTTCTGCTATATCCTGTAGTAACCACTACATTCAGATGGGCGCAAAACGTGAAAACCTGATCATGTGCGACTCCAAGGGGGTTATTTATAAAGGTCGCGAAGTCGGCATGAATGAATATAAAATCCCTTTCGCAAATGACACTAATGCCAGGACAGTTCAAGAAGCCCTGGTGGGTGCTGATGTATTTATTGGCTTATCGAAAAAGGACATCATCAATGGTGATGACTTGAAGGTCATGGCTGCTGATCCAATTATATTTGCTTTAGCAAATCCTGATCCTGAAATATCCTATCCTGATGCCATGGCAGCCCGACCTGATGCTATTATGGGTACAGGTCGTTCTGATTATCCGAATCAGGTAAACAATGTACTCGGGTTTCCCTTTATTTTTAGGGGTGCCCTGGATGTACAGGCTACTGAGATCAACGAGGAAATGAAGGTAGCCGCCACCCTAGCATTGGCCGGTTTGGCAAAGGAGGACACGCCTGATGAGGTGATCAAGGTGTATGGTCTGGATCATTTGGAATTTGGACGAGATTATCTGATTCCTAAGCCATTTGATACAAGAGTTCTGCTTGTAGAATCAGTGGCTGTCGCTGAGGCAGCTATGAAAACGAGTGTGGCTCGCCAGCAAATAGATATCACTCTTTATAAAGAGCAATTAGAAGCTCGCCTGGGTAAAGGACGTGAGTTTATGCGCTCTCTATACAACAGAGCTAAGCTTACCCCTAAGCGAGTGATCTTTCCAGAGGGTGAAGATGAGAGAGTTATTCGTGCCAGTCACCTGATCCGCCAGGAGAATATTGCAATCCCCGTGTTGGTTGGGCAAAAATCCAAGATTAAATCTATTGCAAAGGCATTGAATATCCCTACCAAGGATTTAGAAATTGTTGATCCAATGAAATGTGAACGTCGTCAAGAATTTATTGATGAATTTTACCGGATGAGACAGCGAAAAGGGGTTACTCAAGGCGCCGCAAAAAGATTCATGGCAAGACGCTATTATTTTGCCGCCATGATGCTTAAGATGGGTGAAGCAGATGCTATGATCTCAGGTATTACCCAACAATATCCTGCTGCTTTACGCCCTGTTTTACAGGTGATTGGTACCAGACCAGACATGAAGCATGTTGCCGGTCTATTTTTACTTATTTTTAAGAATGAGATGAAAATCTTCGCAGATATTTCAGTTAACATTGAACCAACCGCTGAGATTCTGTCTGAAATTGCACTCATGGCCGCCGAAGAAGCAAAGCGCTGGAAGATGAATCCGCGAGTTGCCATGTTGAGCTATTCAAACTTTGGAGCCTCAAACCATGTTAATGCTGAGAAAGTTCGGGAAGCAGTCAAGTTGATTCGTGAGAAAGATCCTGAACTTATGGTTGATGGAGAAATGAATGCTGATGTAGCAATCACGCCTGAGCTGCGCGAAGAGCACTATCCCTTCAGTGAACTTGAAGGGTCGGCCAATGTATTAGTATTTCCTGATCTACAATCAGCCAATATAAGCTATAAGTTGGTCCATAGACTGAGTAACGCCGAAGCAATCGGACCTATCCTGGTCGGTATGGATAAACCCGTACACATTATGCAGGTGGGTTCAACCAGTGTGCAGGATATTGTTAACATCACGGCTATCGCCGCTGTAGATGCTCAAGCACAATCAAAGAGTGAAAATTAGTCTTCGTTTTGGTAAACAATCTGCTAGCACATCTTCCCGCTAATATCAATTACTATGGCATGGTGATTG
>CAZOBQ010000016.1:0-27649 GCA_964578155.1 uncultured Lentisphaeria bacterium
AATATTAGCTTAGAAAAAATTATCAAATCTTCAGCTATGACATGGCAACTGGGAGGTGGTTTTAATTACGCCTTTAAGGGGGATGGTAGTTCTATGGTGATCATTGGACTCAGTGCAGGATACTACCATCAAGCTTTCGATATTGATATGGGTACCTCAGATGTAGTGCCAGCTGATCCCATGGAAATTATGCCCATTACACATATCGACTTTAGTCAACCTGTGATATCATTTGATATCGGGTTAATCTTTGGCGGTGCTTCGAACGCTGCTTCCAGAGCACATCAAGCATTTAAGGAGAAGAGATTCACCGAGGCTCTTGAGATTCAAAACGACTTGCTAAACGCTTTTCCTAATCACCACAACAGTGAGATCATGCGATTAGAACGACAAATGATTGAGGATACGCTGGTCACACACTACTACCGCGATGCTTATCAGGTACTCTCAACTGGAGAATTGGACAATGCCTACTCACTGATTGAACGAGGAAAAGCAGCACCGACAAAAGGGGTTGAAGGCGCTATTGCAGGAATGAAAATAACAATCTCCGATCAATCCCTGGAAAAAGCCTCCGAAGCATTGAAACAACTTGATTTCAAAACCGCTGAAGAAATGATATTACTCGCCCTAAGGAGTGACCCAAGCTCTTTACCCGTAGCAAAAGTACTCCTTGCTCGATCCTACATTATTCGTGCGACCATTCTTCATCAAACCGGAACTTACAGTCGTAGTATATACTGGCTAAAACAAGCAGATGGTCTCACCGATCGCTACAAAGCGGTAACAGACAATATGCGGGAAAAAATTGGAGAAGGTCGGCTTGATGATGCTAATGAAGGAATCCGGAGGGAAGACCGTAAAATGGTCTATCAATCCATGCAAGACGCAAAAGCTCTCAATCCCGTTTTAAGAGATGTGGTCGATGAACATTTGAAAGACCTGGAGAAAGCGATCGAGTACGAAAGCGATCAACAGCTCAGCTCATTAAAACGTATGGCTCTTGACAATATGCTAGACGATGTATCTAGTCTTGACCCTAATAATTTCACCCCACCCATAGGGATGCAAGGAGCTGCCCTCTCAAATTATGTTGGACCGCCGACAAGAAGCTTCGAAGAAGGCGACTATGAACTCTGGACATATCCCAGACCCAATGGCCAGGAACTTTGGTTATATCTTCGTGATGGGATTATTGAGAAGGTTGAGATAAAATAATTACTGATTGTTGAGTCTAGCCATGTCAGAGCAGGTGATGACCCTTTAACCCTTGATAGACTTCTTGTACAATCACTTTTGTAATCCCCCAGGCAGGAACTGCCAAAAACATACCCAGCACTCCTACTTGAGAGCCAATCAAAATCAAGAGGATTACCGTTAATGGATGCATCTCCATTGAGCCAGAGACCACAATGGGTGAAATCACATTATTGTCTATCATTTGTACAATAAAGAACATGACAATAATATGGCCAATGTAATAAAAATTTGCTGCTGCAACAGGATCACCTAGATTATTGAACAAGCTGACCACGATTGCCGGAGCCATACCCATAAAGGGACCAACGAAGGGAATCATATTTGCCATGCCGGCTATTGAGCCAATCAAGAAAACACCGGAGATGTTTGCGTCAAATATCCAGTTTAATAAACTTAGACCAATAATCGATTGAATAGCAACCCCCAGAGCTGCCAATAATTGACCACGTAGAAAATTAGTAAGTTGCTTCTTGGTCTTATAGTTGATATTAAGGGACATCTCAAAATACCGATTTGGAACCATCCCGATAAGCCCTTTCATCATCCGGGCACCATCAACCAGAAAAAACATCGTTATGATCAAAATAAATACAATGGTTGCTAAGGTATCCAGGGCACTTGCCAACACAGACCCAAGCTGTCCAAAGAACTGGGAGGATAAATTTGAAAGGGTCTCAGTATCAAGCTGAAAACTAGGTATATATTGAGCAATTCTCGAATTTAAATCGTCTATCACTGCATTAAGAGAACCTGCAGTTGATTGCTCCTGGATCATATCTTTGATTCTGCTTACTTCTGCTAAGAGAGTGGGAATGCCTCTTACTATTCCAGTGCCTAAAATGGTAAATATCCCACCAAAGACTGCAAGCGCACCCCAAATTCGACGCAGGCCAGATGATTCAAGGCGATCAACTAAAGGGTTTAATATTGCTGTAAGAATGGAGGCAATCACAAGCAGAAAGACGGCATCCATCACCAGGGGAAGAGCCTTAAATGCTCCGGCTAATAGAAGTATTAGTAAAAAGAAATAGACCAGAGTTTTAAAAAGACCCTGGTGAAAAAAGCGTACCGACTGGGGCGCTATTTCTATTGGGTCTTGATTACTCATCATTTCCAGTCTCAGAAATTTCTTCTAACAGACGGGAGACTTTAACCAGCTCACTATTTGTACTGCGAAGGCGAGTCGCCAAAACCTCTGACAACGAGAGAATGATCTTACCGCCTATGACTGGTTTGATCTTGAGAATCTCCATTAGATCCGGACGATAAAAGCCAATGATCGTACAGTTCTCAATAGCGGTTGCAGAAGCAGTCCTGGGAGAAGCATCCAAAAGAGCAATCTCACCAAAGAAATCACCCTCACCAAGCTCAGATAGTTTTTTGGGTTGTTGATTAGGAATATCCAGGAATATGCCAACGCGACCCTCTATAACAATGTACATCCCGCTGCCAGGATCACCTTGCTTAAAGATAGACTCTTGTGGAGCATAATTCCGTGTGTGTACGGCAGTTTCAACAATCTTAAGTTCATGTGATGAGAGCCTGCTAAAAACATTGACCTGAGAAAGGGCCATGTGTGCCTGACTGTGTTTAGGCTTTAACTTATCTTTAAAACTCTCAAACAAAGGGTAAGAGATTTTTGATTTTTCACTCATAAGGGCTATCCAATTAAGATATGTTGTACTTATTACGCTATTTACTAATTGAGATTCAAAATAACTATCAGCTTGTTAAATTCAAAAGATTAGATCATCATAAAGCGATCTCAAGTGGAAATATATTAGACTATTTTTCCCAGGATAAAACCAATCACAACACCAAATAAAAGCACTATGGTCAACACGCGCCCCTGCACAACACTTGATCCATACCCTTTCTTTACAAAAATAATAGATACAAAGTACCCACCGGCATTAAGGATCCAAAAGACAGGAATGGAGAGAACTTTAATTAGCAAGGGACCAATAAATGGAACCAATGTGATCAACCCAACTAAACCAGCAAAAGCATTCGAAAGGACACCAAGAATGACGAGTAGCCCAGCCATGACCTGCTTATCCCACTCGAATACTAACCCGGCATATACAAATACACTGGCAATGATCAGGAAGAGGAAAGTCTTCCAATACTCTGCTATTATGTTGCGTGTACGATCAAACATTCCAATCAGCGTCCTATCTGCTTCAGGACAACCGTTTTAGGAAATTTTCCAAATTGAGCTTGAGTGAAGGTCCCCTGGGAATTGACCCACAGAAGGAACTGGGTCCCCTCCTGGGCGATTACTGAAGTAAGAATATCATTTTTTTCGACTAATGATTGTCCACTTAAATAGTGTAGATCAGCCTGGATCAAGACTTCACCCTCTTTAATTTTCTCCTCAGGATGGGGACGACTTGTATCATAGCGAGTTGCTGTTGCCTCCCATATTTCCCCGTCAATAAAGACTGCTAATGTTACTGGGAAAAATTCCGATTCATTTGCTTTATTAGCCAAATAGTGGGTTGCTGAGAACACGGTATATCCCTTAGGAGGGAAATCTAGATTGTATCCATTAGAGAAATGAACCTTTTTACCGTTGGATGAACGTTGTGCATCAAGTTGAAAATTCATATCACCTTCGGATACCGTTTTTGACCAGCTCAAGGGCCAAAAGCTGTCTCGCCTGAAGTGGACATTGTAAATATTATGAATGGGATGAAAATAGGCGATATAGGGCTTTAATTGGTTGTCATATGAAATTCTCACGCTGGTATCATCTTCCACCCAGGTTAGGGTCATATTCAATAACGGTATCCCCAAATAGGATACCTCATATGGAATGACTATTGGGGCTTCAATTGCCATCACAACATTTATCGACAACAGGAAACCCAGTATACGATATAGGTTCTTACTCACGATTGAGGTTTCCAGATAAATTTTCCACGGAGTCCCATAAGACCAACATAGGGGATATAAATTGGCTGCAATATGAACCAAAGTGGATAGAGTTTTAGCAATGACCAGTACCCAAATTTACGTGCCCCCAATAGAAGTACAATTCCTTCATAAATGAATTTTAAACCCACGAAAAGCCAAAAGCTCCACTCCCCGAACACTATAAACCCGCCAATTAAAATCAAGATGTTAGCGAGGAATGCACTCACCAAAAAGATAAAAAACATGGGATCATTTCGTTCAAGACCTTTTGAATTTGATGACCAGCGAACCCTTTGACTTAAAAATTCTTTGAGTGAACTCACAGCGACCGTTCGAACAAAATGAGCCGGATCAGTATTGAATTTTGCTTTTAGCCCCGTTTTTTGGGGAATGGTCTGGACAAGATATACATCATCCCCTGACACTTTATGTGAAACAGGGTTAAAACCACCTATGGCTGTAAATGCTGATCGCCGATAAGCCAGGTTTCCCCCTGAGCCGCTCCATGCGTAGCCCAGATTCATCATCCCAGCATTGGAAACCACAATTCCTGCATAATCCAAGGCCTGGTACTCAGCGAAAATGTTTTCCGCCTCAACTTGCACGTAACCTACTAGAATACCAGTCTGTTCATCCATCTGGGAAACAGCACTGGCAACCCAACCGGCACCAACTCTACAATCAGCGTCAGTCGTTAAAATAATCTCTGCAGTCGCTTGTTTTAAACATTGGGTCAAGGCATGTTTCTTTGGTGTCATTTGATTGGATAAAGCGCTTATCCTAACAGGATGAACCTGAGGATGCTTCTTTGAAAACTGGTCCAGAAGAGACCAGGTTGAGTCAGTGGAGCGATCGTCTGCTATATAGACATTCAATTTGCCGTCATAGTTCTGATTAACCAAGTCTTGAAGTATATTGGGTAGGTTCTTCTCTTCATTTCTAGCGGCGATAACAACGGCTACATCGGGTAAGCTATCAATATCAGGATTGGTTTGAGTACGCAACAGACCCTTAGCTATAAAAAGTGTATACGACCCGTAGGTCAGGATGGCCAGGGCCAAAAAACTTATCAGGAAAAGGATCATTCTTTAAAGGATGAAAAAGCCTGCGACAACGAAGTAGACAACAACACCTAATATATCAACACTGGTTGTTACAAAAGGGCCAGTTGCTACAGCAGGATCAAGGTTCATGCGGTTCAGGATCACAGGAACCAAGGCACCTACAAATGCTGCGGTAGCCATGGCTAAAATTATGCCTACACCAACCGTAATACCCAATTCAACAGACGTCATGGCTCCCACCTCCATATAGCCTACCATGCCCAAAACATATCCAGCTCCACCCAGTAAAATGCCATATAAAATGCCAAGCATCAATCCAACCTGCAATTCCTTAAAAACGACCTGGAGAGCGGTAGTTGTCTCTACTCTGCCCGTGGCTATTCCACGAACAATAATGGTGGCCGTCTGGGTACCTACGTTACCAGCCATACCGATAATAACGGGTAAGAAGGCCATGAGCGCCAGAACTTGCCCTAAAGTCTCTTCATAGCTGGTGATAATGCTGGCGACTAACATCCCACCCATCCAACTGGCAAAAAGCCAGGGAAAACGCGTCTTAGCATTTGAGAAGGCGCTTTTCATGAGAATATCACGATCACGTCCAGCACCAGCCATCTGTAGAAAATCTTCAGTAGCTTCTTCACGGATAACATCAATGACATCATCTACTGTGATAATTCCCATCAACTTGTTACCCTGATCCACAACAGGTACAGCTAAAATGTTATATCTTGAAACAATATGAGCCACTTCTTCTTGATCTGTTAAGGGTTGAACGGCATGAACATGTGTCGTCATCAATTTAGACAATTTCATGTTCGGTTTGGAGGTAATCAGGTCCCTCAAAGAGATCACACCAACCAGGTGCTGACGGTCATCAATCACATAAAGATAGAAGACCATTTCCTGTTCATCTTGATTCTGGATAGAGGCAATGGCTTCACCGACACTTGTGTCTTCGTGCAATGCAAAGACATCAGGAATCATCAAGCCACCAGCTGAATTCTCTGGGTAGGCCATGAGGGTTTCCATCTCTTCCGACTCACTTGATTTGAGACGGTTAAGAATATCCTCTGCCATTTCTCCAGGAAGGAGTTGAAGGATGTCAGCTTCATCATCAGGTGACATGGCCTTCATCAGCTTCATGGTCTTTTCAATGGGAATTTCTGTGATAAGCTCCACAACGAGGTGCTCATCCATCTCAGAAACAACCTCAGCTGCATGGTCAACAGATGCGATGGTTAGAAAAGCTTCTATGCGCTCTTCTGCTGTGATATGACGAAAGATCATAGCCAGGTCAGCCGGGTGCAGTTTGGCCAACATATTTTCCAGATTGCTCTTGGCATGGCGTCGCAAGAGTCGTCTTACAGTGTCAATATGGAGATGTAGATCTTTCATAAGCTAGCAATGAAATTAAGCCGGATTAGTTAAGAAGGAAGGATGAATCTACCTTCAAACATTTAACTTCTAACTCCGAGCTAAAACGCTATTCCTTATTCCCTCTCCCCATAGTTTCGACTATGTTCAAACGATGAAGCAAGCTGACAGCATATATCTGGATCACGCAGCCGCTACCTTTCTATTACCGGTAGTCCAAAACCATATTTCCAAATGGTTACAGGACAAGACTGTCAATCCATCCAGCCTTCACTCAAAAGGTCGTCAAGCCGGAGCCATAATAGACAGAGCTCGCCGTGATATTGCTAAAGTTATCAACTGCAAAGCCAGTGAGATCATCTTTACCTCAGGGGGAACAGAAGCCAACAATTTAGCACTTATAGGATTGGCATCCAGTCTGCGGGAGAAGGGTCAACACATCATCACCTGTAAAACTGAACATCCATCAGTTTTGGAAAGCTGTAAACAGCTGAAATCTGAGGGATTCACATTTACCTATTTGGAAACTGATTCTCAGGGTCAAATCGATTTGAACCACCTGAAGAATGCTATCACAGATCAAACCATCTTGATCACATTAATGTGGGTCAACAATGAAACGGGTCTTATTCATCCAGTTGAAAGTATTGCTCAAATAGCCCAGGAATACGGTGTCATATTTCACTGTGATGCAGCCCAGGCTTTTGGTCATATACCGATTAGAGCTGATTTAATTCCAATCGATGCCATTAGCTTTTCAGCTCACAAAATTGGTGCGCCTAGCGGGACTGGCGCTCTGTTTCTTCGCAAAGGCACCCCTTTAAGAAAACAAAATCACGGCGGTGGACAAGAATCGGGTCAGCGCGCTGGAACCCAGAATGTACTGGGAGCATCTGCATTTTCACTAGCGGCTCAATACCATGATACTCATTTTAAAGAACACCTGCAGCACTACACAAAGCTGCTCAATCATTTACATAAAAGTCTACTCGCCATTGAAGAAGTTCAAATAAATCGTGGGGATACTGACTATAGTCCACACATTCTGAATTGTTCTTTTCACGATATAGATGGGGAAGCTTTGTTCATCCGGCTGGACATGAAAAACATTTCTGTATCGAATGGAGCCGCTTGTAGTTCAGGCTCTCAGGCCCCCTCTCATGTTCTCACCGCAATGGGCATGAAGGAAACACTGGCTCAGGCAAGTCTACGGATCTCACTGGGTATCGATACAACGCTGAAAGAGATTGATCACTTTTGTGAAAAACTATCTGAAATCACCCGTTCAATTCGTAGTGAGGCTCACTAATGCAGACAAGTCCTAAAAAAGTAGTTATTGCTATGAGTGGTGGCGTAGATAGTTCCCTGGCAGCACGACTATTGGTTGAGCAGGGCTACGATGTCATGGGAATCACTATGAAATTATGGGGCTATCTGGATACGGGTGGTCGTCCAACCCATGACAGCAATTGCTGCTCTTTAGATGATATTAATAATGCCAAGGCTGAATGTGCCTCATTGGGAATCCCACACTATACTCTCGATATGTCTGCTGAGTTCAAGCAAATTGTGATTGAAAACTTTGTATCTGAATATAAAGCGGGTCGTACTCCTAACCCTTGTGTCATTTGCAATACTGAGATCAAATGGCATGCCCTTCTCAATAAACTTGATGATTTGGGAGTAGACTACTTGGCCACAGGACACTATGCGCGAAAGGTCAAACATGAGCCTTCCGGAAAATGGGTTATTGGCCGAGGAAAAGACCAGATCAAAGATCAATCTTATGTACTGTGGGGAATTCGACCAGAAGATTTAGAGCGTACCCTGTTTCCTTTAGGCGATCTTTCCAAAGCTGAGGTTCGAGATTTAGCTGCTAAAGCTGATATGAGGACTGCTGATACACCTGAGAGCATGGAAATTTGCTTCGTACCGGATAATGATTATCGTCGCTTTTTAAATGAACAATATCCCGAAGTCATAGAATCATCTCCCAAAGGGGATTTTGTGAATGCAGAGGGAGAAGTCATTGGACAACACCAAGGTGTTTTCAATTACACCATCGGTCAACGCAAAGGATTGGGCCTGGCAACAGGAGAACGGGTTTTTGTGAATAAGATCGATGTTGAAAACAATGTGATCCAGGTTGGTGATAAAAAAGATACTGAGTCCCAGACCTTTATTGTGAATTCGTGTAACTGGCTCATTCCTGAGTCACATATTCTCGAGAAACCTGTAAAAGTACAGATTCGATATAATCACGATGCCAAACCAGCAACGCTTTCCTCTCTATCTGACACGGAAATAACTGTCACATTTATTGCTCCCGAAAGTGCGGTCACACCAGGTCAGTCTGCGGTATTTTTCCAGAATGATCAGGTCATAGGTGGAGGAGTTATTAAATCCGTTTAGATGGTGAAATCCATACCCTTCAGGAATCCTGGGATTAAATTCCTGGCAGAATGTGGACTAGATAATGAATACTAATTTAGCAGTTGTGATCATGGCGGCAGGAAAAGGAACCCGTATGAAGCGGGATGATATTCCTAAGGTTTGCAACCTTGTTTTAGGCAAGCCCTTGATCCAATATGTTGTTGACCAGGCCAAGGCTTTATCAGCCACCAAAATTGTCTGTATTGTTGGTCATCAACAAGATGTGGTCAGAGAGACCTTAAAAAATGAGCCCGTGTTGTTTGCAGAGCAACTTGAACAATTGGGAACCGGACATGCTGTTCTTCAAACTGCTAATATTCTCAAGGATTTTTCCGGAGATGTCATTGTCTTATCTGGCGATGTACCCATGTTAAAAGGTAGCACCCTTTCCGCATTGCTGGATAAACATCATAGTGGAAAATTTGCTGCCACTGTTTTGACAGCTCTTGCTGATGAGCCCAAAGGATATGGTCGTGTTTTACGAACTCAGGATGACCTCTTTGATTGCGTGGTCGAGCACAAGGATGCAACAGCTGAACAGCTAATGGTCAATGAGATCAATTCGGGTATCTATGTCTTTGACAGTACATTGTTGTACAAAAAACTCCCCGAGGTTAGCAATAGCAACGCCCAGAGCGAATATTACCTGCCTGATGTACTCCCATTATTTAAAAGTGAAGGAGCAAAGGTAGGGGTTGAAATCTGTGAAACTTTTTCTGAAATTCAGGGTATCAATACTGTAGATGAATTAAAGACAGTTGAAGATAAGATTTTAGCTTCCCGGGAGAGTTTATGAAACACAAAAACATGCACCTGATCGTAGCCCTGATAGTCACCATACTATTTGTTCCAACTGTACTTCAAGCACAGTACAAATCAGAAGCTCTTACAATCCCAGGACTATCAGCTGCGAGAACAAATAGCCCTATAAGTATCTTTGGTCTTGACCTATCCAAGATTGAGTTCGATAACAGTTACTCTATGTCAGTAGGATCATTTGGTGGCAATACTGTTGCAACTGGTTTGATTAAATCCAGCTTTAACTATACCATTAATCCCCAGGTCACTGTTCGTGGTTATGTAGGTCTTGTCCATTCCCCATTCTCGAGCTTTTCGCCAACTGATCAGCAAAGCTCATTTATTAATGGGATTACCAAAGACAATGTTGTCTATGGTGGAGAAGTCACATACAAGCCTAAAGAGAATGTATCTTTTCATATTGGAATTAGTCGGATTCCTTATAATCCATATAAACAGCTTTACTCAAACTATCCATTTTCGGCACGAGGATATTGATCATTTATGGCAGTTCTGAACTCTAAGACTTCAAGACAATCTAGACGCGCAACCAAAAAGAATCGTAAAAAACGACCAGCCCAATCAGCCGACATGTTGGTGAACTTCCTCATGCTCGCATTATCTGTATTGGTCCTGACCTTTATTTGGTCATTTTGGAATCGTCATACAAACAATCGTGCTGTTGCAGAGGAAATGCGTTATTACGCAGAAGTTCCTGCTGATGTCTCACCAGAAACATTAATCGCGAACAAGAAATATCCCAATGTAAGTGTCGAGATTCTCAACGGGTGTGGTGTAAGTGGTGTTGCAGCATTTTTCAAAGATATCGTTCACGAGAAAACTTTTGATGTCTTAAATACTGAGAATGCCGCTCATTTTAAGTACAATAATACAATTATTATCGCTAGGACGGATAATACAGAAGCGGCTTTTCAACTCGCCAAAGAATTAGGTCTCAATCGAGATCGAGTTAGCATTGAGAAAGATCTTAGTTTGGCAGTAGACATCACCATGATCATTGGTCATGACTATAAAACTGTTCCTGCTTATCAACAGAAGAAGTCATAGCCTAAATCCATTGCCTTCATTATTTCCACAAATAACACGAGAGAATTTTAAACACATTTATGCCTGATAATTATTCAGATTCTAAAAAATTTGCCATGGAAATTGGTGAACTAGCACTCCAGAAAAAAGCCGATAAAGTCAAGATCCTTGATGTTCATAAAATTACTTCTATGACTGATTTCTTCGTGATCTGCTCCGGTAATTCCGATGTCCAGGTAAAAGCTATCGTTGATCATATTGTTGACGAGGTTGCTGTAGTTGAACGACCTTTCAACAAAGAGGGATATGATACCCGTGAATGGATACTATTAGATTATATCAATGTAGTCGTTCATGTTTTCCATCAAGCCAGTCGCGATTATTACGATCTTGAACGTTTGTGGATAGATGCAAAGATCACTGAGCTCACTGACGATGATCAGGGACCAGATGCCAGCACCCCACTATTTGATAATCTATAAAACGAGCGATGGCGGGGCATGTTTACTTATTTAGAAAATTTAATCTCCACGCGTCTTAAGTCTTTAGGCTGGGACGCTGATCAACTTCAACTCTCACGACCCAAAAGTATCGAAAATGGAGATTGGTCAACTAACATTGCCATGATCTTGGCTCGTGATCTAAAAAGAGCACCTAGTCAGATAGCCCAAGAATTAATGACAGGTTTGGAATACGACTCAAACGTGGTTGAAAAATTCGAAATTGTCAATCCAGGTTTTATCAATTTCTTCCAGTCAGCAACCCACCTGACAGCTCAATTGCAGAATATTCTGGATAAAAAGGATGACTACGGGAAAAATGAGGAGGGCAAGGGGAAGACAGCTCAGGTTGAGTTTGTTAGTGCAAATCCCACTGGTCCTCTAACAGTTGGACATGGCCGTCAGACCGTATTAGGGGACACTATTGCCAGTATTCTGACTTGGTCTGGTTATGATGTAACTCGCGAATATTACTTCAATAATGCTGGTCGCCAGATGCGTCTTTTGGGAGAATCTTTAAAGGCCAGATACTTTGAATTGAAAGGTATACCTTCTCTCCTACCAGATGGTGGCTATGAAGGCAAGTACCTGATTGCTGTTGCTGAAGAGCTGCTCTCAAAAAGTCCTAACCTTGATATGGATACTGACGTCGCTCTATTTAAAGATTTTGCCGAACAATCCATTTTTTCAATCATTAAATCCAGCTTGGAACGCATCAACGTCAGCCACGATGTTTTTTATAATGAACGCTCCCTCTATGAAACAGGTAAGATTGATGAAGTGCTCGCAATTCTCAGGAAAAAGGATTTGATCTATGAGAAAGATGGGGCAACCTGGTTTAAAACTTCAGAATTGGGAATCGAGCAGGATCGTGTACTGGTAAAGTCAAGCGGTGAACCCACTTATCGTCTACCCGATATCGCCTACCATCGTGAAAAGGTGGCCCGTGGATTCGATCTAGTCATTGATGTTTTTGGTGCTGACCATATTGATGCATATCCTGATGTGCTTTCAGCTTTGAAAGTTATGGGCCTGAAAAACGAGCATATCCATGTTGTGATCCATCAGTTTGTAACCCTATTACGCTCAGGTGAAGTTGTCAAAATGTCAACCCGGAAAGCAAATTTTGTTACGCTGGATGAACTCATTGATGAAGTCGGCGCAGATGTCGTTCGCTATTTTTATATTATGCGTAGCGCATCAAGTCATTTGAACTTTGATTTAGATCTAGCAAAACGTCAGACTGATGAAAACCCCGTATTTTATCTTCAATATGCCCATGCTCGGATCTCAAGTATCTTTCGTCGAGCCAAGGAACGTGGACTCGAAGCAGACTCAGCAAGCGCTGACCTGTCTTTGCTAAATGAGGAATTCACAATTGCCCTGATCAATCAGGCATTGACATTCCCAGAGGTGATTGATCATTGTTTAAGGAGTCTGGAAGTACACCATCTGCCAACCTATTTATTTGAATTGGCAACTGCACTTCATAAATTTTACACCGAGCATAAGGTAGTTGATCTTGATAAGCCTGAGCTTTCAAAAGCTCGATTGGCTTTGCTTGAAGCAGTCCAGATCACATTAAGAAATGGCTTGCGAATTTTAGGGATCAGTGCCCCTGAGCAGATGTAATTAAAGCTACAGCCTGGATTTTTATATGAATTTCACTAGCACCCGACTTCAGTCGGGTGTTTTTATACCCATTAAATAGGTACAACCGTTTTAACGGTTTATTCTCTGGATTTTTCAGTAACGTTAAACTGTTAAAACAGTTAGCAATTGATTGTGTTGATTTTCAATCCCCGGGTTGAAACCCGGGGTTATTGATATTAATTGTTATTGAACGATTTACCCGTGTGAATCTGTGAAAATCTGTGGCAAAGAAGAATTGCTTCAACCCTCTTGCAGAAACTCTTTCTCGTACTCAGTTTCCAAATCATGCTTATGACGCAATTCCTCGTCAGCCATCATCTGAAAGAATGTATTCAAGTTTTTGTCATTTGTGAAGTGATCTGCCAGATCCTGATACATCTTTGCAGTTTTATCTTCCCGCTTGGCAGCTAAAATAAGAATCTCTTGAGTATTCAAATTCTCACTGAAGATAGGTTCCATCAAATAATCAGTCACCTTCAAATTTGCCGGAGGTAGTTCCAGGTATGCCTCAATATCAAACTGCTGCAAAGCAACTTTATGGACCGTTTCCATGTCCACCAATTCTTGAAATTTCTGCCGGGCTGCCTCATCTTTGGCCTGGTCTCGCGCAAAAGCATACAGGTCGATAGCTTGTTGTTCCATATCGATACAAAGATCAACTATCTCATTCATATCCATTGAGCTGATTTCGTCTTTTAAACTCATGCAACACTCCAGACTTTTGTTTTCAAATATTCATTAATGGCTGCAGCAGAATTTCTTCCAGCACCCATTGCCAAAATCACAGTAGCACCACCGCTGACAATATCACCTCCGGCAAAAACACCTTCCATGGATGTTCGGCCATCTTCATCAGCAACAATATTACCCCATTTGTTGGTAGTGATTTCCGGAGTGGTTTGAGCGATCAACGGATTCGATCCATTACCTACAGCAATAACCACCATGTCTACATCCATGGTGAATTCAGAACCTTCCATGGGTACAGGACGACGACGACCGGAGTCATCTGGTTCACCTAACTCCATTCGTAGACATCTAGCCGTAACAACATTGCCTTCATCATCACCAATAAATTCAATCGGATTGACCAGGTTCATGAACTCAACGCCTTCTTCTTTAGCGTGGTGAATCTCCTCGTTTCTAGCTGGCATTTCTTCTTCCGAACGACGATAAACGATGGAAGCCTCATCCGCACCCAGACGCTTTGCAGTTCGGACAGCATCCATGGCAGTGTTACCACCTCCTACAATAATGGCATGCTTGGCTCGATATAGAGGTGTGTCCCATTCCGGAAATTCGTATCCACGCATAAGATTTGAGCGCGTTAAAAATTCATTGGCTGAATAGACACCGTTGAGATTTTCTCCAGGAATATTCATAAAACGTGGTAGACCTGCCCCCAAGCCCAAGAAAACTGAATCATATCCCTCATCTTCCATGAGTTCTTGAATACTCATAGTACGGCCCACGATAAAATTCTTAACAAATTTTACACCCATAGTCTCCAAGTTGGCGACCTCTTTTCGTAAGATCGCTTTTGGTAAACGAAATTCAGGGATTCCATAGACCAGTACTCCGCCAAATTCGTGCAAGGCTTCAAATACGGTGACCTCATGACCCTCTTTAATAAGATCACTGGCAGCGGCCAAGCCAGCTGGCCCAGAGCCAACGATGGCAACTTTTTGTCCTGAGGGTTTTGGTTTTTCAACTCCATTAATAGAGCCGTTTCCATGTTTCAAGGCATAGTCAGCAACAAAACGTTCCAAGCGGCCAATAGCCACTGGTTCAAATCGTTTTCCCACAACACAAACCTCTTCACACTGGGTTTCCTGTGGGCAGACACGTCCACAAACAGCAGCAAGAGAATTGTCCTCTTTAATCTTATTGGCTGCACCCAGGAAGTCTTCATTACAGATCAATTGAATAAAATCAGGAATCTTAATGCTTACTGGACAGCCTTCCATACAGGTGGGGTTTTTACACTCAATACAACGCTGAGCTTCAATCACCGCCTGCTTTGGCGTGAGACCAAGATTAACTTCTAAAAAATTAGCGCTCCGCTCACCTGCATCCTGCTCCGGCATGGATTGCCGAGTAATAGTTAGTCGTTCTTTTACTGGTATTGTATTGAATGATTTGGGCTGTTCACGTCTCATCATCCAACTCCCTCAGCAAGCTGTTCAGCTTTAACTTTTTTCATCTGTCTCTCGAGGAAACATTTGTGTGATTCAGCTTCCTGCTTCTTGTACATTTTCTGACGCATTCCCAATTCCTTGAAGTCAACCTGATGTCCATCAAATTCAGGCCCATCAACGCAGACAAAAACTGTTTTGCCTCCCACAGTCGCCCGACATGCACCACACATCCCTGTACCATCAACCATAATTGCATTCAGGCTGACCATAGTGGGTATTTCCATGGCTTCAGTCTGATTCGAGACAGCGGCCATCATTGGCAAAGGTCCAATAGCCACGATCATGTCAGGAGTGACGCCTTCATCCATGAGGTCTTTTAGAACATCTGTTACCAGCCCGTGTCTACCTGCAGATCCATCGTCCGTAGAAATTCTAACTTCATCTACAACTTCCTCCATTTGACCTTCAGCAATGAGCAAGTCTTTGTTACGAGCCCCAATAATGGAGATGACACGATTCCCAGCGGCTTTTCCGGCGGCTGCGATAGGAAGGGCTTCCGCGGTTCCAACACCACCACTGATACATACTAGAGTACCCCAGTTTTCGATATGAGTAGGAAGGCCTAGTGGGCCTACCAAGTCTTGAAGATGATCACCGGTCTCAAGCGTATTGAGATGTGCACTTGTCTTCCCTAAGCCCTGGACAATAATATTGATCCAGCCCTCATCCGGATTTGAATCTGCAATGGTAATGGGAATTCGTTCACCTTTATCATGAACCCGTAATATGACAAATTGCCCAGCCTGTCTTTTTTTGGCAATATGTGGCGCTTCTATAAGAAAGCTTTTCACATTTGGGGCAATGAATTCTGCTTTTATTATTCTATACAAAATAGTCTCCTTTTCCAAGTACTTGACTTAGGCAAGGATTATGCCATAGTGGAACATATTAACGGGTGATGTTAAATGCTAGAGACTTTCTGGACGTAGAGGTTTGTTTCAAGGGGGGTTTAGCGATCTAAGTAATTATTAGGGATGGGTAGGTTTTGTATTTTGAAGAAAGTTAACTGGTCGAAATAGCCTCTTTGTAGATTAATCAAACCATTCTTGATCTTGAAAAAACCGCACCCTCTTAAACCTATGGGATCACTCCATTCAAGAACAACCCAATCTCCTGAGACTAATATATTCTCTTTGATGCAGATCATTTTTGCTCTTTGAAATTCGATTTCAAACATTGCTCGAATCTCATCACGCCCTCTCACAGGCTCGGTAAATACGACCTGATCATTAATGGCATCTTTAGAATAGAGTTGGGTAAGTGCATCTACGTCACCAGCATTAAAGGCTTTGATCCATTTCTCTACGACATTACTCTGATTCATGTGTGATTACCTCTTATTGAAAGCGGTGTTTTATATCCCAGGCATCCAGATAATATAGCAATTTGAGAGAAAGGCTATTATTCTGATCCTCAGTACGTAATCCTCGTAGATCATCAAAGAAACTTATATCCGTATCTGATCCATCAATGAAAATGGCATTCTTCCATGTCAGGGTTAATTCACTACCAGGAGCAAACCTCCAGTTCATGACCGCGTCAACCGTAAAGGCATTATAGACCTGATCCAGATCCGCCTCATATACTCTAGATTCCAGATAACCATCCTCAAGCAAATTAAAATATTCATGATAATCAACCGAAGAGCGGTAGTAACGTATTCTGAGATCAGATTCTAGATTGCGGCTAAATATGAATTTAGAATATATACTATTCGTGATGGTTAGTTGATCTCTTCGACCAAATACCGGATTGTCAAGCGTATCGAATTCCGCAAAGGCATGATCGTCTTTCATATTATCCATATCAAAGGAATAATTGATTTGAATCTGATTATTGACTCTCCAGCTGGGATTCAGACCCATCCCTTTCCATTTGGTCCCTTGTGCATTAGTGGTGGAAGTACCACCCCAGCCACTGATCGAAAATGGTTTATTGGAATTGGAGCCAATCCACATATATCCAAAAGCATGTCCGGGAATTACGTAGAATCTTCCGTCCACGCGAGGCTCATAATGGTCATGGATTTCTTTTGGCTTTATGCCTAAACCACCACCTGTGGACATGTAATTCTTAAAAGTCACATTCCAGTTAGCTTCAACATTAAAGCTTGAATAAAGCCGAGGTTCATACAACCAGGCATAGGATTCAGAAATTTCCAGGTTGGCATCGTTGAGTATCCAAACAGGCTTAAGCGTTCGGATCTGTGCCCAGGCAAATTGAACAAGCTCATTCGTCTGACGGAGGAATCCCAGATCGTTGGGATTAAAGTGTTCACTTTCAACACCCATCCCAGTTCCATACCGAAACATGCCCTCCTCTTCTGAGACATCAAAATGATATTTATATCCCGTAGAAACGCTATCAGGATAGCTAAGGGTATTGAAGGCACCACTTGCTTCAAACTCCCACTTCGAGTCTTTGGTGAGTAGTCTGGTTTCAAAACCAATGACATTAGCATCACGGAAATCATCTGTAGTGTCATCACCTGAGAATCTCTGCACATTTGTGTTGATGACGCTGAATTCTGATCCATTGTTCAAATTCTTACTCACGACGACCAAATTGTAATTGGTTAGCGGATTGGTAAGATACTCTCGCTCTTGGCCCAGGGAATCCTCAATACTGGCGTGCACAGGGGCTGTTACCGCATTAAAGAAACCCAATCCAATTCCATTCACGGTTTGACCCGTAATCTTAGTGGCGTTGTAGAGCTGGGTTTCATTTGGATTTGATCTAACTGATTCACCCGGCTTAAGCACTGCTTCATCCTCAACATCCCAATACCTACGGGGTTGAGAGCCAACCCTGCGGGAATAGAAAATACCTGCCTTGCGTAGCAGTTGAGTCCCCTCGTTAAAAAACGGTCTATGCTCATCATATCGGACCTCAAAGGGCGATAGATTTAGCACCTCATTATCGGATTGAACTTCCCCAAAATCGGGAATAAGAGTCATGTCGAGGGTAAAACTCTCATTAATACCATATTTAAGATCCATCCCTCCACGGTACGAGGTGGAAAAATTGCTCTTTCCAGGTTCGTCGTAGGGATAATGATCCATTGAAGTTGATGCATAAGGAGTAAAAGAAAGGCGCAAGGGCGTCTCAATGTTCTCGATCCCGTGCAGCACTCCGGCTTGTTGGGCTAAATTGCTATTTGATACATCTATTTCAGTCCAGGTATGAACATCTCTTTCAGTAGCACGGTAGCGCGCCATATTCAGTCCCCATGTTTGAATATCTTTAGCTGGAAACCTAACTTGGCTGAAAGGAATGGCTATTTCAACTGACCAACCCTGCTCATGAAATGACAAGTCACTTGTCCAAACTGGATTCCAACTACCGTCTGATCCGTTGGGGCTGATCTTTCTATCGATCTGCACTCCAGCAGCAGTCACCCTGAAATTCACCTCATTGGCGCCATCATTGAATGGACTAATCCACAGACCGAACCAATCAGCTACTACATCGTCATCATCACGTTTTCCTAACTGTCTAGGAATAATTTGAGAATCATCCGTGTACATGGTTGCAGCCACATACAGTGCAAGGTCATCATACAAAAATTTTACTTCTGTTTTGACAGGAGCTGGACCTCCGCTTTCAGGTATGAACCTGAAAAAATCTGTTGCTGGGAGGACGAGATCCCACACAGCATCATCTACAATCCCATCAATAACAGGAGGAGTTGTGGTCTTTTGGGTTTGGACACTTTTCTTGTCGGTATCGGCTATTGCGATGGTGACACTAAGCAATATTATAAGGATTATGTTAGTAAATTTCATAAGGTTTTACCGGGTTTCCTACTTCTCTAAAAATATCTAATTCATTTGGGCTGCATGAAACGTTTTCTAATAATCCCACCCAGTGCATTGTTACACTCAGACATTCTAATTCAAGTCTATAAATATTCAATGCTTTATGATAATAATTATCATGAATAATTTAATCTACCAAATCCCTAATTATGATTTTCCCAGGCCCAGTTCTTTGAGTTTTCTGGATAGATTAGATTGTTGCATACCTAAACTCTTAGCCGTACGGCTAATATTTCCAGCATGCTGCCTCAATTGTGATTCGAGGAACCGCTCTTCAAATAATCTTTTTGCTTCTGTGAATGGTTTTGTCTCAGTAAAGATAGCAGCATCGCCCTCAGAAGAGACCACTTGATTCAAATGTGGTTTGACTTCAGGTATATCGATCTCAGTACTAGGGCTCAGGATATACAGCCTCTCCACAAGATTCCTTAATTCCCGAATATTCCCTGGAAATGAATAATCAGAAAGCATCTTTAGGGCATCTCTGGAAAAATGTTTAGGTGGCAGACTTAACTCTGCAGCATAGTGAGCCAAAAAGTGTTTTAACAAAATTTTGATATCCCCTTCTCGTTCCCGAAGTGGGGGTAAATTGATGGGGACCACATTCAGCCTATAGAATAGATCCTCTCTAAATTTTCCAGTAGAGACCATCTCCTCTAAAGGTTTATTGGTCGCGGCAAGGAGCCTGATATCCACGGACTGGGTTTGGGTTCCTCCCACCCTTTCAAATTTGCCATCTTCCAGGACTCGTAGAATTTTTGCCTGAGCGGAAAGACTCATATCACCGATCTCATCCAGAAATAATGTCCCACTATGGGCCATCTCGATCTTACCCTTTTTCTGACCAACAGCTCCTGTAAAGGCTCCCTTTTCGTGTCCAAAAAGTTCACTCTCAACCAACTCTGATGGAATAGCGGCAGCGTTAAATTTTACAAAAGACTCCTCAGCACGAGCTGAAGCCGCATGGATCGCATGAGCGACCAACTCCTTGCCTGTTCCACTTTCTCCTCTGATCAAGACCTTGGCTTGCGTTGGGCCAACACGTTGTGCTGTATCCAGCACATTTCCTATTTGAGGAGAGCCACCGATCAAATTGTATTTGTCTTTTTGAGTTTGCTGAACCAGAGCAGATTTCTTACTCAGGGATTGTTTTTCAGATAGGTTCCGGATGGCTAGCTTAACTCTGGCAAGCGATAGTGGTTTTTCCAGGAAATCATAAGCACCGATCCGTAAAGCATCAACCGCTGTTCCAACAGTAGCGTGTCCAGAAATCATAATTACGTCAAGACTCTCGTCCAAGTCCCTGATTGCTTTCAAGACTTCGATGCCATCCATTCCCGGCAAGCGGACATCAAGCAGTACCAAATCGACATTCTGCTTCTTTAGCGTGCTTAGCCCATCTTCCCCAGAACCAGCCTCCAGAACCTCATGGCCATCATCCTCAAGAATATCCCTTAAGGTGAGACGAATGTTTTTCTCATCATCAACGATTAGTATTTTAATTTTATGTTCTAGCATCTTGTCACCCTATCTCTTCGCTTAAGTCTAATTTAGTTCTCATGGTTACAGGGAAGACTAATGATAAAGATTGACCCTTTCCCCGGTTCGCTCTGGGCTTCAATATCTCCCCCATGCTGGCGAATAATTCGCTGGACAATTGCCAAGCCAAGCCCAGTACCCTTTTTCTTGGTCGTAAAATACGGTTCGAATATTTTTGAAAGATCCTCATCGGGAATTCCGTTTCCATGATCCTGAATACTGATCATGCAGGTTTTATCCTTTACCTGAGTTTTTAAAGCTATGTGAGGCTCTCCGGGACAAGCTTGAATAGCATTCTGGATTAAATTCACAAGAACTTGTTTCATCTGCATCATATCAGCCCTGATGAACTTTAATTCCTCATCCATTTCCAGGTCAATTTGGGCATCGTCAGAATACTGATGACTGATGTCCGTTAGCTGTTGATTCAGATTATAATTTTCAAAATTTGCTTCAGGCATTTTAGCAAAACCAGAAAACGCATTTACCAAAGATTGGAGATTATCGACTTCCTCATTAATGATGCCCATGGATTTTTCTAATATCGCTGAAATATCATCCGACCCTTCGTAATATTTAGCCTCTAATCTCTGAGCTGCTAGACGTATGGGTGTCAATGGGTTCTTGATCTCATGAGCCATTGCTCGTGCCATCTCTTTCCAAATCGTCTGTTTCTCGGCCTCAATCAATTTTTCTCGATTCTCATTTAACTCATTAACCATACCATTAAATGAGACGATCAAACTATTTAGAGGAGAATACTGACTTTCTTTAAGTCGAATCTCAAAATTGCCCTTTTTTAACTTCTCGGTTGCCGTGAGAAGTCGAGCCAAGGGGCGGGTAATCATCATAAAGAGTAAGAGAAAGATTATGCCTACCAGGATTACCATAAGAACCACAATTCCGATTGAGTAACGTTCAATATCCCGGCTATAAAAATCACCGGCTATCTCAATCTTTTGCAGATCTCTCAGGATACCTTCAATTTCCTGATTAAAACTTTCAACTCGTGAAGAATCAATGGTATGACTGTAGTTACTGTATATATCACGTGCTTTTTCTTTTGTAGACAATTCTGAAATTTGATCCTGATAGGATGAAAGATTGCTCACAAAAAATTCACGCATGAGCAGACCGGCAACTAGGGTTATCAGACTGACCAGAACAATGATCTGTGTTCTAAATGATGGCATTTTCAAACTCATTGTACTAACTGCCTTTTCATAAACGGCTCTGAACTATGGCTGGGTCGAACCTTGTTCCAATAGGACATTAAATTTACATTCCTGGTGATTCCAGGAATTGAAATCTCATCCATGTAGGCGGAAATTCTTAAATAATATTCTTGATCATTCTCCATCACTCGCATCCTGCAAAAGAGCGCTTTGTCGATGCTTACCCACTCTTGGCGGGCCTCCTCAAAATTGGTCGTTTTTTTTGGTCTAGAGGCTTCTGCCCGATAAACCATATATTCATCTTCAAGGATGGAATAGATAAATTGATGCTCCCAATCTGCGAGGGCAACCACTGAATCTGTATTCAAGTTCACCAGATCAACCTCAAAATGGATCGTGATGGTATCTCCAGATTGAAGCAATATGTCTAGATCAGGAGTAAAGCTCTCAGCTAGTTCTGCTGAACAATATAAGCGGTCTCCGTTCACTTCCAGACTCACGTCCTGAAAATAGGGGTCGGTCCCAATCACAGCCGTAAGCAGTAATTGAGATACAATGAGGGCTCCAGCACCCAGCTTATCAGCTAAGAACTGAAACACTAGGCCTGAGCCTGATTGGCTTTATTTCTGTGGTACATCGTGAGTGTCATAGTCGGATGTCACCTGTATATAATTAACATATCAAGCCGACATCGTATGATATCGGCTTGATATGCTTTAACAATTAAGTGTTACTTAGAATCCAAACCAGAGTCCTAGTGAGATTGTACTAGCTTCCAGCGGTGTATTTGGACTGTTGACTAGCTCATAGGTTTCACTTTGCTTGTCAATGGATCCACCATTCAATGTTGTATTCCATCCATCTGAAAAGGAGTATCCATACATGTAACCATATTCTGCTTTGAGTCGCATCCATGGTGTAAGTTTGATCATGACATTAGCACGGGGATGAGCAATAAAATATGCTTTTGAAAAACTTACTGAAGTACTCTTCGTGTCAATCAGTTGATCATTGAGTTTGGTCCAGTCAAAATCTCCTTCATCCTGTGTAACGGAAATGGTCATCCCGCCGCCACCAAGACCAACACCTCCACCGATAGTTGCAAATGAAAATGGAGCAAATCTCTTTTCAATGGTCAAGCCACCAAAGCCCATGACAAAATCGATCTTACGTTCAACCGATGTTACTCCGTCACTATGAGTTACTGTCTTATTGTTTGAAAGGCCACCAGCATTTCCAAAACCACCTAGAAACCAGCCATTACCAACATAACCTTGTCCTGAGCCACCCCATAACACAATGCCTTCATCTCGGAAAGGTGTATTTGCAAGACCAAGTTCGGTCATTAAATCTGCAACGTCACTAAACTGATCTTCAACTAGCATTGGGGTAAATCCACCACCACCAAAACCGCGGGAATTTTTACGCTTTTTCTTGTCCGCTTTTTCTTTAACAACGGCTAAGGCTTTATCTTTTTCCTTTTTAGTCGGAACTGCAAAAGTTACATGAACGCTGTCCTGGGCTTCGTCTCTCCAAAAAACAACAGTAACTTGATCTCCGAAATGCTTACTCTTGATCAACCGTACAAGATGATCTTCGTACAAGACCTTAGTTCCATCAAAATACATGATGATGTCCTCATCAATGATTCCAGCCATGTCGGCATTACCACCGCGGACGGTACCATCTACCAAAACACCATGTGGATATGGGTAACGCATTTTATATGCATCTTCAAAATCCATGTCACTTAAATACACACCCAGTTTAGGACGTGGACTATCATCTTCATGATCGATATTGATTTTGAATCCAGTATCTATACCAGCATCATCTAAGGCCTTTTGGATTTCTAGAGCGGCCTGACCTAGTTCATGCTCAACTTCTCTTAATTCAACTTTAATATTGCTTGTATCTTCGGTGTCTTGTGCAAATACAGGGGTTGCTACGAGGAATGATACAGTTAGAACAATAGCTGTAATTAGAGCTCCCGCGTTGGCTATTGCCATGAGCGTTCCAGAGGCTGAATTCCAAGCTGCGCTTTGAGTTGTTCTCTTCATGATAAGTTTCCTTTCTAATCTATCGTTTTCCGTTTTCATTGTTTCTGTCCAATTCATTTGCCTTACACAAGTTCAATAGCCATGCCACAATGAAAGGGAACTATGATAACCTACTGTTTAACATGGTGATATCATTATATAGTGGACTTCATAAACCATCAAAAAGCTCTCCAAGTTAGCATCAATTCGATATAGTGCTATATCAGATTGATATGTTGCTCTTTTTATGCGGAGTAAAGAGGAAGGCTAATGAAGGTCTAGCCCCTATAGATTAAGCGATAGACTTGATCGTCTGTGCTAATAATTTCGCGAAGTCATCACGAACCCGAAGACCGGTTTCCATAACTTCTTTATGATTCAGAGGCTGGTCTAAAATACCGGCTGCAAAATTGGTAAGGCAACTGATTCCCAATACGTCCATACCCATTTTATAGGCTGCCATACTTTCATGCACGGTGGACATGCCTACCGCATCGGCCTTTTTCAGTCGAAGGAAGCGAATTTCGGCTGGTGTTTCATATGAAGGCCCATTCAAACCGGCATAAGATCCTGTTTTAAGCTGGATACCTGCTTCTTTAGCGGCCAGGTTCACTTTTTCCAGAGAATCCGGATTGAATATAGTAATCGGTTCAGGATCATCTCCATAAACAGATCGACCTGTTTGATTAAACAGTTTCGTGATCAGCATGAGATCGCCAGGTGGGAAATCCTCTCGGATGCTTCCTGCAGCATTGGTCAGAATGATAGTTTCAGCACCAAGAGCATTCAGAATTTGTATGGGGTAAACAACTTCATCGATTGAGTAACCTTCATAAAAATGAACCCTGCCTGAATTTACCAGTAGTGGAATTCCATTCAAATAGCCATGCACGATTTCACCTGAATGACCCTCAACAGTAGAGATGGGAAAGCCCGTAATTTCGGAGAAAGGGATTCGAGTGGTTTGGCTTAAGGTGTCAACAAAATTGCCAAGACCAGAGCCCAAGACCAAAGCGATCCTTGCCTTAAACTCACCTCTTTTTCGAATTTCTGCTATTGCTTTATTGATCATATCTTATCTATCCCAAGTCTGTCTTCGCGAGGGAATTTAACAACTGCGGCGATCCCAAACCTGAGATTGCTTCTCCTTCGACGTAGTTTATACAGAGCAAAGCCGAAGTGCTCAGGATCGCAAAGACTAATTATAGTGGTTTTATGATTCAAGAGAATCCCTATCCCCTGACTGAGCAGCTGTACTTAATTGACCACAAGCTGCATCAATATCGTCTCCCTGACTCCAACGAACGGTAACAGGAAACTGTGATCCTTCCAATGTATCTAGAAAGGTAGTAATTCGTTTTTTTGAAGGTCGAGCATAGCCCTCAGCAACCTCGTTGTATGGGATGACATTTACTTTGCAGAATACCTGGTTTGCAATCTTCAAAAGGCGCTTTGCATCCCCAATACCGTCATTGACTTCATTGAGCAGCACATATTCAAAGGTCAGCATATTTTTTGAACTTTGTGTATAGTGTTTACATGCTTTTATTAGGTCGGTAATGGGCCATTTTTTATTTATGGGCATGATCTGGGTGCGACCCAAGTCGTTACTTGCGTTAAGACTTACTGCCAGTTTATAACGAAGTCCTTCATCTGCAAAACGAATGATCTGTGGTACCATACCGCTGGTGGATATTGTGATCTTTCGAGCCCCATGAGCAAAGCCAAGATCAGAATTAAGAATATTTGCAGCACGAATCACTTGGTCGTAGTTATGAAAGGGTTCCCCCATTCCCATAAAGACAATATTTGTAATGGGACGATCACTAAAGCGGCGGACATGGAGTAATTGATCTGCGATCTCGCCACTACTCAAATTACGTTTCAAGCCCATTTTCCCTGTGGCGCAGAAATCACAATCTAGTGCACACCCGACTTGAGATGAGAGACATACCGTGACTCGTCTTTCTTCCGGAATAAGAACAGTCTCAATAAATTTTCCGTCATTCAGTTTTATTAGGAATTTGGAGGTTCCCTGATTGGATGAAGTCTGAACCTGATCAATAGTACTGCTATCCAGGCTGCATTTCTCTTCAAGTTGTTGAATAAATGATTTAGAAAGGTTTGTGATCTGTGAAAATTCTACAATTCCTTTTTCCCAGATCCACTGAAACAATTGCCGTCCTCGGAAGGCCTGCTCACCCATTCCCTTTGCCCAGTCTTCCATCTCACTCAGGCTGAAGTCCTTTAACTGGATCTTTTCGTTATTCATGATGCAAAATACACACTTTGTCTATGAGTAAAACATCTTCTTTTTATAAGGCTGAATATACAAAATTTACATTAATATCTTTTGACATCGTCCAAAAGGAGACTGAAAGTATGTTTACAACAGCACGATATTTTATAAAAACCTCCTTTGCCTTCTTTATTCTGGGGATAGTATCAGGTCTGTATATCTATGGAGCAAAAATCTTTGGCTGGGCTCTTCCATATACTTTAATTCAGGCTCATTACCATGTTCTGCTCATGGGTGGGATGCTCATGATGATCCTGGGAGTTGCGATCTGGTTTTTTCCAAGAGCAAGGAAGGATGACAAGAATTATAATCCAGATGTAGTTAGAGTGAGTTATTGGATATATACAAGCGCAACCATGAGCCGTTTTGTTGCAGAAATATTTCAGGGATACAATGTACGTGGCCTGGCAGACATGTTTGGGTTTTGGAGTTCAGTTGTTCAGGTACTCGCAGTGATGACCATTATTTTCAGTATTTGGGGAAGAATCCGTCCAGTGGGGAGCCAAATCCGAGAACAAAAGGGGGAGAAATTTTAAGTATGATTCACAAATCAACACATATACCCCTGATGTTAATATTAGTAATTGTCATCTTAAGTTTCACAGCTTGTTCTCCTTATCCTCCCTTGGCAGTCGCATCAGATGAAAAACAAGTGGTGGAAATCTCTGATCTATTTCAAACAGGCCATTCTCGATTTCAGGAAGCTCTAGACCAAGATAGCACCCTAAATAATGCGTGGTTATCTCTCCGTGAACAAACGGTCATGGTGTTTATCGATATTGAATATGATGATGGTGAGAAGGAGCAGGCTCAGCAGTCTGGGATCATTCTAAATGGCGGCAAAATTGTCCTCACGGTGGGTCATGGTCTTGTCATTGATGATGGTAAAATTTTGGCTATCAGAATTCGCACAATCGCTGGAACTGAGATTCCTGTTTTATTGAATAGTTTAATCTATGATAATGAAAGCAAACCTGTCGTGGATTGGGCTATTCTACGTCCACCAAATTCATTTCAGTATTCCGAGCCTATTCCCTTGCCAAAAGTGGATAATAAAAGTCAGCTTTTGATCATGGGTTACCCTGGTGGTATGGGTGTAAACAAGAATGGCGGGGTAGTCAGGGTCAGGGAAGAGGAATTTGGGAGGCATTACCCCCTTGGTATAGTCTCTGAACAGCATCGAGTTGACCGACACTTACTCTTGCCGCGAGCCGGAGCCATTCCTTTGCGTGGGATCAGTGGTGCTCCCATTTTTAACGTTGAGGGTGAGTTAATTGGCCTGTTTAGTTCCATCGGCCGAAGACGAATTTTGACAGGCTGGGAATATATTTTCAATACGGTTGACATTCCCTGGATTACTATCAACGAAATAGCAGGAAAATAGATATTGTGCGAGGTGTGCCCTCATCTTATTATTGCGCGCTCTTTTTAAGGATCACTTCGTAATTCTTAATTTGAAATTGCGAATTGATTTAGGCCAGGTAGCTCAGTCGGTAGAGCAGGGGACTGAAAATCCCCGTGTCGGCGGTT